>CAZQCA010000192.1:4536-6611 GCA_964591845.1 uncultured Nocardioides sp.
CGCGCAGGCCGGGGGTGTTGGGCGAGGACACGTTGACGACGAGGTAGTCGGCGTACGGCGCCAGCAGGCCGGTGCTCTTCTCGTAGTCGGCCTGCACCGCGGCCTGGTCGCCGTCGGGCACCACCTTCGTCTTGCCGATGTTGACCCCCAGGACGACGTCCGAGCGGCGCCGCCGGGCACGCTGGGCCAGCCGGCGGGCGACCACCTCGGCACCGTCGTTGTTGAAGCCCATCCGGTTGAGCACCGCGCGGTCGGCGGGGAGCCGGAAGAGCCGCGGGGTGGGGTTGCCGGGCTGCGGCTCCCCGGTGACGGTGCCGATCTCGACGTGCCCGAAGCCGAGCCGGGCCAGGGCGTCGATGCCGACGGCGTTCTTGTCGAAGCCCGCCGCCAGCCCGAGCCGGTGGGGGAAGCTCCGCCCCAGCGCGTCCACCCGCTCGCCGGCACGGGAGCCGGGCAGCGCGCACGCTCCGACGCGCAGCGCGCCGAACCCCAGGTGGTGGGCGCGCTCGGCGTCCACCCGGGTCAGCACGCGCGCGAACAGCGCGTCGTACGCCGTCATCGCGGGTCTACTCCGGCCGGGCGGAGGCCGCCCAGTCCTGCAGCGACCTGACCCCGATGTCGCCCGCGATCAGCGCCTCGATGCCCTGCACGGCGGCGCCGAGCCCCTGCACGGTGGTGATGCACGGGACGTTGTTCTGCACCGCGGCGGTGCGGATCTCGTAGCCGTCGATGCGCGGCGAGCCGCCCGACGCCGAGCCGTGGGGCGTGTTGATGATCAGGTCGACCTCGCCCCGCGAGATCAGCTCGATCGTCGTCGGCTCGCCGTGCGGGCCGAGACCCTCGAAGTGCTTGCGGACCACCGTGGCGGGGATGCCGTTGCGTCGCAGCACCTCGGCGGTGCCCTGGGTGGCCAGCACCTCGAAGCCGAGGTCGGCCAGGCGCTTGATCGGGAAGATCATCGTGCGCTTGTCGCGGTTGGCCATCGACACGAAGACCCGGCCGGTCGTCGGCAGCGAGCCGTAGGCGGCCGCCTGCGACTTGGCGAAGGCGGTGCCGAACATCGCGTCGAAGCCCATCACCTCGCCGGTCGAGCGCATCTCGGGGCCGAGCACGGTGTCGACCGTGCGCCCGTCGGGCGTCTTGAACCGGTTGAACGGCATCACGGCCTCCTTGACCGCGATCGGCGCGTCCCCGGGCAGGTCTCCCCCGTCGCCCGTGGCGGGGAGCACGCCCGCCGCGCGCAGCGACGCGATCGACTCGCCGAGCATCACGCGGGCGGCCGCCTTCGCGAGCGGCACCGCGGTCGCCTTGGAGACGAACGGCACCGTGCGCGAGGCGCGCGGGTTGGCCTCGAGCACGTAGAGCACGTCGGAGCCGAGCGCGAACTGGATGTTGATCAGCCCCCGCACCCCGACGCCGCGGGCGATCGCCTCGGTCGCCGAGCGGATGCGCGCGATCTCGACGGCCCCCAGGGTGATCGGCGGCAGCGCGCAGGCGGAGTCGCCCGAGTGGATGCCGGCCTCCTCGATGTGCTCCATCACGCCGCCGAGATAGAGCTCGTCGCCGTCGAAGAGCGCGTCGACGTCGATCTCGACGGCGTCGTCGATGAACCGGTCGACGAGCACCGGGTGCTCGGGGCTGATCGCCGTGGCCCGCTCGATGTAGCCCTGCAGCGCCGCGTCGTCGTAGACGATCTCCATGCCGCGCCCGCCCAGCACGTACGACGGCCGCACCAGCACGGGATAGCCGATGCCGGCCGCGATCTCGCGCGCCTCAGCGTACGACGACGCGAGGCCGTGCTTGGGCGCCGGCAGCCCGGCCTCGTGCAGGACCCGGCCGAACGCCCCGCGCTCCTCGGCCAGGTGGATCGCCGCCGGTGAGGTGCCGACGATCGGGACGCCGGCGTCCTGGAGGCCCTGGGCCAGACCCAGCGGGGTCTGCCCGCCGAGCTGGCAGATGACGCCGGCGATCGGTCCGGCCTGCTGCTCGGCGTGGACGATCTCGAGCACGTCCTCCAGCGTGAGCGGCTCGAAGTAGAGCCGGTCGGAGGTGTCGTAGTCGGTGGACACGGTCTC
>CAZQCA010000193.1:0-6581 GCA_964591845.1 uncultured Nocardioides sp.
GTCATCTGCGGCACCGACACGCTCGGCGTCGGCATCAACGTGCCGATCCGCACGGTCCTCTTCACCGCGCTTGCCAAGTACGACGGCAGGCGGTCCCGGATCCTCCGGACCCGGGAGTTCCAGCAGATCGCCGGACGCGCCGGCCGGGCGGGCTTCGACACCTCCGGCCACGTCGTGGTCCAGGCGCCGGAGCACGTGATCGAGAACGAGCGGGCGAAGGCCAAGGCCGACGCCAAGAACGCCCGGTCCGGTGGCCAGGTCAACCCCAGGAAGCGGAGCAGAGCCCAGCTCAGGAAGCCGCCGGAGGGCGCGGTCGTGTGGACCGAGCAGACCTTCGACAAGCTGGTCGCCGGCACCCCCGAGCCGCTGCCGTCGCGGATGAGGGTCGACAACGCGCTGCTGGTCAACGTGCTCGCGCGCGAGGAGGACGCCTTCCCGGTGCTGCGGCGGCTGCTGACCGACAACCACGAGCCGCGCCGTCAGCAGCTGCGGCTGGCGCGGCGGGCGCTGCGGCTGATGCGCAGCCTGGTGGGCTCAGGGGTCGTCGTACGCCTGGAGCAGCCCGACGCGTTCGGCCGGCGCTACGTGCTCACCGTGGACCTGCCCGAGGACTTCGCGCTCAACCAGCCGTTGGCCCACTTCGCGCTGGCCGCCCTCGACCTGCTGGACCCCGAGGCGCCCACGCACGCGCTCGACGTCGTCTCGGTCGTCGAGTCGGTCCTCGAGCCGCCCCGCCAGGTCCTGCTCGCCCAGCAGCACGCCGCCCGTGGCGAGGCCGTGGCCGAGATGAAGGCGGACGGCCTCGACTACGACGAGCGGATGGCGCGGCTGGACGACGTGACCTGGCCCCGGCCGCTCACCGACCTGCTGGAGGCCGCGTTCGCGACCTATCGCCAGACCCATCCGTGGCTCCCCGACGACGCGCTCGACCCCAAGTCGGTCGTGCGCGAGATGTGGGAGCAGGGGATGGGCTTCACCGACCTCGTGGGCCGCTACGGCCTCGCCCGCTCCGAGGGGCTGGTGCTGCGCTACCTGAGCGACGCCTACCGCACCCTGCGCCAGACGGTGCCCGAGTCGCATCGCAGCGACGCCGTCGACGAGATCGTCGACTGGCTGGGGGAGACGGTGCGCCAGACCGACTCCTCGCTCCTCGACGAGTGGGAGGCGCTCACCCACCCGGACGACGTGCCGGGCGGCCGGAGCGGCGCCCCGGCGCCGCGGCCGCTGTCGCAGCAGCGGGCGCTGGAGGTGATGGTGCGCAACGGCATGTTCGCCCGCGTGCTGGCCTGTGCGCGCGACGACCTCGAGACCCTGGAGCGGATCGAGGGGGGCGCGGCCGCGCTGACCGAGCCGACCCGGCAGGTGGGGCTGACGAGGGCCGCGTGGGACCGGGCGCTGGAGGCCTACTACGGCGAGCACGACCGGATCGGCACCGACGCGGACGCGCGCGGACCGGCGTACTTCTGGCTGGGGGACCCGGAGACTGGGCCACAGCCTGGCGGCGACCCCGACCTCGAGGTCACCGTCCGCCGGGTCCGGCAGACGCTCGCGGACCCCTCCGGCCACCACGACTGGGTGATCGAGGCGGTCCTCGACCTCGCCGCCACCGACGAGGTCGGCCAGCCCGTGCTGCTCGGGACCGCCCTGCGGAGGCTCGGCTAGGGTCGCCGGATGAGGGCGATCGCCGTGATCCTGGCCGGGAGCGTGCTCGCCCTCGCGGCGTGCTCGGACGCGGCCGACGACCCCGGCACCGGCGAGGTGCCGGTCCGTCCGACGGCCACCGCCTCCTCCGGCTCGGCCGCGACGACCGAGCCGTCCCCGGCGGAGCCGACCGTCACGGCGCCGCCGCGCGGCCCGGCACCCGACCTCGACGTCGAGGTCGTCACCGACGACCTCGAGCACGGCTGGGACGTGGGCTTCCTCCCCGACGGACGGCTGCTGGTGTCAGAACGGCCCGGCCGGCTGACCCTGCTGTCGTCGGGTGAGCCGGGAGCCCGCGTCACCCGCGTCGACGCCGACCTGTCGGAGGTCTACGCCGAGGGCGAGGGCGGCCTGCTCGGCATGGTGCTGCACCCCGACTTCGCGCGGTCCCGGCTGTTCACGACGTGCCTGGACCACCAGGTGGGTGGCCGGCCGGTCGACATCCGGCTCGTGACGTGGCGGCTCAGCGCGGACGGGACGTCGGCGGAGCGGGTCCGCGACCTGCTGACCGGCCTCCCGGTGGCCCTCGGCGGGCGGCACTCGGGTTGCCGGCCCACGATCGGGCCGGACGGCTCACTACTGGTCGGCACCGGCGACACCGCCGTCGGGTCGATCCCGCAGGACCTCGGCTCGCTCGGCGGCAAGGTGCTGCGCCTGGACCTGGCGACCGGCCGGCCGCTGCCCGACAACCCGTTCGCCGACGCGGCGGACCCCCGTCAGCGCTACGTCGTGAGCTACGGGCACCGCAACATCCAAGGGGTCGCCGTCCGGCCGGGGACCGACCAGGTCTTCACCGCCGAGCACGGCCCCGACAACAACGACGAGGTCAACCTCGACGTCGCCGGGGGCAACTACGGCTGGGATCCCTCGCAGGGCGGCACCGTGGGCGGCTACGACGAGAGCGTGCCGATGACCGACCTGCAGCGCTTCCCCGACGCCGTACCCGCGGTGTGGCAGTCGGGCGACACCACGCAGGCGATCTGCGCGGCGGCCTTCCTGGACGGCGAGCAGTGGGGGTCCTGGGACGGCGCCCTCGTCGTGACGGCGCTCAAGGGGGCCAAGCTGCTGGTCCTGTCGCTGGACCCCTCGGGCGCGGTGACGCGGGTGGCGATCCCCGACGCCGTGAACGGCCCCTTCGGGCGGCTGCGGGCGGCTCGGCTGGGTCCGGACGGAGCCCTCTACGTGACCACCTCCAACGGCGAGGACGACAAGCTGCTGCGCATCACGCCTCGAAGCTGACGAGGACGTAGCCCCCCACGGGGCAAGGGGCGCACTATCGGGGCTTGCTGCGCTGTTGCGGCGCAGATGCGTCGCGTACTCTTCGCATATGCCGCAGGTGAGGATTCGAGATGCCGCCGTCTATCTGGGCGTCAGCGACGACACGGTCCGACGGTGGATCGACCG
The DNA here is from genome assembly GCA_964591845.1 of uncultured Nocardioides sp. Classification (GTDB taxonomy): domain Bacteria; phylum Actinomycetota; class Actinomycetes; order Propionibacteriales; family Nocardioidaceae; genus Nocardioides. The sequence continues at coordinate 3,106 of CAZQCA010000193.1, forward strand.
CGGCCTGTTGGCGTCGTCGGTCGACGGCGCCGGTCGCAAGGTGGTCGACGGCGCCGAGCTGGCGCGGGTCGCCCGCGAGCAGGCACACCCGCCCGACGTGCCGGGCGGGGTGTCGAGCTCGGCGCGCAACCGCTTCGTGGGGTTGGTGACCGACATCCGCACCGACCCGGTGATGGCCCAGGTCGAGCTGCAGTGCGGACCCTTCCGCGTGGTCTCGCTGATGAGCAGCGAGGCCGTCCGCGACCTCGGCCTGGAGCTCGGCTCGGTCGCGGTCGCCGTCATCAAGTCCACCAACGTCATCGTCGAGACCGTCAAGGGAGAAGCATGAACCGCCTGCTCGCCGCCACCGCCGCCGCCCTCGTCGTGCTGCTCGTCGCCGCCTGCTCGGGCTCCGAGGACGACTCGGGCGACGAGGAGACGACGATCACCGTCTATGCCGCCTCGTCGCTGACCGCGACCTTCGAGGAGCTCGGCAAGGACTTCGAGGCCGACCACGAGGGGGTGACGGTGGACTTCAACTTCGCGGGCTCCTCCGACCTGGTCGCGCAGATCCAGGAGGGCGCGCCGGCCGACGTGTTCGCCTCCGCCGACGAGGCCAACATGGAGAAGCTCACCGCCGACGACCTGGCGGGGTCCGACCCGCAGCTGTTCGCGAGCAACACCCTCGAGATCGTCGTACCCGCCGACAACCCGGCGGGGATCACCTCCCTGGCCGACCTGGGCAAGCCGGGCGTGACGGTCGTGCTCTGCGCGCCCGAGGTGCCCTGCGGGGCCGCGGCCCAGACGCTCGCCGACGCGGCCGGGGTCACGATCACGCCCGCCAGCGAGGAGGAGAAGGTCACCGACGTGCTCGCCAAGGTCCAGGCCGGCGAGGCGGACGCCGGCCTCGTCTACGTCACGGACGTGAGGGCGGCCGGCGACGCCGTGCAGGGGATCGAGGTCCCCGAGGCGGGCTCGGCGGTGAATCTCTACCCGATCGCGACCGTGGACGCATCCGAGCACCAGGACCTGGCGCAGGAGTTCGTCGACCTGGTCCTGTCCGACCAGGGGCAGCAGGTTCTTCGCGACGCCGGCTTCGCCCCGGCTCCCGCGTGAGGCTCCCGGTAGCCTGACCGGCCATGAGCGACCCCCGCAGCAGGCTGGGCGTGCCGCGGTGGCTGCTGCTGCCCGCGGCCCTCGGCGCGTCGTTCGTGCTGCTGCCCCTGGTCGCCGTGCTGCTGCGCACCCCCTGGGGGCGCTTCGGTGAGCTGATCACGTCCGAGGCCTCGCAGGAGGCGCTCTGGCTCAGCCTGCGCACCGCCACCGCGAGCACCGTGCTCTGCGTGCTCCTCGGGGTGCCGATGGCGGCGGTCCTGGCCCGCTCGACGGCGCGGCTGCTCGGGGTGCTGCGGTCGCTGGTGCTGCTGCCACTCGTGCTGCCACCCGTCGTGGGAGGCATCGCCCTGCTCTACACCTTCGGTCGGCGCGGCCTGCTGGGACACACCCTGGAGGTGCTCGGGATCCAGGTCGCCTTCTCGACGGTGGCGGTGGTGCTGGCGCAGACCTTCGTGGCCCTGCCGTTCCTCGTGGTGAGCCTCGAGGGATCGCTGCGCACCGGAGGCGAGCGCTACGAGGCCGTGGCGGCGTCCCTGGGCGCCCGGCCGACGACGGTGCTGCGGCGGGTGACGCTGCCGCTGGTGCTGCCGGGCCTGCTGTCGGGCGCGGTGCTGGCCTTCGCCCGGTCCCTGGGCGAGTTCGGCGCGACCATCACCTTCGCGGGCAGCCTGCAGGGCCGCACGAGGACGCTGCCCCTGGAGATCTACCTGCGTCGCGAGACCGACGCGGCCGGCGCGGTCGCGCTCTCGCTGGTGCTGGTCGTCGTCGCCGTGCTCGTAATCGGGCTCGCCGGGCAGCGTCGGGGGAGCCTGTGACCCTCGAGGTCGGTGCCGAGGTCCGCGACCGGGGGCTCGATCTCGCGCTCACCGTCGCCAACGGCGAGACCGTGGCCGTGCTCGGGCCCAACGGAGCAGGCAAGTCGACGCTGCTGGACGTCGTCGCCGGGCTGCTGCGGCCGGACCGCGGCCGCGTGGTCCTCGACGGCAGGGTGCTCACCGACGTGGGTGGCGGGGGTCGCGGCCTGCTGGTGCCGGCGTACGACCGTGCGATCGGGCTGCTGGCGCAGGATCCGCTGCTCTTCCCGCACCTGACCGTGCGCGACAACGTGGGGTTCGGGCCCCGGAGCAGGGGAGACTCCAGGGCCGAGTCGCGACGACGGACGGCCCACTGGCTCGCGGAGCTGGACCTCGAGGACCTCGCCGAGCGCCGACCGCGTCAGCTCTCGGGCGGGCAGGCCCAGCGGGCCGCCCTGGCGCGCGCGCTGGCGGCGGAGCCCCGCCTGCTGCTGCTCGACGAGCCGATGGCGGCGCTCGACGTGGCGGTCCGGCCGCCGTTGCGGCAGACCCTGCGCCGGGTGCTCGCCGGACGCACCGCGGTCGTCGTCACGCATGACGTGCTCGACGCCCTCCTGCTGGCCGACCGCGTGGTCGTGGTCGAGGAGGGGCGGATCGCGGAGGAGGGGGTGACCTCCGACGTCCTGACCCAGCCGCGCAGCCGGTTCGCGGCCGAGATCGCGGGACTCAACCTCCTGACGGGGCGCTGGGACGACGGTGCGCTCGTCACCGACGGCGGGCAGCGGGTGGTGGGCGAGCCCGCGGAGGACACCCCCGCGCCGGGACTGCCCGCGGTCGCGGTCTTCCCGCCCTCGGCGGTGTCGGTCTTCCTCGAGGCGCCCGGTGGAAGCCCGCGCAACGCCCTCGCGGTGACCGTCACCGCGGTCGAGCCCCAGGGCGGACACCTCCGGGTCCGGGCCGGCGACCTCAGCGCCGATGTCACCCCCGGGTCGGTGGCCGAGCTGGGCCTGATGCCCGGCGCGGAGGTGGTGTTCGTGGTGAAGGCCACCGAGGTCACGGTCTACGCCCGGGCCTGACCGCGACGGCTCTGTCCCGAGCCTCCCGTCGTCCACAAGTTCTGCACAGGGCGCGGGTGGGGTGTGTACGAGACGCCGGGCGATTCCACACCGTCTCAACAGATTTCAGAAAGAGCTGGGGGTATCAGCGGTTCGGCTTGTTCCTGCCTCCGGCGCCGACCTAGCCTGACGAACGACCGGCCAGATGTCGCCGTGTCGACAAATGGGTCGCCGCAGGGCACCGGGTCGCCGGCCCGGTCGCCGGAGGACGAGGCCGGATGACGAAGGAGTGCAGATGAGCGGTGGCGGACCGTTCGGGGGAGCCCCCGGACACCCGGGAAGCAGCGCCCCCGACATGCCGCCGCTGGTCGGCCCACCGATCCCTCCCCCTTCCCCAGGAGGCGAAGCCGTGGTCAGCTACACCGTGCCCTTCCCGGGCACCCGCACCGAGGATCCTGCCGACGCCGCGGCTGTCGAGGCCGAGCCCTCAGTGGCCGAGCCCTCAGTGGCCGAGCCCTCAGTGGCCGAGCCC
>CAZQCA010000194.1:0-6557 GCA_964591845.1 uncultured Nocardioides sp.
GTGCAGGTCGGGTCGGAGCCCTCGAAGCCGTGATCGGCCGTGAGCAGGATCGTCACGTCGTCGAGGACGCCGAGCCTCTCGAGATGGTCGAGGAACGCCGACAGCCGCGCGTCGGCCTGCCGCAGCGAGTCCCTGGCCATGTCGGACCGGGGCCCGCCGCCGTGGTGCCCGCCGTCGGTCACCACGTTGGCCCACCAGGTGAGGACCGGCGCGGTCCCCGGGTCGGCCCACAGGTCGAGCATCTGCTGCAGCCCGAGATCGTCGACCCGCACGCCCCAGCGGAAGTAGCCGTCCTCGAGGTAGGCCGGGTCGCCCAGGAACGGCGAGGAGTCGGGGTCGGGCAGGGCGTCGTCGAGCGCGTCGGCGCCGCTCTCCCCGGAGGCGCGGATGATCGCCATCGTGGAGTAGTCGGCTCCCCGGTCGATGGCCTCGTCGACGCTGGCCGTGCGCGGCCGGTCGGAGGCGCCGAGGTGGTCGTTGACCGTCTCGAAGATCGTGCGCGCGCCGGGGCGCAGCCAGTCGGCGCTGCGGTGCCAGGTGCTCTGGTCGTTGGGGACGACCCGCTCGCCGGTCGCGCGGTCGAAGTAGACGTTGCCCATCACCCCGTGCCGACCGGGTCCCACCCCGGTCAGGATCGCGGTGTGGTTGGTCAGCGTGATGCTCGGGAACTCCGCCACCGCGCCGCCCCGGAGCGCGAGGCCCCGCTCGATCAGCCGGGCCACGCCCGGCAGCTCGCCGGCCTCCGCGAGGTGGAGCACCTCGCCGCAGTGACCGCCGTCCCAGAGGATCCCGATCACGTGTGAGCGCGCGGTGGCGCCGTCGTACCACTCCGTGCGGGGGTGGCCGTCGAGCGCGGCTCCGTGGTCGTCGACCAGAGCCTCCTCGGGTACGCCGACCAGGTGCGCGAGCGTCGGCCCGACGTCGACCAGCCGCGCGTGGTCGTCGACGTGACCGAGCCGATGCACGCCGGCGCCGCTGAGGATGAACGGCGCCCGCGACTGGATGACGTCGAGCGAGCCGTGCTCGCCCACGTGTCCGCCCTCGTCGGGGAAGAAGTGCCGCGGCGTGTGCACGATCGCGAGGTCGGGGCTGCGGTCGGGATCGGCGAAGAAGGACAGCAGGCGGCGCGCGGCGAGGGGGTAGGCGTTGTCGGTCGAGCGCCTCGGTGACGGGTCGGCCAGCTCCCGCTCGTAGGGCAGGAACGCCAGGGGGTCCTCGCTGCCGATCGGGTTGCCGCCGGCGAGGACCTCGGCCGGTCCGTCCAGGTGGAAGCGCACCCGTCCGACGCTGTTGGCGGCGTAGGGGACCCGCGTGCCGTCGGGCCCGTCCTCCACCCAGCAGACGAGGTCGACGATGGGGGCCAGCTCGGGGGCGCACAGCGCCTCGATGAACGCCTCGCGTGACATGGCTGCACCCTAGTGGGCTCCCGCCTCTAGCCTGGGCCGGTGCACCCCTGGAGTCCGTTCTGGCTGTCGGCGTTCCTGGACCTTCCTCGCGAGACGTTCGAGGCGGGGACGGCCTTCTGGCGCGACGTCACCGGCTTCGCCGTGTCGGCGCCGCGCGGGGACCACGGTGAGTTCGCGACGTTGGTGCCGCCCGACGGCGACGACTACCTCCGGGTGCAGAGGGTCGGGGACGGCCCGGGTCGGGTCCATCTCGACGTGCACGTGCGCGACCCGCGGGCGGCGGCCGACCGGGCCGCCACCCTGGGGGCCGAGGTGGTGGCCGACGGCGGGCACGTCGTGCTGCGCTCGCCGGGCGGCTTCGTGTTCTGCTTCGTCCCGCACCCGGCGGCACGGCGCCCCTCGCCGGTCACCTGGCTCGGCGTCGAGCGCAGCATGGTCTACCAGGTCTGCCTCGACCTCCCGCGGACGTCGTACGACGTGGAGGCGGCGTTCTGGGCGGAGGTGCTCGAGGCGACGCCGGAGCTGCTGGTGCGGCGCCCGGAGTTCTCCTGGCTGCGGCCTCCGGGTCAGTGGGCGCTCGACGTGCTGGTCCAGCGGCTCGACCGCGAGGAGGGGCCGGTCGCGGCGCATCTCGATCTCGGGGCGACCGATCGGGAGGCGGAGGTCGCGAGGCATGCCGGGCTCGGCGCCACGGTCGGCGTCGACGAGGAGTTCTGGACGACGATGACCGACCCGGCCGGGCTGGTCTACTGCGTCACCACCCGCGACCCGGCCACCGGCCGGCTCACGTGAGGACGATGAGCCCGGTGAGGTCCGGCTGCCAGGGCAGTGCCGCGGCGCGCTCGACGTAGCGATCGAGGCCGCTCGCCTGCGGGTCGGGGATGGGCGCGAGGCGACGGGTGCCGAGGTCGACGTAGCAGTTGAGGGCCTCCATGGCGGCGGCGACCTCGCCGCGGGTGTGGTTGGCCAGGTAGCTGACGAAGTGGATCATCCGCTGGTTGCGCCCGAGCAGGCGGACGTGCGCGCTGACGTCGTCGCCGACCGCCACCTCGCGCCGATACGTGAGGTGCTGCTCGAGGGCGAAGATGCCGCCGATGCCGGCCCGGGCGTGGTCGGTGCCGAGGTCGACCTCCTCGAACAGCACCCACTCCGCGTCGTCGAACAGCCCGAGGTAGTGGCGCACGTTGAGGTGGCCGTTGTCGTCGCCGTACTCCGGCGGCACCGGCTGCCGCACCCCACCCGGCAGCGCGGTCACCTCGTCGTACGAAGGAAGCCGGCGCATGCCGCCGATCGTAGATCCACAGCTTTTCGGATAGTCCAGTGCGTTTCCGTTGTGGAAAGGGGCGATGGGCAACCGAAACGCACTGGACTATCCGGTGGCGGCCGTCTGCGGGTGGCACCTACGGTGCTGCCATGGCCGAACCGACGACCCAGAAGACCTACCCGCCGCATGCTGCCGACGAGGTGACGATGCTGCGGGCGTTCCTCGACTACTACCGGGCGACGCTGCGGCGCCAGGCCGAGGGGCTGACGCAGGACGAGCTCGCGAGGGCGCTGCCGCCGTCGACGATGACGCTCGGCGGGCTGCTCAAGCACCTCGCCCTGGTCGAGGAGAGCTGGCTGGTCGAGCGCATGGACGGCGGCGAGCTGGGCGAGCCGTGGGCCAGCGCCGACTGGGACGCCGACGCCGACTGGGACTGGCACTCCGCCGTGGACGACGCGCCGGCCGCCCTGTTCGCGCTCTTCGACCACTCGCTCGCCCTGGCCGACGCGGCGATCGACCGCGGGCTGGCCAAGGACGGACTCGACACGCGGTCGGTCGCGGTGAGCCCTCGCACCGAGCAGCCGATCACGCTCCGCTGGATCCTGGTCCATCTCATCGAGGAGTACGCGCGGCACGCCGGCCACGCCGACCTGATCCGCGAGAGCATCGACGGCGCCACCGACCTGTGACCGGGCCCGCCGCGCGCCCACCCACCCCTTGCCGCGCGGCAGTAGCGTGAATCCGTGACCGTGAACCCTCACTCGCAGATCACCACCGACGCTCCCACGATCCGCACCCTCGGCGAGCTGCGCGCCACGGGCCATGTCCAGCAGCACCTGCGCCAGGAGATCCGCAGCAACCTGCTCGCCAGGCTGCGCGACGGCGAGGACCCCTGGCCCGGCCTCCACGGCTTCGAGGACACCGTGATCCCGCAGCTCGAGCGAGCCCTGATCGCCGGCCACGACGTCGTCCTGCTGGGCGAGCGCGGCCAGGGCAAGACCCGCCTCCTGCGCACCCTGGTGGGTCTGCTCGACGAGTGGACACCGGTGATCGACGGCTCGGAGCTGGGCGAGCACCCCTTCGACCCGATCAGCCCGGAGTCGCGCCGCCGCGCCACGGAGCTCGGCGACGACCTCCCGGTCGCCTGGCGGCACCGCTCCGAGAGGTACGCCGAGAAGCTGGCCACCCCCGACACCTCCGTCGCCGACCTGATCGGCGACGTCGATCCGATGAAGGTCGCCGAGGGCCGCACGCTCGGCGACCCCGAGACCATCCACTTCGGGCTCATCCCGCGCAGCCACCGCGGCATCGTCGCCATCAACGAGCTGCCCGACCTGGCCGAGCGGATCCAGGTGGCGATGCTCAACGTGATGGAGGAGCGCGACATCCAGATCCGCGGCTACGTCCTACGGCTGCCGCTCGACGTGCTGGTCGTCGCCAGCGCCAACCCCGAGGACTACACCAACCGCGGCCGGATCATCACCCCGCTGAAGGACCGGTTCGGCGCCGAGATCCGCACCCACTACCCCGTCGCGCTCGAGGACGAGGTGGCGGTGGTCCGTCAGGAGGCGCACCTCGTCGCCGACGTGCCCGACTTCCTGGTCGAGATCCTGGCCCGCTTCACCCGGGCGCTGCGCGAGTCGTCGGCGGTCGACCAGCGCTCGGGGGTGTCGGCCCGGTTCGCGATCGCCGGCGCGGAGACGATGGCCGCCTCGGCGCTGCACCGCGCGACTGCACAGGGGGAGCCCGAGGCGGTCGCGCGGGTGGTCGACCTGGAGGCGGCGGTCGCGGTCCTGGTCGGCAAGGTGGAGTTCGAGACCGGCGAGGAGGGGCGCGAGACCGAGATCCTCACCCACCTCCAGCGCACCGCCACCGCCGAGACGGTCCGCCACCGGCTGCGTGGCATCGACTTCGCGCTGCTCGTGGACGCGATCGAGGCGGGTGCGCTGGTCACCACAGGTGAGCAGGTCACGGCCCTCGACTTCCTGGCCGGGCTGCCGCGCCTGGGCGAGAGCGACCTCTACGACCAGGTGATGGACCGTCTCGACGCGCACACCGACGGGAGCAGGGCCTCGGCGCTGGAGCTGGCGCTCGAGGGCCTCTACCTGGCCCGCAAGATCGGCAAGGACTCCGCAGGCGGGGAGACCGTCTATGGCTGAGATCGGTGCGCGCCGGTTCGCCGTGACGGCGGGTGCCGGCAGCCTGCGCCCCGACGGCGGCGTCACGCTGCCGCACGCCTGGACCGAGGAGGGCGTGGCGATTCTCGCCGAGCTGACGGGCGGCCACCTCCTCCACCTGTCGGTGGCGGTGTGCATCCTCAACGACGTCTACTGCGAGGCGCCGGCGTACGACGTGCCGGTCAGCGGCGTGCTGGTGGAGGCCGACGGCGACTTCGACCCCGACTCGTGGTCCTCCAACGGGATCGGCTACCGCGTGCGGGTCGACACCGGCGCCCCCGACGACCGGCTGGAGGCGCTGCTGACCGCCGTCGACGAGGTGGCCGAGATCCCGCGGGCGATCCGGGCCGGGGCGTCCGTGCGCCGGGTCAAGGGCGACTGACCATGGCCTCCGAGGCCGGTCGCCACGACCACCGCTTCCGCTACGGACGCTATGCCGGAGGCGACCCGCTCGCGCCGCCCGTCGACCTCGCCGAGGCGCTGGACGCGATCGGCGAGGACGTGATGGCCGGCTACAGCGCCGAGCGCGCGATGCAGGAGTTCCTGCGGCGGGGCGGCCGCAGCCAGTCCGGCCTGGACGACCTGGCCCGGCGGGTGTCCGAGCGTCGCCGTGAGCTGACCCAGCGGCATCGCCTCGACGGGACCCTCCAGCAGGTCAAGGAGCTGCTCGACAAGGCGGTCCTCGAGGAGCGCAAGCAGCTGGCCCGCGACGTGACCATGGACGACGGTGACCGGGCGCTGCGCGAGCTGACACTCGACAACCTGCCGTCGTCCACGGCGGCGGCGGTCACCGAGCTGGCGTCGTACGACTGGCAGAGCCGCGAGGCGCGCGAGGCCTACGAGGAGATCAAGGACCTGCTCGGGCGCGAGCTGCTCGACCAGCGCTTCGCGGGCATGAAGCAGGCGCTCGAGAACGCCACCGACGAGGACCGCGCCGCGGTCCAGGAGATGCTGTCCGACCTCAACGACCTGCTCGAGGCCCATGCGCGCGGCGAGGACACCGACCAGCAGTTCCGCGACTTCATGGACCGGCACGGCCACTTCTTCCCCGAGAACCCGCAGTCGGTCGACGAGCTCCTCGACGCCCTGGCCGCCCGGTCCGCTGCCGCCCAGCGCATGCTCAGCTCGATGTCCGCCGACCAGCGCGCGGAGCTGGAGGCCCTGGCGGCGCAGGCGTTCGGGTCACCCGGCCTGATGGAGTCGCTGAGCCGGCTCGACGCCAACCTGCGCGGGCTGCGGCCGGGCGAGGACTGGGGTGGCTCCGAGCGGTTCGAGGGGGAGCAGGGGCTCGGTCTCGGCGACGGCACCGGTGTGCTCCAGGACCTGGCCGAGCTCGACGCGCTCGCCGAGCAGCTGTCCCAGTCCTACGCCGGCGCCCGCCTCGACGACGTCGACCTCGACGCGCTGTCCCGCCAGCTGGGCGACCAGGCCGCGGTCGACGCTCGCACGCTGGCCGAGCTGGAGCGCGCCTTGCGCGAGCACGGCCTGCTGCGCCGTGGCACCGACGGCCAGCTCCGGCTCTCGCCCAAGGCCATGCGCCAGCTGGGCAAGGCGCTCCTGCGCGACGTGGCGGAGCGTTCCTCGGCCCGCCAGGGCGAGCGCGACGTGCGCCTGGCCGGCGCCGCCGGGGAGCGATCGGGAGCCACCCGGCCCTGGGAGTTCGGCGACACCGAGCCGTGGGACGTGACCCGCACGGTCGGCAACGCCGTG
>CAZQCA010000195.1:0-6552 GCA_964591845.1 uncultured Nocardioides sp.
CGGGCCTGCAGGGCGACCGCTCCACGGGCGGGACCAAGCCCGCCACCCTCGAGACCGGGCACACGATCCAGGTGCCGCTCTTCCTCACCACCGGCGAACGGGTCAAGGTCGACACCCGCGACTCGTCCTACCTCGGCCGCGTCTCGAGCTGACCCTTGGCCGCCCGCTCCAAGGCCCGCAAGCGTGCCCTCGACCATCTCTTCGCCTGCGAGATGCGGGGGGAGGACCCCGTCGAGACGCTCGACGCCGAGGTCGACTCCGGCGTGGTGCCGCACAACCCCTACACGCAGGTCCTGATCCGCGGCGTCGCCGAGCACCACGCCCGCATCGACGAGCTGCTCGAGACCTACGCGGAGGGCTGGACGCTGGCCCGGATGCCCGCCGTCGACCGCAACGTGCTGCGCATCGGCGCCTTCGAGCTCCTCTACGCCGAGGACGTGCCGGACGCCGTCGCCGTGAGCGAGGCCGTCGCCCTCGTGCGCGAGCTCTCGACCGACGAGTCGCCGGCGTTCGTCAACGGCGTCCTGGGCGCCCTCCAGCGCGACAAGGCGACGCTCACGACCTGACGGACCGCCGTCTCCCGCGTCGCCCGAGCGGATAGAGCCCGAGCGGACATAAGTAGCGCGAGGCGAAATCTCGGTAGGGGTTACCGATGTCCGGGGTGCCCCACGTCGCGGATCGTCGACTCTCGACAGCCATCGAGAGGAGACCCTCATGAGTACGCCGATCCCGGTCGGCACCCGGCCGGCGCTGGCGCGCCTGGCCGACGACCTCGACCGCGCGGTGCGCGGCCATCGCAGCGACGCCCGGACCGCCGAGGCGGTGGCCGCTGCGCTGACGCCGTACCTGGGCGCCGCCGACCTGCTCACGCCGGAGCAGCGCAGGGGCGACCCGGAGCGCTACCGGCAGCACCTGCTGCACGTGGCCGACGACGGGGCGTTCTCCCTGGTCGCGCTCGTGTGGCTGCCCGGTCAGGCCACGCCCGTCCACGACCACATCTGCTGGTGCGTGGTGGGGGTGCACGAGGGCGACGAGGAGGAGCTGCGCTACCGCCTCGAGCGAGGCCGCCTGGTGCGCACCGAGCGACTGGTCAACGCCCGCGGCGAGGTGAGCGTGGCCCTGCCCCCCGGCGACATCCACCTGGTGCGCAACGCGGGCGACGACGTCGCGATCTCGCTCCACGTCTATGGCGCCGACCTGAGCCGCCGCGGGACGAGCATCCGGCGCCGCTACGACCTCCCGCACGCTGGCTGACCTTGGGCGGGCCTGGTTGGCTGGCGACATGGCCGCACCCACCACCGTCGACGTCGTCGTGATCGGACTCGGGCCGGGAGGTGAGTACGCCGCCAACAAGCTCGCTTCGGCCGGCCTCTCCGTGGTGGGGGTGGAGAAGCACCTCGTCGGCGGGGAGTGCCCGTTCTACGGCTGCATCCCGAGCAAGCTCTGGATCCGCGCGTCCGACCTGGTCGGCGAGGCGCAGCGGGCCGACCGGCTGGCGGGGCCGGCGACGATCGAGCCCGACTGGGGCCGGGTCCGCCACCGGATCAAGGACGAGGCGACCCACGACTGGTCCGACGACGGGCACGTCGCCCAGCTCGAGGAGGCGGGCGTCGAGATCGTCCGCGGCCACGGCCGCCTGGACGGCCCCGGACGGGTCGTCGTGGAGCAGCCAGGCGGCGGCACCCTCGAGTACGCCGCGGCCCGCGGCGTGGTCCTCAACAGCGGCACCCGCCCCGCGGAGCTGCCGATCGAGGGCCTCGCGGGGACGCCGTACTGGACCAACCGCGAGGTGTTCCGGGTCGAGGAGCTGCCGGCGTCGATCGCCGTGATCGGCGGCGGGCCGATCGGCTGCGAGCTCGCGCAGGCGCTGCGCCGCTTCGGCGTGCAGGTCACCCTGCTCGAGGTGGCCGATCGGCTGATGGCCGTCGAGGAGCCCGAGGCCAGCGAGCTGATCACCGGAGTCTTCCGCCGCGAGGGCATCGACGTGCGCACGGGCGTGACGATCGAGCGGGTGCGCCACGAGCACGACCGGTTCACCGTCACCGTCGACGGCGAGGACCTGGCCGTCGACCGGCTGCTGGTGGCCGCCGGCCGCGCGGCCAACCTGGCCGACGTCGGTCTCGAGACCGTCGGGCTCGACCCCGCAGCGAGGACCGTCGACACCGACGACCGGATGCGGGCGGCCGAGCGTCTGTGGGCCGTCGGCGACATCACCGGTCACGGCGCGTTCACGCACGTGTCCATGTACCAGGCCGACGTCGTCGTCCGCGACGTCCTCGACCAGGGCGGGCCGGCCGCCGACTACCGCGCCGTGAGCCGGGTGACGTTCACCGACCCCGAGGTCGGCTCCGTGGGCATGACCGAGCAGCAGGCGCGCGCGCAGGGACTGGCGGTCACCACGGCGACCAGCGACATCCCCGAGTCGAGCCGGGGGTGGCTGCACGACCTCGGCAACGACGGCGTCGTCAAGCTGGTGGCCGACAGCGACCGCGGCATCCTCGTCGGCGCCACGTCGGCCGGGCCCACCGGAGGGGAGGTGCTGTCGATGCTGACCACCGCCGTGCACGCCGAGGTGCCGATCGCCACCCTCCGCTCGATGCACTTCGCCTACCCGACGTTCCACCGGGCGATCCAGGTGGCGCTCGACGCGCTCTGAGGCCCGGTCCGGCGACGTCAGTGGGCGCCGTGAGGCTCGGGGTGGCTACCCTGGAACGACCAGCAAGGTGCCGCCGTCCGGGAGCCGGTGCCGTCTCGGGAGGTCTGGAGATGCCGCAGCACGACCAGGTGCCCGCCTGGCCCGACGCCGGGCCGGCGACGGAGGAGGACCCGTCCACGGTGCCCCGGCAGCCGCTGCCCGAGGCCTTCGCACCCGAGCTGGCCCCTCCGGCCGCGCCATCCCCGGGTGCGCACCGGGCGGTCTCCGCCCAGGACTTCCTCGACCGGCGTACGGCGCAGGAGGACGACGGGCCGCCCACCTGGGGCTGGCGGGGACGCGTCAACCGGTGGTCCGGTGGCCTGCTGGCCTCACGGATGGGCTCGGCGGAGCGGGCCCACCGGCAGGCCCGGCAGCTGGTGCAGCGCGAGTTCGCCGGGCCGCGCACGGTGGCCTTCATCAACCCCAAGGGCGGCGCCGCCAAGACCACCGGCGTGCTGGCCGCCGGCCACACGTTCGGGACGATCCGCGGCGGCGGCGTCGTGGCCTGGGACAACAACGAGACCCGCGGCACGCTCGGCATCCGCGGCCTGCGGGCCAACCACCGCAACACCACGCGGGAGCTGCTGGAGGACCTGGAGCGGTTCAGCGACGTCTACCAGTCGCGCATCGGCGACCTGGGGGCGTTCGTGCGCTCCCAGGGGGACGCGCACTTCGACGTGCTCGCCTCCGACGAGAGGCCCGACGTCACCGGCACCATCCGCGCGGAGGACTTCATCGCCGTCCACCGGCTGCTGCAGCGCTTCTACCGCGTGATCCTGGTCGACACCGGCAACAACATGCGGGCGGAGAACTGGCTCGCCGCCGCGGAGACCGCCGACCTGCTCGTGGTCACCTCGACGGTCCGGGAGGACACCGGCTACAGCGGCCTGTGGATGCTCGACGCCCTGCAGGACGCCGGCTACGCCGACCTCAAGGCCAAGACGCTCACCGTGCTGTCCGACCCCGCGCCGGTGGTCGACGAGGCACTCCTGCGCGACCTCACGACGGTCTACTCCGAGCGCACCAGCCGGGTCTTCCGGGTGCCCTACGACCCGGTGCTCGCCAGCGGCTCGGTGATGCCGTACGCCGCCCTCAGCGAGGGCACCCAGGCGTCCTGGCTGGAGGCCTGCGCCGCGATGGCCGCGGCGCTCTGAGACCCGCCGGGGGCGGTGCTAGGGTCGCCCCGACAGTCGACATCCTTTAACGAGCCGTCCCGAGAGGCGGAGAAGGAGGTCCGGGGCCTGATGTCCGCGCCCGAACCCGCGGTCGAGGAGACCGCTCCCGCCGACCCTTCGGGTCCTCCCGGCGCCACCGGCCGCGTCGTGCTCGACGCCCGTGACATCGCCCGGGCCCTCACCCGCATCGCCCACGAGATCCTCGAGCGCAACAAGGGCGCCCACGACCTCGTGCTGCTCGGCATCCCGAGCCGCGGCGTCCCGCTGGCCGAGCGGATCGCCGAGCGGATCGCCGCCGTCGAGGGGGGCGCGGTGCCCGTGGGCTCGCTCGACGTGACCATGTATCGCGACGACCTACGGCTCAAGCCGGCCCGCACGCTGCTGCCCACCCAGATCCCGCCGGAGGGCGTCGACGGCAAGGTGGTCGTGCTCGTCGACGACGTGCTCTTCTCCGGCCGCACCATCCGGGCCGCGCTCGACGCCCTCAACGACATCGGAAGGCCCCAGGCGGTCCGGCTGGCGGTGCTCGTGGACCGGGGCCACCGGGAGCTCCCCATCCGGGCCGACTTCGTCGGCAAGAACCTCCCGACCTCCCTGGTGGAGCGGGTGCGCGTCACGCTCGCCGACACCGACGGCCTGGACGCGGTCATGATCGAGGGGCTCGCCGGCGAGCCCGCTGGAGGTGTGGCATGAAGCGTCACCTGCTGAGCGCGGCCGACCTGAGCCGCGACGAGGCCGAGCTGGTGCTGTCGACGGCCGAGGAGATGCGCTCGCTGGCCGACCGGCCGATCAAGAAGCTCCCCGCGCTGCGCGGGCGCACCGTGGTCAACCTGTTCTTCGAGGACTCCACCCGCACCCGGATCTCCTTCGAGGCGGCCGCCAAGCGGCTCTCGGCCGACGTCATCAACTTCGCCGCCAAGGGCTCCTCGCTGTCCAAGGGCGAGTCGCTCAAGGACACCGCGCTCACGCTCGAGGCGATGGGCGCCGACGCCGTGGTGGTGCGTCACAGCGCCTCGGGCGCGCCCCACCGGCTCGCCCAGTCGGGCTGGATCCGCTCCTCGGTCGTCAACGCCGGCGACGGCACCCACGAGCACCCCACCCAGGCGCTGCTCGACGCCTTCACGATGTGGCGTCACCTCGGCTCCCTCGACGGACGCCGGGTCGCGATCGTCGGCGACGTGCTCCACTCGCGGGTCGCCCGGTCCAACGCGCTGCTGCTCCACACGCTGGGTGCCGACGTCACCCTGGTGGCGCCGCCGACGCTGCTGCCGGTGGGCGTGGAGACCTGGCCGGTCGAGACGTCGTACGACCTCGACGGGGTGATCCCCAAGGCCGACGTGGTGATGATGCTGCGCGTCCAGCGGGAGCGGATGCACGCGGCATTCTTCCCGACCGCCCGCGAGTACTCCCGCCGCTACGGCCTCGACGGGCGCCGGATGGCGACGCTGCAGGACCACACGATCGTGATGCACCCCGGTCCGATGGTGCGGGGCATGGAGATCACCGCCGACGTCGCCGACTCCGACCGCTCCGTGATCGTCGAGCAGGTCACCAACGGGGTCGCCGTGCGGATGGCGGTGCTCTATCTGCTGCTGGGCGGCTCGGAGCCCGCCTCGACCGAAGGAGACGAGTCGTGACGGCCTACCTGATCAAGCGGGCGTCGATCCTCGGCGGTGAGCCGACCGACCTGCTGCTGCGCGACGGGGTGGTGGCCGAGATCGGCGACCTCGCGACCGCCGACGACGCGGAGGTGGTCGACGCCGAGGGCCTGATCGCCCTGCCCGGCCTGGTCGACCTGCACACCCACCTCCGGGAGCCCGGTCGGGAGGAGGCCGAGACCGTCGAGTCCGGCACGCGGGCCGCCGCCCTCGGGGGGTTCACCGCCGTGCACGCGATGGCCAACACCGATCCCGTGGCCGACACCGCCGGCGTGGTCGAGCAGGTGTGGCGGCTGGGCCGCGAGGCCGGTCACTGCGACGTCTTCCCTGTCGGCGCGGTCACCGTCGGGCTGGCGGGGGAGCAGCTGGCTGAGCTCGGGGCGATGGCCGACTCCGCGGCCCGGGTGCGCGTCTTCTCCGACGACGGCAGGTGCGTCAGCGACGCCCTGCTGATGCGGCGGGCGCTGGAGTACGTCAAGGCGTTCGACGGCGTGATCGCCCAGCACGCGCAGGAGCCGCGCCTCACCGAGGGCGCCCAGATGAACGAGGGCGAGCTGTCGGGCAAGCTCGGGCTCGCCGGCTGGCCGGCCGTCGCCGAGGAGGCGATCATCGCCCGCGACTGCCTGCTCGCCGCCCACGTCGGCTCCCGGCTGCACGTCTGCCACGTGTCGACGGCCGGGTCCGTCGAGATCGTCCGTCAGGCCAAGGCCAACGGCTGGGACGTGACCGCCGAGGCCTGTCCCCACCACCTGCTGCTCACCGACGACCTGGCGGCGACCTACGACCCGATCTACAAGGTCAACCCGCCCCTGCGCTCCGCGCGCGACGCGGAGGCGCTGCGGGCCGGCCTGGCCGACGGGACGATCGACATCGTGGCCACCGACCACGCCCCGCACCCCTTGGAGGACAAGGACTGCGAGTGGGCCGCGGCGGCGTTCGGCATGCTCGGCCTGGAGACCGCGCTGTCCATCGTGCAGCAGACGATGGTCGACGCCTGTCTCCTCGACTGTGAGGGCGTCGCCGA
>CAZQCA010000196.1:0-6491 GCA_964591845.1 uncultured Nocardioides sp.
CGCGCAGGAGATCGCGTTCAACGACATCCGCACCACGCTGCAGGCGCTGATCGCGACCTACGACAACGCCAACTCGCTCCACACCAACGCCTACGACGAGGCCGTCACGACGCCGTCGGCCGAGTCGGTCCGGCGGGCGCTGGCCATCCAGCTCATCGTCAACCGCGAGTGGGGACTCGCGATGAACGAGAACCCGCTCCAGGGCTCCTTCGTCATCGACCAGCTCACCGACCTCGTGGAGGAGGCGGTGCTCGCCGAGTTCGACCGGCTCACCGAGCGTGGCGGGGTGCTGGGCGCGATGGAGACGGGCTACCAGCGCGGTCGCATCCAGGACGAGTCGATGCTCTATGAGCAGCGCAAGCACGACGGGTCGCTGCCGCTGATCGGGGTCAACACGTTCCTGGCCCCCTCGGGCCGGGAGGCCCCGGCGGTGGTCGAGCTCGCCCGCGCCACCGAGGACGAGAAGGCGTCGCAGCTGTCACGCGTGCGGGCCTTCCGGGAGACCCACCGCAGCGAAGCAGAGGCCGCCCTGGCGCGGCTCAAGTCGGCCGCCGTCGCCGGCGACAACGTCTTCGCCGTCCTCATGGACGCCGCCCGCGTCTGCTCGCTCGGCCAGGTCACCGAGGCCTTCTTCGAGGTCGGCGGGGCCTACCGGCGGAATGTGTGACGGGTGCTCTGCCTCGCCGCGAAACCTGACGTTTGAGCCCAAACGTCAGGAAATCCGGGCAGCAAGGATGCAGTTTCCGCACAATCGGTGGCACCCGAGCACCCGTCCGAGAACGCCCGGGGGCTCAGCCCAACAGCTCCTCGAGCGACTCCACCATCGGCCAGGCGCCCTCGGAGGTGTTCGACACCACGGTCCAGGTGAGGCCGGCCGAGGGCACGTGCTCGGTGAAGAACGACACGCCCGCGTCGTAGCCCACCAGCATCACCCCGTCGCCCTTGCCGGCCAGCCAGATCCCGAGCCCGTAGCGCCGGTCGTCGTCCGGCACGTCGCTGCGCGGGCGCACCATCTCGGACACCCACTCGGGAGCGACCACCCGGCCGGCCATGAAGGCGGCCCAGAGCCGGTGCACGTCGTCGAGGGTCGAGTAGATGCCTCCGTCACCGCTCCCCCGCACCGGCAGGTGCAGGACGTTGGTGCGCAGCCCCTCGTCGAAGAGATAGCCCTTCGCGGCCTCGCCCGGCAGCTCGTCCGACCTGACGTACGCCGTCGCGGTCAGCCCCGCCGGGCGGCAGACCCGCTCGTCGACCAGCTCGCGGAACGGCCGCCCGGTCGCCCGCTCGGCGAGCAGGGCCAGCACCACGAACGCGCCGTTGCAGTAGGCGAAGCGCTCTCCCGGTGCGAACTTCTGGGGGAAGCCCGTGAGCGCCGGCAGGTAGTCCTCGGTCTCGCCGAGCGTGTGCACGGGCACGGTCAGCACGTGGTCGGAGACCTCGTGGCCTGCGTCCTCGTCGACGTAGTCGCCGATGCCGGACCGATGGGCCAGCAGGTGCTCGACGGTGACCGCGTCGTCGATGTCGGGCAGGTCCTCGCCGAGCAGCGAGCGGGCGGTCGTGTCCAGCGCCAGCCGGCCCTCCGCCACCAGGCTGACGACCGTCATCGCGGTCATCCCCTTGACGCCGGAGGCGACGGCGAAGCGCGTCTGCACCGTGTTGGCGACGCCCAGCGCCCGGTCGGCCAGCCCGAACGCCTCGGCGTACGACGGCTCGTCGCGGCGGTCGACGCGCACCGCCCCCGAGAAGCCCTGCTCCTCGGCGGCAGCCCTCACTCGCTCGTCCAGCACAGTCCGGCAGGCTACGCCGCCGCCGGCGTGGACGAGAACAGGTTTTCGGTCAGGGGCGCCGCGGGAAGCGCGAGAAGTCGGGCGCCCGCTTGGCCTTGAACGCCTCGCGCCCCTCCTGCGCCTCCGCCTGGCCGTAGAAGAGCAGGTTGGCGTCGTGGGCCAGCTGCTGGATGCCCGCGTAGCCGTCCTCGTGCGCGTGGAACGACAGCTTCGACAACCGGAGCGCCCAGGGCGAGAGGGCGAGCATCTCGCGGCACCAGCGCACGGTCTCGGCCTCGAGCTCGGCGAGCGGGACCACGGTGTTGACCAGGCCCATCGAGAGCGCCTCCTGGGCGTCGTACTGCCGACAGAGCATCCAGATCTCCTTGGCCTTCTTGGGCCCGACCAGGTCGGAGAGGATCGAGGCGCCGTAGCCGCCGTCGAACGACCCGACACGCGGGCCGACCTGTCCGAAGCGCGCGTTGTCCGCGGCGATCGTGAGGTCGCAGACCAGGTGCAGCACGTGCCCGCCGCCGATCGCCCACCCCGCCACCATCGCGACGATCGGCTTGGGGCAGCGGCGCATCGACACGTGCAGGTCGGTCACGTGGAAGCGTCCGGTGGCGGCCTCGTCGGTCTTGTAGCCCGAGTCACCGCGCACCCGCTGGTCGCCGCCGGAGCAGAACGCCTTGTCCCCCGCCCCGGTCAGGACGATCACACCCACCGACTCGTCCTCGCGGGCGACCATCAGCGCGTCGGAGACCTCGATGAGGGTCTGCGGCCGGAACGCGTTGTGCACCTCGGGCCGGTTGATCGTGATCTTGGCGATCCCGTCCGATGTCGTCTCATAGACGATGTCGGTGTAGTCGCCGGAGGCCGCCCAGTCGATCGCGTCGGTCATGACCTTCATTGTGCCGGGGTGACCGACGTCTCGGTGCCCGGGGTATACCGCCGGAGTAGCGTCGAGACGTGGCTCGCACCGGTCATCTCGGCGCCACTCTCGCGCTGGCGCTCCTGGCGGCGTACGCCGTGGCGCACCGTCTCGGCCGGACCTCCGGGTCCACCGCCGACGAGCGGGCTCGCAGGCTGCCCGGCGACGAGCTCGTCGAGACTCCGTCGTTCGTCACCCACCACGCCGCGACGCTGGGCGCTCCGCCCATGGAGGTGTGGCCGTGGCTCACCCAGGTGGGCTGGCATCGCGCCGGCTGGTACACACCCCGCTGGGTGGACCGGCTGCTGTTCCCCGGGAACTGGCCGAGCGCCACCGTGCTCGACCCGGACCTGGTGCGGGACCTCCAGCCGGGCGACACGATCCCCGACGGGCCGCCGGGCACGGCCTACTTCGTCGTGGAGCGCGCCGACCCTGGTCAGGTGCTGGTGCTGCACTCCACCACCCATCTCCCGCCCGGCTGGGCCGAGCGCTTCGGCGCGGCCCTGGACTGGGTCTGGACCTTCGCGCTCGACCCGGCCCCCGGGGGCCGAGCCCGGCTACTGGTGCGCAACCGGGGCAGGGTGGCGCCCCCATGGCTCGACCTCGCCTACCGCGCCGCGGTCGTGCCGGCCGACCACGTCATGACGCGCGGGATGTTCCGCGGTCTCGACGAGCGAGTGCGTCGGGCCTGAGGGCGCCACCAGCGCCCGGGGGCCCCGATCGGGTACGGCGGCGGGCCGGGCCCCGGTGTCGCCCTAGACTCGAAGGTCAGCAGCGCATCGCCACCTCGGGAGCACCCATGCGAGCACGACGGCGGGTCGTCGGCCTGGTCATCGCGGCAGTGGGCAGCGTGTGCCTCAGCGGCGTCTGCCCCACGGGTCCCGCCGCAGCGGAGATCGGCACCCCCCGGCCCCTCGCCGGGTTCTCCGACCTCCAGGTCGCGGGCGGCCTGGTCTTCCTCAGCCAGGGCGAGGAAGGTGGCCTGCGGGTCCTCGACGCGGAGGGCGCCGACGTGACGACGATCGACGCCCTGACCGGCGCCTACGGCCTCAGCCTCCGGGCAGACGGATCGACGCTGCTGGTCGCCCTTCCGGCGCAGCACCGCATCGCCGCCGTCGACACCGGAACGCTGGACATCGCGTCGTTCGACGCGGGCGTCGACTCCGCCGGCGAGGCGGCCTGCCCCGGCGACGTGGTCGAGGACGGAGGCTTGCTGTGGTTCACGTCGGCCTGCCCGTTCCGGGTCACGCGGCTCGACGTGCTCGACCCGACGACCGGGGAGACCCACCACGACGTCTCCGACGTGCCGTTCCCCTGGGGTGAGCTGCTGACCTCATCGTCCCATCCGGGGCGCCTCTGGCTGGGAGACCGGTCCTACCCGGCGTCCTACAAGCTGTTCACGCTCACCGCGACTCCCGAGCCGGCTGCCACGCTCGTGGCTCAGGTCGACGACGTACCCACCTTTGCGGACCTCGCGCTGACTCCTGACGGCGCCACGGTGGTCACCAGCACCGGCGCCCGCTTCGCCGTCGACGACGCCGCCGAGCTCACCCCCCTCACCCCGACCTTCGTGCGCTCAGGGGTGGCGACGAGTACGGACGGCGCCACCGCCTTCAGCGGGAATGCCGGCACGCGGGGGGTCAGCGTGCTGCGACCCGACGGCACCCTGATGCGCGGCTATGCCTGGCCGGAGTCGGAGGTCCCGGTCGCCCAGGGTCTCGGCTTCGCGGGCGGGCGGCTGTTCGTGGTGTCCTTCACCGACCGCGGCCTCTACGACTACGTGATCCGGGAGTGGCGACCAGGGCTGGACACGGGACTGCGCGTCACCACCGACCGGGCCCGCTACGACCACGGCGACACGGCCTCGGTCACGGTGCGCCTGACCGGGGGCGACACCAACCGCAAGGTCACCCTGCTCGCGACGCCGTGGGGGCGGCGACGTCACTGGGTCGGGACCCGCGAGGTCGATGGCCTCGGGGTGGCCAGGTTCGAGGTGCCGGTCACGCGGCGGACGCGGTTCGAAGCGCGCTACGCCGGCGACGACGCCTGGGAGCCCGCGGACGACTCGACGTCAGTCGGGGTCGCAGCCCGGCTGCAACCGTGGATGCGGCAGCAGACGGGCCGGGACGGGCGCTACTACCTCTACGGCCGCGGCCGGACGCTGGTCGGCGGCAGCACGGTGGCGCCGCGACACCCCGGCGACTGCCTGGCGTTCCGGGTCCAGCTCCGAGACCGCGGCAGCTGGCGCGACCTGCTCGTCCTTCCGTGCACCCCGCTCGACAGCTCCAGCAAGGCCACCGTTCGGATCCGATGGGTTCCGCGGCTGGTGGGGGTGCCCCTCCGCATCCGCGCTCGATGGCCGGGAGACGACGAGAGCCTCGCTCGCACCGGCGACTGGCGCTACGCCCGCTTCACCGCCTGACGCCGCGCCAGTGGGCCGGCAGGACCTGTGGGTCCGCCGGCCCACGGCCGCCCTGCTCACCACCAGATCCGCACCGCATCCGTCAGCTCGAACCCGGTCCAGGCACCCGTCACGTTGCCGCTCTTCACGCGGAACTTCGACTTGCCGTACATCTCGTCGTTGCCGTCGTCGTCGGTGTGCGACACCAGGCCCTTGATCTTGATGGTCTTGGTGCCCCCGGCCTTCGAGATGGTGGTGCTCAGCGTGCCGTTGCCGTTGTGCTCGTCGTCGGGGTTGTTGACGGTGTCGGCGTCGACGTCGCCGGCACGCCCGTTGAGATCGGACTCCCAGGTCTCCATCTTGATCTCGACGGTCGACGCGGCCGACGACGGGTCGCAGGTGACGACGTACTCGTAGAGCACCTCCGGCACGTTGGAGCTGTTGTAGGTGCCCGCGAAGTAGGGGTCCTGGGGGTCGACGGTGCACCCGTCCTTGGTGAGGCTCGCCTGGGCCGGTGAGGCCAGGCCGAGCGACAGTGCGGCGGCAGCAAGCGCCGCGGCCGCGGCGGTCTTCGTGACGTGCTTCATGGCTGTTCTCCCTTGGCTGGGGCGGCTGGTCGCCGCCGTACGGTGCCGCCGGTACGGCGACGGGGGAACGGTCGCGAGGGCGCCTCAGCGCCGGATCAGAGCCAGGTCAGCACGGGACGCGAAAGGCCCCGCGACACGGTCGCGGGGCCTTCGGCGGCGTGGCAGGTGAAGGATTCGAACCTTCGAAGCTTTCGCGACGGATTTACAGTCCGCTCCCATTGGCCGCTCGGGCAACCTGCCGGCGCGTCCCCCGGTGTGAGCCCGGGCGAAGCAAGAGGAAACAATAGCGGAGCCCCCCGCGCGTCACGAAAACGCGTGGGGAGGCGATCACCCCGCACCAGCACCCGCTGCAGGAGGCACCGATCATGGCCGACTCGTCGTTCGACATCGTCAGCAAGCTCGACCGCCAGGAGGTCGACAACGCGCTCGGTCAGACCGCCCGCGAGGTCGCCACGCGCTTCGACTTCAAGGGCACCGGCGCCGGCATCGAGTGGAAGGGCGACCACGCGATCGAGATCACGGCGTCGGCCGACGACCGGGCGCGCGCGGTGCTCGACGTCTTCCAGCAGAAGCTCATCAAGCGCGGCCAGAGCCTCAAGATCCTCGACGCCTCCGAGCCGCGGCAGTCGGGCCAGCAGTCCAAGATCGGCATCGCCCTCAAGGAGGGCATCAGCTCTGAGGACGCCAAGAAGATCTCCAAGCTGATCCGCGACGAGGGCCCCAAGGGCGTGCGCACCCAGATCCAGGGCGACGACCTTCGCGTGTTCAGCAAGAAGCGCGACGACCATCAGGCCGTCATCTCGCTG
>CAZQCA010000197.1:0-6450 GCA_964591845.1 uncultured Nocardioides sp.
GCGGCTGCCCTTCGTCGACGGTCACGGCAACTTCGGCTCGCCCGACAACGGTCCGGCGGCCATGCGCTACACCGAGTGCAGGATGACACCCGCGGCGCTGGCGATGACCACCTCGATCCGCGAGGACACCGTCGACTTCAAGCCCAACTACGACAGCCGGGAGCTCGAGCCGACGGTGCTCCCCGCCGCCATCCCCAACCTGGTGGTCAACGGCGCCGCCGGGATCGCCGTCGGCATGGCCACCAACATGGCGCCGCACAACCTCGTCGAGGTGGTGCAGGCGCTACGCCACCTCGTGAAGCACCCCTCCGCCACGCTGGACGACCTGATGCGGTTCATCCCCGGGCCCGACCTCCCCACCGGCGGCACCATCGTCGGGCTCGACGGCATCCGCGAGGCCTACGAGTCGGGCCGGGGCTCCTTCCGCATGCGTGCACTGGCCCGCGTCGAGTCGGTCACGCCGCGGCGCAAGGGCATCGTCGTCACCGAGCTCCCCTACAACGTCGGCATCGAGAAGGTCATCGAGCGGATCAAGACCCTGGTGCAGGGCAAGAAGCTCCAGGGCATCTCCGACGTCAAGGACCTCACCGACATGACCCACGGCACCCGCCTGGTGATCGAGGTCAAGAACGGCTTCCATCCCGAGGCGCTGCTCGAGCAGCTCTACAAGCAGACCCCGCTGGAGGAGTCGTTCTCGATCAACGCCGTCGCGCTCGTCGACGGCCAGCCGCGCACCCTCGGGCTCAGGGAGCTGCTGGAGGTGTTCCTCGGCCACCGCTACGACGTCGTAC
Source organism: uncultured Nocardioides sp. (assembly GCA_964591845.1). Lineage (GTDB taxonomy): Bacteria > Actinomycetota > Actinomycetes > Propionibacteriales > Nocardioidaceae > Nocardioides. The sequence continues at coordinate 792 of CAZQCA010000197.1, forward strand.
GCCGGCGCTCGGCGTTCCGACGCGGGCAGGCCGCCGACAAGCTGCACCTCGTCGAGGGCCGGCTGCTGGCGATCCTCGACATCGACGAGGTGATCCAGCTGATCCGCGGGTCCGACAACTCCGCGGCCGCCAAGGAACGGCTGATGACGGTGTTCGACCTCAGCGAGATCCAGGCCGAGGACATCCTCAACCTCCAGCTGCGGCGCCTCACCCGGCTCTCGCGGATCGAGCTCGAGAAGGAGCAGGAGGAGCTCCAGCGCACCATCGAGGGCTTCGACGCGATCCTGGGCGACGACCAGCTGCTCCGCACGGTCGTCTCCGACGAGCTGGCCGAGGTGGCCAAGACCTACGGCACCCCCCGCCGCACGGTGCTGCTGGAGTCGGCGGGCACGGCAGCCGTCGCCGCGGCCACGCCCCTCGAGGTCGCCGACGACCCGTGCTTCGCGTTCCTGTCGTCCACCGGCCTGCTCGCGCGCACCAGCACCGACGAGCCTCCGGGGTCCGGGGGGCCGCGCACCACCCACGACGTCGTGGTGTCGGCTGTCCGGGCGACGGCGCGCGGCGAGATCGGTGTTCTCACCAGCCGGGGCCGGCTCGTCCGGCTCGGCGTGCTCGACCTGCCGGCGCTGCCGGCCTCGGCCAACGACCCCCATCTCCAGGGCGGCCTGCCGCTGAGCCTCGTGGTGACCCTCGAGGCGGGCGAGCGCGCGCTGTGCCTCACCACCCTCGCCACCGAGGGCCCCGGCATCGCGCTCGGCACCCGCGAGGGAGTCGTCAAGCGGGTCAACCCCGAGGTGATCGGCAAGGACGAGTGGGACGTGATCTCGCTCAAGGAGGGCGACGAGGTGGTCGGCGCGGTCCAGCTCGACACCGGTCAGGAGACGCTCTGCTTCGTCACCTCCGACGCCCAGCTGCTGCACTTCCCGGCCGCGGCGGTGCGTCCCCAGGGCAGGGGTGGGGGCGGGATGGCCGGGGTCCGGGTCCCCGACGGGCAGCGCGTGGTCTGGTTCGGGGCCCTCGACCCGGCCGACGCCGTGGTCGTCACCTCCTCCGGCTCCTCCACCGCGCTGCCCGGCACCGAGCCCGGCTCGGTGAAGGTGACGCCCTTCGCCGACTACCCCGCCAAGGGACGCGGCACCGGCGGCGTGCGCTGCCACCGCTTCCTCAAGGGCGAGGACACGCTGGTCTTCGCGTGGGCCGGGCATGCTCCGGCCCGGGCCGCCGCCGCGAGCGGCGCACCGGTCGACCTGCCCGAGCCCGTGGGTCGGCGCGACGGCTCCGGCACCCCCGGCTCGCAGCCTCTCGCGGGGTGCGCCGGGCCGGTGGCGGCGTCGCTGCCGGGCCCGACCGGTGTGGCAGGCTGACGCCCATGCCCGACGCCCCGACCGCGACCGGCCTCCGGATCGCCGCGATCCTGCTCTCGACCGCAGCGCTGTCCTCGGGCTGCTCCGACAAGGGCGGCGCCGCCGACGGCGCCTCTCCGGAGGACGTCATCGCCGAGGCCAAGGCCCAGCTCGACGACACGACCGGCCTGCACCTGTCGCTCACCACCAAGGACCTGCCCGAGGGCGTCCAGGGGCTCGACGCCGCGACCGGAGTGGCCACCCATGCCCCGGCGTTCGACGGCACCATCACCATCGTCTTCGCGGGCTCCAAGGTGGACGTCCCGGTGATCGCCGTCGACGGCAAGGTCTGGGCCCAGATCCCACTCACCGTCGGCTGGTCCGACGTCGACCCCGCGGAGTACGGCGCCCCCGACCCCGCCGCGCTGATGAAGCCCGACGACGGCTTCTCGGCGCTGCTCGACGCGACCACCGACGTGGTGGAGGGCAGCAGCGTGCGCGGCGGCGCGGACAACAACGAGATCCTCACCGAATACACCGGCACGGTCGCGGGTGACGTCATGACCGCGGTGATCCCCAGCGCGCAGGGCGACAGCTTCGACGTGGCCTACTCGATCACCGACGAGGGCGAGCTGCGCGAGGCCCGGCTGACGGGGGTGTTCTACCCCGACAGCGAGAGCATGACCTACACCGTGACGTTCTCCGACTACGGCACCGAGCAGGACATCGCCGCGCCGTGACCCCGGGGTCCGAGGCCGGCGCGTCCCGGCAGGCCCGGCTGCTGCTGGCGCTGGCCGCGGTGGCGGTGGCGTTCGCAGCCGCCGACACCTATGTCGTCGTGCTGGCACTGCCCGACATGATGAGCAGCGTCGGCGTCCCGATCGACGAGCTCCAGCGCGCGGCGCCGATCGTCAGCGGGTTCCTGCTCGGCTACGTGGCGATGCTGCCGCTCATCGGCCGGATCGCCGACCTGCGCGGCCGGGTCCCGGTGCTGCTGCTGGCACTGGTCGTCTTCGCCGTCGGCTCCTTCGTCACGGCGCTCGCCTACGACCTGCCCAGCATCGTCGCCGGCCGGTTCCTCCAAGGAGTCGGCGGCGGTGGCCTGGTGCCCGCGACACTGGCCCTGGTCGCCGACCTCTACCCGGTCCACCGTCGCGGGGTGCCCCTCGGCGTCGTGTCGGGTGTCCAGGAGATCGGCAGCGTGCTCGGGCCACTGTTCGGCGCGCTCGTGCTCTCGGTCGCCGACTGGCCCGCCATCTTCGCGATCAACCTGGCCGTCGGCCTGGTGCTCGCCGCCGCCCTGCGGGCGCTGACGCCGGCCGGGCTGGCCGGCGCCGCCCCCCGCCGCGGCGGCCTCCCCGACCTGGTCGGGCTGGTGCTGCTGGCGGTCGGCACCGGCGCGCTGACGCTGGTGTTCACCCAGCCCGAGGCGGTCCGCCGCGACCTCACCTGGGGATCGCTGTTCGTGCCGTTCACGGGCGACTCGCGGTGGACCACCCCGATCGGCGCGATCGCTGCCGCGGCGCTGCTGCTGTTCGGCGTACGCTGCGCCACCGGGCGGCGGCCGCTGCTCGACGTCCGCGGCTGGTGGCGGGCCACGCGGGACGCCGACCTGGTCGGCGCACTGCTGCTGGCCGCCGCGCTGGGGGGCGTGATCCTCGCCTTCGCGACCGCCGACCCCCAGATCGAGGTCTTCTCCGACCGTGGCTGGTGGTATCTCGGGGTGGCGGCGATCGCGACCGGGGCGTTCGTCGCGCACCTGCGCCGTGCCGACGCACCACTCGTGCCCCGCGGAGCGATGGCGCTGGCGCCCGCGTGGGGGTCGCTGCTCGTCAGCTTCTTCGTGGGCGCCTCGCTCATCGCCGCGCTCATCGACATCCCGATCTTCGCGCGCTCCACGATCTACCCCGACTCCCAGCTCGGGGCGGCGCTGGTGCTGGTGCGCTTCCTGGTCGCGCTCCCGGTCGGCGCGGTCGTCGGCGGCTACCTCACGCGCCAGCTGCCGGCGGGGGTCGTGACGGCGATCGGCATGGCCTGCGCCGCCGCCGGCTTCCTGCTGATGGCGCGCTGGGACATCGACGCCCTCCGCTCCTGGACGGTCACCCTGCCGCTGCTGCTCGGCGGTCTCGGCTTCGGCCTCGCGCTGGCCCCGGTCAACGCGGCGGTGCTGGCCAGCACCGACGACGCCGTGCACGGGCTGGCGACGGCGCTCGTGGTCGTGGCCCGGATGGTGGGGATGCTGGTGGGCATCTCCGCCCTCACCACTGTCGGCCTGCGGCGCTACTACGCCGAGCAGGCCGACATCCCGCCCGTGCGCGAGGTCTGCGACGGCGAGAGCCGCTGCAAGGCCTTCAGCGACCTGCTGCGCGAGGCCGGCATCGCCCAGGAGCACACGGTGTTCATCGGCGCCGCCCTGTGCGCCGCGGTCGCGGGGGTGCTGGCCCTGGCGCTCTTCCGCCACGCTGCCACCCGGGGCCTCTCGGCCGGGGACCTGCTGCGCTCGGGGGGCTGAGCGCTCGAGCTCGTGCGCGCGTCGTCATTGCGGAGCCCGTGGTCTACCTGGTGCATCACGGACTCCGCACTGACCAGCGGCTCGGGCAGCGGGGCCGGCCGTGCCGACAGCGTGATGCCGACAGCCTGGGACCGATAGCGTGGGACCGTGGGCGACTTCGACGACCTCCTGGCGGCCAACCGCGACTTCGCGGCCGACTTCTCTCTCGGCGGGTTCGACGGCGTGGCGCACGCCGGGGTGGCGATCGTCACCTGCATGGACTCCCGGATCGACCCGCTCCGCATGGTCGGGCTGTCCCACGGCGACGCCAAGATCTTCCGCAACCCGGGGGGACGGGTGACCGACCAGGCCCTCGAGGCCCTGGTGCTGGGCACCCACCTGCTCGGCGTCCGCCGGATCATGGTCGTCCCCCACACCCGCTGCGCGATGGCGCTCAACAGCGAGCGCGAGCTGCAGGAACGGGTCGGCGAGTCGGCGGGCCAGGACGCCTCGTGGCACGCCTTCCACGTCATCGACGACCAGGTGGCCCAGCTGCGCGCCGACGTACGACGGGTGCGGTCGCACCCGCTGGTCCCCGGGTCGGTGGCAATCGCCGGCTTCCTCTACGACGTCGACACCGGCCTGCTGCAGCAGGTCGCCTAGCTCCCCGCCACGCCCGCCGTCAGGCGTCCAGCGCCTCCACGTCGACGTCGTAGGCGCCCTGGATGATGAACTCCTTGCGCGGCGCGACCTCCGAGCCCATCAGCAGCTCGAAGACGCCGGTGGCCTCCTCAGCGTCGTCCACGGTGAGCCTGCGAAGGGTGCGGCGGCGCGGATCCATCGTCGTCTCCGCCAGCTGGTCGGCGTCCATCTCGCCGAGACCCTTGTAGCGCTGGACGGGGTCCTTCCAGCGCACCCCCTTCTTGGAGAGCTCGGCGAGGCGCCGTTGCAGCTCGTCGTCGGAGTAGGTGTAGACGTACTTGTCCATCCCCTTCTTGGGGTTGGCCAGCTCGATGCGGTGCAACGGCGGCACCGCGGAGTAGACCCGGCCCTCGTCGACCAGCTCGCGCATGTACTTGAAGAACAGCGTCGCCAGGAGACATCTGATGTGGGCGCCGTCGGAGTCGGCGTCGGCCATGAAGATGATCTTCCCGTAGCGCGTCGCGTCCAGGTCGAAGGTCCGTCCGGAGCCCGCGCCGACCACCTGGATGATCGACGCGCACTCGGCGTTCTTGAGCATGTCGCCGATCGAGGCCTTCTGGACGTTGAGGATCTTCCCCCGGATCGGCAGCAGCGCCTGGAACTCCGAGTTGCGGGCCATCTTGGCGGTGCCGAGCGCCGAGTCGCCCTCCACGATGAACAGCTCGGACCGCTCGGTGTCGGTCGTGCGGCAGTCGGCGAGCTTCGACGGCAGCGCCGACGACTCCAGCGCACTCTTGCGACGCTGGGTCTCCCGGTGCTGGCGGGCCGCGATGCGGGTCTTCGAGGCCGCCGCGACCTTCTCCATCAGCAGCTTGGCCTGTGCCTTCTCGACCCGCCTGGTGGACGTGAGGAACCGCTTGAGCTCCGCCGCCACCACCCGGCGTACGACGCTGCGCGCGGCGGGGGTGCCGAGGATCTCCTTGGTCTGTCCCTCGAACTGCGGTTCGGCCAGTCGGACGGTGACCACGGCGGTCATGCCCTCGAGGGCGTCGTCCTTGATCACATCGGTGTCGCCCACCTTGAGGGCCTTCGTCGCCCGCATCACCTCGTTGAACGTCTTGGTCACGGCCTGCTCGAAGCCGCTGACATGGGTGCCGCCCTTGGGCGTGGCGATCACGTTGAC
>CAZQCA010000198.1:0-6345 GCA_964591845.1 uncultured Nocardioides sp.
GAGGGGAGCAGGAAGTCGACCATCGCGTCGACGTCGATCTGCTCGGTGCCCAGCGGGACGATCGCGAGCGTGCGGGTCAGGAAGCGGTAGACCTCGGGCGTGCGGGCCTGGGCCACGAACGAGCCGGTGTTGGAGTGCAGCTCGATCACCACGACCGCGCGGCCCTGGGTGTCGAGGCTCGGCCAGATGTGCACGTCGCCGTCGCCGGCGGGGTCGGAGATGCCGGCCAGGAGCAGCTCGCGGTGGAACACCCACGGCACGTCGCCGGCGCGGGTGCGGAACGTCATGGTCACCGCGAACGGGTCCTTGGCGTCGTACGCGAGCTCCGCGTCGAGCTGGCGGATGTTGCCGCTCAGATCCACGCAGTCGAGCGTGATCTCCTGGTTGACGGTGGTCTCCGTCATCGTGCACCTCCGAGTAGTTTTGCCTTCCGGCATAGGAGACGTGACCGACGGGTAGCCATGACGCGGAATTGGACAACTCGTCGCGCCATGTCGAGCGCTACGCTCGAACGAAGCGCCCGCCTGGGGTGCTTCCGAGGCTGGGGGAGGGCGCGTGGGTGACGAGGCCGCAGAGGCCAAAACGGCCTCTGACCAGGGCTTTCGTCATCCGTTGAGGCGTCTGCACGACCGTCTCCACCGCAACCGGGTGACCGGCCTGATCACCAAGATCGTGGTCACTGTGATCGGCGTCGCCATCATCGGGGCTGGTCTAGTCATGCTGGTCGCCCCGGGCCCCGGCATCGTCGGGATCATCGTCGGCCTGGGCGTGCTGTCGCTCGAGTACCAGTGGGCGGAGCGCTGGATGCAGGCCATGAAGGCCAAGGCCCAGGAGGCTGCGGAGCGCGCGCGGCAGCTCGATCCCGCCGTACGCCGGCGCCGGCTGGCGCTCACCTTCCTCGCCGTCGTAGTGGTCGTGGGCGGGGCGGCGGCCTACGTGTCGGTCTACGACTGGCCGGGCTTCGCTGTGTCCGGGTGGGACTGGGTGCAGAGCCTCAGCTCGGTCGTCCCGGAGCTGCCCGGGATGTGAGGCCGGGGATGTGAGGCCGGGCCCGCCGATGCGCTATCGTCGGCGGTCGCAACAGGGGCGATTGGCGCAGTGGTAGCGCGCTTCGTTCACACCGAAGAGGTCACTGGTTCGAACCCAGTATCGCCCACCCTCCCGTCGCATCCCGGGCCTTCGTTCAGAGGGCTCCGCAGCCGCGCATCAGCATCAGCAGGCTCGTCGCCGCGGTCAGCGCGAGCAGGATCTTCCCGGCCCGGGACGCCAGTCCCAGCTCCTCGCCGGCGGCCCAGATCGCCCCGGGCAACACCATCGCCAGGAGGACGGCGACCAGCTGCAGCGAGAAGCTCAGCGTGCCCCAGGCCGCCAAGGTGGCCGCCTGGAGGCAGAGCAGCCCCACGGCGGGCAGGGCCGGGGCCGGGGTCGGGCGCGTGCGGTCGACGGCGTACGCCGGCTCGCGCCAGCGACCCACGACCGTGCTGCCGATGCCTCGCGCCAGCCACTGCCCCAGCCCCGCGAGGACCCCCAGGGCGAATCCCACGAACAGCAGCGCCAGAGGCAGCTCAGGTGCTCGGTCGGTGAGGTCCGACCAGGTGCTCGGCGCACCGCCCTTGAGCAGCAGGCCGAGGACGGCGGCCTCGACGGCGCACACCGTCACCGCGAACGAGAGGTCCACGGTGGTCCACGCCGCCTCCGATCCGGTGCGCTCCCGCCTCCAGAGCCGGCAGATCAGCGACACCGCCAGGGCCAGCCCGACGCCGTAGGCTGCCGCCCCGCCCGTCATGGCCACCGTGGTGAGGGGAACGCCCGCGACCGAGCGACCCGACGCGTCGGTCAGGCCGAAGAAGCCGAGCACCGGCTGCATCGTCTCGAGGACCGCCCGGCCGGCCTCCGTCCGACCGGGCCAGAGGCCGCCGGCGAGCAGGGCGGCGGCCGCGAGGCCGGCGATCCGGCCGCCCACCACCCAGCGGAAGACGCGGTGTCGGACCTCGATGGACGAGTCCGTCGGGCGCACCCGGTCGGCGAGGGCGTCGTGGCCGCCGGCGTGGCAGATCTCCGCGGCCATGCGGGCGATGACCTCGGGTCCGTTGGCGAGATAGCGGACGTGATCGGTGAGCAGCGACCCGCCGTTGACGACCACATGCTCGGACACGCCGGCATACATGCGCGACACGATCGGCGTCCCGCTCACCGGGTCCGCGGTGGCCGACAGGTCCGTCCAGGCCGACACCCCGTCGATGGCGATGGGCTTCCCGGCCGCGAGCACGCGGAGCCGTCCCTGACGCGACAGGAACCGCACCAGCATCACCGTCGCGAACGGCACGAGGTACCACCCCGCCGTCAGTCCCATCAGCACGCCGACCCGTTCGAAGCGGCCCTCCTGGAGGCCGTAGACCAGGGTGCCGAGGCCGGCGCCGGCCGCCAGGATCACCGCCCACGCACCCAGCCCGGTCAGGAAGAGCGCGGGGCGGGTGCGCCGGATGCGTCTGATCCACGCGAGCTGGCCGATGCCCGAGCCGAAGGTCACGAGATGGCGCACCTCCACCGGCTCGGCGGTCAGCGCGTCGACGGTGACCTGAGCGCCCTGGGAGTGGGCGAGGACCACCACGGGGCCACCCCTCTCGGCCGCCGCGGCGAGCGCCTTGGACACGCGGGTGCGGATCGCGCCGGAGCTGGCCGGGCTCATCAGGTAGAGGTAGCTGTCTCCGACCACCTGGCTCAGCGCGAGACCGATGGTCGCCGCGAGGTCGCGCAGCCAGGCGAAGGGGAGCAGGGGGCGGATCAGCGCCGCCAGACCAGCCGTCATCACCAGCACCATCGCGACCGGTAGCCCGAGCACGGTCAGCACGACCGCGGCCACGATCCGCCACCAGTGCCACGGGTGCGGCCACCAGCGCGCGAAGGAGTCCGACACAGCCTCGATCCCGCGGGTGACCGCGGCGAGCGGTGCCACCCAGCCGACCCAGCGGAGCACGTCCCGGACGCTGGGCGGATAGAAGGCGTCGGCCCAGTAGGCCTCCGTGACCACGACCTGAACGGTCTCGTCCGCGACGGCGAGGCTCAGCGAGATCTCGGGGATCCCACCCTCGACCAGCTCGGCGCCGTGAACCGTGGCGGATCCGGCGCCGACGTCGTCGGTCCAGTGCCGGTGCAGAGCGTCGACGAGGCGACCGGCGGTGCTGCCCCGCTCCTGTCGGCCGATCCCGTGGACGACCACGACGTTGACGGGGCTGTGCGTCTCCGGCTCGTGGGCTGGCAGGCCTGGTGAGGACACGAGGACACCGTAGGGCGCGGCCTCGGCGGAGGGCGGCGACCCGCGGGCGTCAGTTGATGTCGAACTCGTTGCCCTCGGGGTCGGTCATCGCCACGGCGTAGTGGTCGAGCCCCTCCGCCTCGAGCGCGCGCACCCGGGTCGCCCCGAGCGCCACCAGCCGTGCAGCCTCGGCCTCGACCCGCTCCCGTCGTACGGCGAGCGGGAGGGCGCGGCCGCCGCCGGCCTGCACGTCGACGTGGAGGCGGTTCTTGACGGTCTTGGCCTCCGGCACCCGCTGGAACCACACCGCCGGCCCCTCGCCGCGAGGGTCGACGATCCGGTCGGCGCCGTCGCCGTCGATCTCGTCGTCGGGCACCCCGATCGAGCGGTAGAAGGCCGCCCAGGTGTCGAACCCCTCCGGGGGCGGCGCCACGACGTAGCGCAGCGCCTCGGCCCAGAAGCGCGCCATCCGCTCCGGCTCGGCGCAGTCGACGACCAGCTGGTAGGAGACGCCCATCCGGCGATCCTGCCAGCCCGCCCGGACAGCCCCCACCTCAGCGGCAGAAGCCGTAGACCACCAGGCCGTGGTCGACGCCGCCGTCCCAGCCGAGCGACGGGACGTCGTGGGCGACCTGCTCCATCGCGAGGTGCACCAGCCAGGGCCCGGCATAGACGGGCCTGGTGTGGTCTGTCGGGGTCGTCGCGACCACGTGGCCGGGCCACGCTGCCAGCGCCTTCTCGTGCAACGTCCAGCACTCGTGGCGAGCCATGATCGCCTGCGCGTAGGTCGTCGTGCCGCTCGGCGGACGCGGGATCTCAGCCAGCCACGGCGCGTGGTCGGGGCTCAGTAGCGCCACGAAAGAGCACCGTCGTCACGATCACCGTGCGCAGCAGGCACCAGGTGAGCAGGTCGCGGGGGCTCAGGTGCCGCCTCGTCGCCCCGATCGCGGGCACACCGTCGTCGAGGGCAGGAACTCCGTCATCGTCGACACCCTCTCTCCTCCATTGTCCCGCGGCGGGTCAGCCCGGGCGGCTCGCGGGCGTGGAGAGACTGCTCACCGCCGGGGCCCTCCCGTCGTGTCGCGCCTCACGGGCCGAATCGGCCCCCGGGCCGGGCGTCCGATGACATCCTGAAGACGAACCCAGGAGGTCCCTCATGCGTCGCGCGCTCACCGCTCTCCTCGTCTCGTCGACGATCGCCCTCGGGCTGGCCGCCGTGCCTGCTCCCGCGTCAGCGATCGCGGTGTCGGTCACCGGTCGGCTGGTGAGCTCGGCCGGCGCGCACGGCCCGGCGGTCGGGGTCGTCGTACGCCTCCGGGCGCTCGGCGCCGGCAGCTCGCCCGGCGCGGTCGTGGCGACCGACGTCACCGACGTCAACGGCCGGTTCCGGCTCGACGCCACCTCCGACCAGGAGGAGTTCTACGTGCAGGCCGTGGTCGGCCGGTTCCAGGGCGGGTACGTCGGCGGCGTGCCGCTGGCGGTCCAGAACCGGTGGATCGACGCCGGCACCTGGGGCCCGCGCTCCGCGCTCGGACGGATCTTCGCCGACCCGGCGTCGATCTCCGGCCTGGTCGTCGACAGCGTCACGCTGGCGCCGGTGGCCGGCGTGAAGGTCACCGTGCGCAAGAACGACGTCACCTGGCAGGGCGCCGACACCACCGACGCGGCGGGCCGCTTCGACGTCACGGGGATCACCTGCGAGGACGACTGCTCGCTCAAGCTCGGCGGCTCCACCGTCGGCTACGAGACCGGCTACCGCGCGTGCGACGCGACCGTCGTACCGACATGGGGCGAGGCGTGCGCCTCCCCGCTCGGCTGGGTCGGCAAGATCCTCCTCGACGCGCTGCCCGCCTGACGCCCGGCTCCGCAGCCCGGCCGAAACCCGGAGGCAGTCGCCTCGGGACGCTCGATACGATCGGCGGGTCCCAGACCCACCGATCCCAGGAGCCTCCCGTGTCCGACCTCCGAGTCCATCTCCTTCACGCCGACGCGCGTGAGGAGCGGACCGTGACGACCGGGACCAAGGCCTGGGAGCTCTTCGCCGACGACCCGTCGGTGATCGCCGCGCGTGTCGACGGGGAGCTGCGCGACCTCTCCCACGAGCTGGCCGACGGCGCCGAGGTGGAGGGCGTGGCGATCGACAGCGAGGACGGGCGCGACATCCTGCGCCACTCGACCGCCCACGTGCTGGCCCAGGCGGTGCAGGAGCTCTTCCCGTCGGCCAAGCTCGGCATCGGGCCGCCGATCGACAACGGCTTCTACTACGACTTCGACGTCGAGGTGCCGTTCGTGCCCGAGGACCTCGCGGCCCTCGAGACCCGGATGCGCAAGATCATCAAGGAGGGGCAGCGGTTCTCGCGGCGCCCGGTGTCCGACGCCGAGGCGGTCAGCGAGCTCGCCGACGAGCCCTACAAGATCGAGCTGATCGGGCTCAAGGGCGCCGGCAAGGCCGACGACGCGGCCCACGAGGTGGCCGAGGGCGCGTCGGTCGAGGTCGGCGCCGGCGAGCTGACCATCTACGACAACCTGCGGCGCGACGGCTCGCTGGCCTGGAAGGACCTCTGCCGCGGCCCGCACCTGCCGACCACCAAGCGCATCCCGGCCTTCAAGCTGATGCGCTCCGCGGCGGCGTACTGGCGCGGCGACGAGAAGAACAAGCAGCTCCAGCGCATCTACGGCACCGCCTGGGAGTCCAAGGAGGCCCTCGAGGAGCACCTGCAGCGGATCGAGGAGGCCGAGCGGCGCGACCACCGCCGGCTGGGGCGCGAGCTCGACCTGTTCAGCTTCCCCGACGAGATCGGCTCCGGCCTGGTCGTCTTCCACCCCAAGGGCGGCGTCATCAAGCGGGTGATGGAGGACTACGTCCGGCAGCGCCACATCGAGGAGGGCTTCTCCTACGTCGGCACCCCCCACATCTCCAAGGAGGGGCTCTTCCACACTTCCGGCCACCTGCCCTACTACGCCGACACCATGTTCCCGCCGATGGAGATGGAGGGGTCGGACTACTACCTCAAGGCGATGAACTGCCCGATGCACAACCTGATCTTCAGGTCGCGCGGGCGGTCCTACCGCGAGCTGCCGCTGCGGCT
>CAZQCA010000199.1:0-6328 GCA_964591845.1 uncultured Nocardioides sp.
CGGGCCAACCCGGCGATGTTCAACAAGCTGACCGCCGACTACTACGGCACCCCCACGCCCCTCCAGCAGCTGGCGTCCTTCACCTCGCCCGAGCCGCGGATCATCCTGGTCGCACCCTTCGACATGAACGCGATCGGCGAGATCGAGAAGGCCATCCGCGACTCCGACCTCGGCGTCAACCCCGCCAACGACGGCAAGGTGCTCCGCTGCGTCTTCCCCGACCTCACCGAGGAGCGGCGCAAGGAGTTCATCAAGGTCGCGCGTCACAAGGCGGAGGAGGGGCGCGTCTCGGTGCGCAACGTACGCCGTCACGCCAAGCAGGACCTCGAGCGCCTCGACAAGGACGGCGACGCGGGGCAGGACGAGGTCCAGGCCGCCGAGAAGCGGCTCGAGGCGATGACCAAGCAGCACACCGACAAGATCGACGACCTGCTCAAGCACAAGGAAGCCGAGCTGCTCGAGGTCTGAGCGACCGGCCATGACCACCACACCCGCGCCCACGCAGGGGCACGGCCGGGCCGGCCGCAACCTGCCGGCCGCCGTCGGCTCCGCGGTCGTCCTGCTGGCCGCCATCGCGGCCTCGCTCTTCTTCTGGAAGACGGCCTTCATGTTCATCGTGGCCGCCGCGGTCGTCGTGGCGGTCTGGGAGCTGCGTCAGGGTCTGGCCTCCCAGGAGATCGACCTGCCCGAGCAGCCGCTGATGGTGGGCGGGGTCGTCATGGTCTTCGTCGCCTACTTCTTCGGCGCGCCGGCCCTGGTGACCGCCACGGGCGTCACCTCCCTGGTGATCATGCTGTGGCTGCTCCGCCGCGGGGTCGCCGGCTACGTCAAGACCGCCACCGCCTCGGTCTTCACGCTGATCTACGTGCCCTTCCTGGGGTCGTTCGTCGGCCTGCTGCTCGCCGAGGGCGGCGCCGTCGACTTCGAGCGCGGGGACGACGGGGTCAAGGGCATCATCACGTTCATCCTGGTCACGATCGCCTCCGACATCGGTGGCTACGCCGCCGGCGTGCTGTTCGGCAGGCATCCGATGGCGCCGGTCATCTCGCCGAAGAAGTCCTGGGAGGGCTTCGCCGGCTCCGCCGTCGCCTGCCTGGTGGTCGGCTGGGCCAGCGTGGTCCACCTGCTCGACGGCCGGTGGTGGGTCGGTCTGCTGCTCGGCCTGATCGCCGTCTGCATGGCCACCCTGGGCGACCTGTGCGAGTCGGTGATCAAGCGCGACCTCGGCATCAAGGACATGAGCCAGATCGTCCCCGGCCACGGCGGTCTGATGGACCGGCTCGACTCCCTGCTGGCCACGGTGGCGCCCGTGTGGCTGCTGCTGCACTACCTGGTGTTCTGAACGCGTCCTGCGACATCAGGCGCCGAGGTCGCCCGCGATTCCGCGCGGGAGCGGGGGTGACACCTACGATGGAGCCATGGACGCCACCTCGCACGACCAGGCCGACGGGTCCGTCGCCGTGGCCGAGGACGACGCCCCCGCCCACGTGGACCTCGGGGGGCCCGCGCCGCAGCCCAACTGGTGGCACCGCGACCACCCGACGTTCACCGCGCTCTCGGGCTTCTTCTCGGGCCTGGTCTTCGCGACGGTGGTCCCCGGTGCCTTCGTGGCCATCGTGCGGGCCCTCGCCGGGGAGCGGACCGCCGAGGAGACCTTCCCCTTCGTCCTGCTGCTGCTGGCCGTCCCGCTGGGTCTGATGGCCTTCCCGCGCACCCGCCGGTTCGGCCAGTACCTCCTCTTCGGCATCGTGGTCGCGCTGTTGGTGATCTTCGGGGTGGGCTCGGTGGTGTTCTGGCTGATGATGACCTACTCCTCCTGACGGGGCCCCCGTGAGCGACCGACCGACGCTGCCGCTGGTCTTCGACGAGCCGCGAGGGCGCACGAAGCCGCCCCGGCACCTGGCCGACCTGACTCCCGCCGAGCGGGCCGAGGCGGTGCAAGGTCTCGGCCTGCCCGCCTTCCGGGCCGGCCAGGTCTCGCGCCACTACTTCGCGCGCCTGGTCGACGACCCCGCCGACATGACCGACCTGCCGGCCACGGGCCGGGACGAGCTCGTCGCGACCCTGCTGCCGGAGCTGATGACGGCGGTGCACACGCGGGAGGCCGACGGCGGCACCACCCGCAAGACGCTGTGGCGGCTCGGCGACGGTGCCCTGGTCGAGTCGGTGCTGATGCGCTACCCCGACCGCGCCACCATGTGCGTGTCGTCGCAGGCCGGCTGTGGCATGGCGTGTCCGTTCTGCGCGACAGGCCAGGGCGGGCTGCAGCGCAACATGTCGACCGCCGAGATCGTCGAGCAGGTGGTGGCCGGCGCGCGGGCGCTCGCCCGGGGCGAGGTGCCCGGCGGCCCCGGCCGGGTCTCCAACGTCGTCTTCATGGGCATGGGGGAGCCGATGGCCAACTACAAGGCGGTCATCGGCGCCTGCCGTCGGCTCACCGACCCGGCGCCGGACGGCCTCGGCATGTCCGCGCGCGGGATCACCGTGTCCACCGTGGGCCTGGTGCCGCGGATCGAGCAGCTCGCGGAGGAGGGGCTGCCGGTGACGCTGGCGCTGTCGCTGCACGCCCCCGACGACGAGCTGCGCGACGAGCTGGTGCCGATCAACACCCGGTGGTCGGTGGGCGAGGCGGTCGGCGCGGCCGCGCACTACTTCGAGGTGACCGGGCGACGCGTCTCGATCGAGTACGCCATGATCCGCGACATCAACGACCACGGCTGGCGCGCCGACCTGCTGGCCGACGTACTCCTCGCGGCCGGGCCGCGAGGGTGGGTCCACGTCAACCTGATCCCGCTCAACCCCACGCCCGGGTCGAAGTGGACCGCCTCCGACCCGCGTGACGAGCGCGAGTTCGTACGCCGGCTCGAGGCGAAGGGCGTGCCGACGACCGTCCGCGACACCCGTGGCCGGGAGATCGACGGGGCGTGCGGGCAGCTGGCCGCCACCGAGCGATGACCACGCGCGGCACCACCGGTCAGGAGGAGACCAGCGCGACCGCCTCCGACAGCGTGTCGACCAGGTGCACGTGGCGGGCCATGGGTCGATCGGCGGCCAGGCGGGCCAGGGCCGGCCAGACCGGGACCACCTCGGTCCAGTGCCGCCGGCCGACGAGCACCATCGGCGCGACCGAGGACGCATCGGCGTAGTAGTTCTCGCACGCGTCCTGGAAGATCTCCTGCACCGTGCCGGCGGCCCCCGGCAGGAAGACGATCCCGGCGTCGCAGACCTCGAGCAGGATCGCCTCGCGGGTGGCGTTGCGGAAGTACTTCGCGACGGCCGTCGCGAAGGTGTTGGAGGGCTCGTGGCCGTAGTGCCAGGTGGGGATGCCCAGCGAGGGCCTGCCCGCGGGCCAGCGGTCGAGGACGGTGAACGCGGCCCCCACCCAGGGGTCCACCGGCCGGTAGTCCGGCGCCGTCGCCAGCATCGAGAGGGCCTCGTCGAGCGCCTCGGCGGGCTCCGCGGACAGGTAGGCCCCCAGGTTGGCCGCCTCCATCGCACCCGGCCCGCCCCCGGTGGCGACGACGTGGTCCGCGGCGAGGGCCCTGCCCAGCCTGGCCGCGTCGGCGTACGCCGGCTCGCCGCGGCGCAGCGCGTGACCGCCCATCACCCCGGCCAGCCGACGGCCGCGCACCCAGCCGGCGAGCGCGCCGTCGATGGCCCGGTCGTGGAGTGCCTGGGCCAGCGTGAGGTCGACATCGGGGCGGCGCCGCGACCACGCGTAGGCGCGGGCGTCGAGGGAGTCGGCGTAGGCCTCGGTGTCGTAGAGCTCTCGGCCGGTGTAGAGCGTCGGGCGATAGACGTCGACCGGCGAGCCCGGCACCTCCGGGAAGACGACCGCCCCCCGGTCACGCACCGAGCGCTCGTCGCCCGCGGCGAGCCGGCAGCCGAGGAAGAGCGCCCCGCTCACCGAGACCCGGCGGAGCACCTCGCCCCGGTCGCGTAGGTCGATCCCCTGCAGGTGCCAGCCGGACATCGAACGCGCGCCGGCCTCGATGCGGCGGTCGAAGTCGGCCAGTGACTCCACCTCGACCGACCGGCCCCGCGACCTCCGCATGGGGCGACCCTAGTCGCGTGGGTCGCTGCGGAGCCCGGCGCGCGCCCGCGAAGGCTCAGCCGCCGAGCCGTGGGAACACCCGCTCGCCCCGCCGGCCGACGACCGTGCCCGGCGGGAAGTGCTCGGCCACGGCGAGCACCCGGTCGAGGGCCTCGTCGACGAGCTCCTCCGCGCGGTCACGGGTCGTCCGGTCGGGATCGACGACACCACGGTCCTCGAGGCCGCCGCGCACGGCCTCGCGCACGTCGGACTCCCGCAGCTCGCTCTCGACGACGAGCGCGGTGGAGGTGGCTCCACGCGACCCCAGACCCACGAAGGTCCGCCCACATCGACACTCCGAGCCTGTGTCGCGGTCGGGGTGCTCGAGGCACGGCTCGTCGACGAGCACGAGCTCGCCCTCCACGCACGCGTAGCAGTCGTCCTCGACCCTGCCGTTGGTGCGCGTGGTCGCCACCAGGACCCGCACGGCCCACCTCCTCCCGACCACCCTAGGCCGCGCGGGAGGAGCCGGTCAGAAGGCGTGCGCGAGCATCTCGGCGTAGAGGTCGTGCTCGTCCACCTCGAGGCCGCGAGCCTGGAACCACCGGCACACGTTGGTGCAGTCGCGCAGGAGGTAGTCCATGCCGGCGGGGTTGCCGACCAGGTCGACCACCTGCGGCAGGTCGATCAGGACGAGCCGGTCACCCGCCGCGAGCACGTTGTAGGGCGACAGGTCGCCGTGCACCAGGCCGTGGCCGGTCATGGTGGCGATCGCCTCGCGCATCTGCTCGAAGTACGACGCCAGCAGGTCGCCGCGCGGACGGGTCTGCGCCAGGCGGGGAGCCGTCTCGCCGTCGTGGGTGATCCACTCCATGAGGATCTCGGTCCCGTCGATCTGCACCGGGTAGGGGACCGGCAGGCCGAGCGACCAGAGTCGCTTGAGCGCTCCCCACTCCGACACCGCCCACTCGCCGGCCGCGACGACCCGGCCCCAGGTGCTCTTGCGCTTGAGGGCGCGTTCGTCCCGGGAGCGCTTCATGGAGCGACCCTCCGTGTAGGCGGCCGAGCGGTGGAAGCTGGTGTGCTCGCGCGAGCGGTAGCGCTTGGCCGCCATCACCACCCCGCCGTCGGGGTCGTGCGGGTCGGCCCGCTCGAGCAGGAAGACGTCGGCCTCCTTGCCGGTCTTGAGGATGCCCAGGTCGGTGTCGATCGCGCCCTGGGAGGTCACGACCCAGTCGGGACGAGGCTCCGGCCCGCGGCTGAGCGGCTCGACGTCGAGCCAGGTCGACCAGCGCTGGGAGGCGTCGTCGAGGTCGTCGTACCCACGGAAGTCGAAGACGAAGGACGGGTCGATCTCGCGTTCGGGCGTGCCGTCGCCCCGGGTGGGGTCGGGCAGGTGTGCGAAGGGGTCGCTGGGGTCAGCGAAGGGGCCGACCCACGGGGACGAGGGCTCCGGCCCTCGAGAGGTGTGCATCGCGGATGCTCCTGGAAGGTGAGAGGGAGGGGGTGGCGCAGGGCAGGCCACGGACAGCGATGGACATGTCACCCCTCCTCTCGCACGGGCACCCGCGTGGTGCCGTCACCGATCCTCTCGCGCGCCGGCGCCACCCGGCAACCGGTTTTCCCTCAGTGGCCGCCGAGCAGCGGCGCCATGGCGCGGGCGATCAGGCTCTTGCCGCCGGTCAGGCGTTCCTCGGGGTCGGCCAGCGACATGGCGCGCAGTCCGGCGTTGGCCTCCAGCCATCGCAGCGGCTCGGGCTCCCAGCGCCGGGAACGGTGGCCCACCCAGGGCAGCGCGGTGAGGTCGGTCTCGCGGCGGAGGACCAGGTCGCGCAGGGTGCGACCGGCCAGGTTGGTCGTGGAGACGCCGTCGCCGACGTAGCCGCCCGCCCAGCCGAGCCCCGTCGAGCGGTCCAGGCCCACCGAGGCGACCCAGTCGCGGGCGATCCCGAGGGCGCCGCCCCAGGCATGGGTGAACCGGGCTCCCTCGAGCACGGGGAACAGGCCGGTCAGCGTGCGCCGCAGCGAGGCGTGCACGCGCTCGTCGCGGTCGAACCCGGGGCGGATGCGGGAGCCGAAGTGGTAGGGGGCTCCTCGGCCGCCGAACACCAGCCGGTCGTCGGCCGTCCGCTGGCCGTAGATGATCAGGTGCCGGAAGTCGGAGAACGTCTCCCGCTCGCGCAGGCCGATCCGCTCCCACGTCTCAGGGGGCAGCGGCTCGGTCGCCACGACCAGGGAGTGGACCGGTGCGACGGCCCGCCGCTGGCCCTCCAGGGAGGCGGTGTAGCCCTCGGT
>CAZQCA010000200.1:0-6318 GCA_964591845.1 uncultured Nocardioides sp.
CGAACAGGCCGACCAGCAGCCCGTCGGCCTCCTCGCGGTAGTAGCCGTAGCGGTCCGGATCCTCGACGACCGGCAGGTCCCGGTGCACGCCTGCCATCGGCTCCGTCAGCAGGTAGTAGTGCTCGGCGGCCTGCAGCGGCACGTCGATCCCGCATCGCCTCCCGAGCTCGCGGGTCCACAGACCCGCGGCCAGCACCACCGTCTCGCACTCGACCTCGCCGTGATCCGTCAGCACCGCGGTCACCCGGCCGCGCTGGGTGCGGATGCCGGTCGCCGTGATCCCCGTGTGGATCGAGGCACCACGGGCCTTGGCGCCCTTGGCCAGCGCGGTGGCCACGCCCACGGGGTCGGCCCGCCCCTCGTCGGCGACGTACGACGCCGCCAGCACGTCGTCGACCCGCGTGATCGGCGACAGCTCGGCGACCTCCGCCGCCGAGACCTCGACGTTGTCGATGCCGAAGCCGCGCTGGAAGGCGCGCTCTCGGCGCAGCATCTCCAGGCGCTGGGGCGTGCAGGCCAGGTGCAGGTGCCCGATCTCGCGGAAGCCGGTCGAGTGTCCCGTCTCCTCCTCCAGGCGGGTGTAGAGGTCACGGGAGTACCGGGCCATGAAGACCGCGGTCTCGTCGGCCATGCCGGCGCTGGTGATGAGTCCCGCGGCGTGCCACGTCGTGCCGGCGGTGAGCTCGTGGCGCTCGAGCAGCAGCACGTCGCCGACGCCCAGGTGAGCGAGGTGATAGGCCACGCTGGTCCCGATGACACCGCCGCCCACGATGACGACACGGGCGCGCGCAGGGAGGTTTGAACCGTCGTTCACATGCGGCATCTTGCCCTGCCGCGCCCGAGGACGGCCAGCGACGCCCGGAGCGCCGTCCGGCCCGTGCTGGACGCACCGGGGCGGTGCGGCGTGAGGCCACCCACCCTCTGCTGGTGCCGTCCTCCGGCCGAAACTCGGTCCGTCGCCGCCTTACCGATGGGATGACCGCCCGGTGCTGGCGACGAGGTACCCGCGCCGGAACGGGTCAAACGCGACCCGAGGTCAGCCGCAGAACGCCGACGTGCGCACCCAGCCGCCGAGGTTCTCATCGTCGCTGCCCACCAGCCCGGTGCCCCCGGAGCAGGCGATGCCCTCGACCTTGTGGCCGGGGAAGGTCCCGAGGGAGACGGGACCGACGAGGGTGAGCGCCGCGCGCCCGGAGACCAGCCCGACCGTCCCGACGTCGTAGAGAGCGGAGTCGAAGGGGCCGTTGTTGCCGGGGTCGCTGGCCGACGAGACGACGACCCGGCCGGCCACCACCGTGAGGTCACTGACGTGCCGGACCGCGACCGTCGGGTAGGGCACCGTCACCGTTCGGCTCACGACCCGACCGAAGACTCCGGTGCCGGGGTCGAAGGTGGCCGCGAAGACCTTGGCGGCGGCCGTGGGCGACCCCCGGGTGGCCCACACCGCGACGATCGTGCCGCCGACGTCGGTGAGCGCGAATCCCTCCACGTTGCTCGTCCCGCGCGGGGTGGCGATCGTCCGCTGGATGCTCATCGAGGCGCCGGAGAGGGCGAACACGGTGCCCTTGCCCTTGCTGGTGACCGCGACGAAGGTCCCGGCGGCTCCGGGCACCGCGCTCAGCGACTCCAGGTCCACGGGGGCGGTGCCCGGCCAGCTCACCGGCGTCACCACGCCACTGTCGTCGATCAGCGACAGGCGGTTCTGGCCCGCGAGCTTGTTGTCGCGTACGACGGCCCAGCCTCCGACGTGTGGCGCGAGCCCGCTCACCCCCCCTGTGATGCCGGTGCCGATCCGCTGCCAGGTCTCGTCGTATGCCGACGCGGGCGCGGCTGCGCCGACCATCCACGAGACCAGCAACGCCGACGCGACCGCGGCGCGCGCCATCCTCCCCATCCACGAAGGGTAGGTGCGTCACCCGGGCCGCGCCATCCCCCGAGCGGGCGTCACGGGGCTGACAGCAGCGTCGCGACCCCCTACCGTGGGTCGCCTGACTGACCGTTCAGCCAGAGATCGGGGAACCGCCGATGCGCCCGCCCTCCCCCACTCGGCCACGGAGCCTGCGCGTCGCGGCTGCGCTGCTCGCGGCCGCCGCCCTGGCCGGCTGTACGACGTCCGGGGACGACCCGCCGGCACCCACCCCGAGTCCGGTGGCCGAGGCGGCGACGCCGGAGCCGATGCCGCTGTCCCTGCTCGTCTTCAACGTGGAGTACGGCGGCACCAAGGCCACCGACGCGGTGCTGGCCGACCTCGACGCCGACGTCGTCGGGGTGCTCGAGTCCTACAACCGGCTGCCCGAGATCGCCGAGGCCGCGGGCTACCCCTACTACGACGTCGGCCTGCAGATCCTCTCGCGCTACCCGATCCTCGAGCCCTCGGGCGCCGACGGGCTCTACGCGTTCCTCGAGGTGCGGCCGGGTGAGGCGGTGGCCATGATCAACACCCACCTCGACTACGTCCAGGACGGGCCCCACCACCTCGCGCAGGGAGTCCCCGTCGACGAGGTGCTGGCCACCGAGGACGAGGTGCGCACCTCCTCGGTCGAGAAGCTGCTGCCGTCGGCGACCACGCTGCTCGACGAGGGCTGGCCGCTGCTGTTCACCGGCGACCTCAACCAGCCCTCGCACCTCGACTGGACCGCGGAGACCGCCGACCAGCACGGCGGCATCGGACCGGTGGCCTGGCCGGTCAGCGAGGCCCTGACGGGGATCGGCCTGCGCGACACCTACCGGGAGACGCATCCCCACCCCGTCGCCGACCCGGGCAACACCTGGGGCGGGGTGAACGGGCGCGGGGGCTCGCCGCGTCGCATCGACTACGCCTACGTCGGCGGGCCGGTCGAGATCTCCGGGAGCCAGCTGATCGGCGAGCGCGGTGCTCCCGGCGTCGATCGGGCATACCCCCGCTGGACGTCGGACCATCGTGCCGTGCTGTCCCAGCTGACCCTGACTCCTCAGCCGCTGCCGACGATGGTGGCGCTCTCCGCCCGGCTGGTCACGGTCGGGGACGCCGTGACGGTCACCTACCGGCTCCCCGAGGGCTCCGACAAGGGGGGGGTCGAGCTGTCCGGCGCGAGCCCGACGACCGTCGACGTCGCGGGCGAGCAGGGCACGCTCGAGATCGACACCTCGGCGCTCGCGCCCGGCACCCACGTGATCACCCTGGTCGACGCCTCCGGGGCCACGCTCGCGACCAACGAACTCACCGTGCGTCCGCGGGACGCGGAGGTGAGGCTCGACACCGACGCGCCGGCGTACGCCGTCGGCGAGCCGATCACCGTGCGCTGGACCGACGGCCCGGGCAACCGCTGGGACTGGATCGGCGTCTACCGCGCCGCGGCGGCCGACCCGGAGCAGGACGACTACCTGGTCTGGGGCTACACCGGCGGTCACGACGCAGGCGCCCTCCCGCCGACCACCAAGGGAGAGCTCGTGATCGGCCGCGACCACCAAGGGCGGCCGTGGCCGCTGCCGCCCGGACGGTACGTCGTGCACTACCTCCTGACCGACCAGTACACCAGCGCCGGGTCAGCGTCCTTCGTCGTCCGCTGAGCCCGCCCGGTGCGCGAAGAGCAGCGCTCCGGGGACTTCCTCGTCCGGACTCAACACCAGCTCGGCGTCGATCTCGAAGCCTGAGTCCCGCAGCCAGCCGGCGACGCGGTCGGGTCGCCGCCGGTGGCTGTCGACGCTGACCGGCCGGCCCGTGTAGCCCTCGGAGGAGTGGCGCGTCCCGTCACCGACGTGGAAGCCCACCGCCAGCGGACCGCCCGGGCGCAGCACACGACGGAACTCACCGAAGACGCCCGGCACCGCGTCGTCGGGCACGTGGATGACCGACCATAACGCGACGATGCCCGCCACGGATCCGTCCGGTAGGTCCAGATCCGTCATGGTTCCGACCTCGAACCGGAGGTCGGGGTGGTCACGCCGGGCCAAGGCGACCATCTCCGGGGACAGGTCGATGCCGAACGCGTCCACGCCGAGGTCCGCCAGATGCCGGGTGACGTAGCCCGGCCCACAGCCGATGTCGGCCACGGGCCCGCCACCAGCCTCGTCCACGAGATCCGCGAAGAGGGCCAGGCTCGCGCGGAGATAGGGGTGGCGGTCCAGCAGGCCGCGCACCACGTCGGCGTAGCCGATGGCATCGGCGTCGTAGGAGGTGCGGGTCTCGCTCAGCCAACGCTCGGACACCGGGCTCACTCCCCAGGGGCGGCGAGCAGGCGCAGGAGTCGGTCGAGGTCGGCGCGCTCGGCGTCGTCCAGCACCGCGAGCCGCTCCTCCGAGGCGTCCCGACGGGCACGGTCCAGGAGCCGGCGCAGCTTCCGGCCCTTCGAGGTCGGCACCACCAAGGTCGCCCGGCGGTCGCCCGGGTCGGCCTGACGGGCGACCAGCCCGTGGCCCTCCAGCGCGTCCACCACCTCGGTCGCCGACCGGGGAGCGATCCGCAGCTGCTCGGCGAGCACCGACGGGCGGGCGGAGCCCAGGTCCACGACCAGGCGCAGGGCGCGCGCCTGGCTCGGCGTCACGCCGTACGTCGCCATGGCCTCGCCGAACGCCCGGCGCATCGACCGGGCGGCCATCAGCAGCAGGTCGCTCGTCGTCTCGTCGCCGGCGCGGGGACTGCCGACGTGGTCGTGGTGACCGGGCACGGGAACAGACTAACCGATTCTGGTGTTACCACATCATGAGGTAACCTCAGCATTGTTCCCCGGACGCAGGAAGAAGTGATCGGATGCCCAGCCCCACCCCCACCTCACACGAGCGGCCCGCCAGCGGTCGCGACCGCGACACCCACCGCGCGGACCGGACCCAGCTGGAGGCGAGACCCGTGTCGCTGCGCCGCATCGGGAGCTACTTCGCACCCCACCGGGCGCGCCTCGCCCTCGTCATGGCGCTGATCGTGACCAGCTCGCTGATCGGGCTGGCCCAGCCGTTCCTGGTCAAGGAGGTGATCGACGTCGCGATCCCCGACCACGACGTGCCCCTGCTCGTCACCAGCGTCCTGCTGATGGTCGGCATCGCCGTGGCCTCGGCGGTCATCGGCGTCGTCCAGACCTGGCAGTCCGCGACGGTCGGCCAGCGTGTGATGCACCGCCTGCGCAGCGACCTCTTCGCCCACCTCCAGCGCCAGTCGGTGGGCTTCTTCACCCGCACGCGCGGCGGCGAGATCCAGTCCCGCGTCGTCAACGACATCGGCAGCATGCAGTCGGTGGTCACCTCGACCGCCACCTCGGTCGCGGCCAACCTCACCACCGTCGTCGGCACCGTGGCCGCGATGCTCGCGCTCAGCTGGCGGCTGGCGCTCGTCACGCTGGTGGTGCTGCCTCCGGCCGTGCTCCTGACCCGCGAGGTGGCCCGTCTGCGGTACGCCGTCACGGCGGCGCGCCAAGCCGCGCTCGCCGACCTGCACGCCCAGGTCGAGGAGGGCCTGTCGATCAGCGGGATCCAGCTCACCAAGACTCTGGGGGCCGCGCCCGCGCTGGCGCACCGCTTCGAGACGACCTCGGCCGACCTGGTCGGCCTGGAGGTCCGCTCGCAGCTGGCCGGGCGGTGGCGGATGGCCACCATGACCGTCGTGTTCGCCGCCGTCCCCGCCGCGCTCTACCTCGCCGCGGGCCTACCGGCCACCTCGGGCGGGATGACCATCGGCACCCTGGTCGCCTTCGTCGCCCTCCAGGGCACCCTCTTCCGGCCGCTGATGCAGCTGCTCAACGTGCAGGCCGACGTCACGGCCTCGCTCGCACTCTTCAGCCGGATCTTCGAGTACCTGGACCTGCGCGTGGAGATCGACGATCCGGCCGAGCCGGTCACGCTGGGTGAGGCCCGCGGTGAGGTCCGGCTGGACCACGTCGGCTTCTCCTACGGCGACTCCCCGACGCTCACCGACATCGACCTCCTCGTGCCGGCCGGAAGCTCGCTGGCCCTGGTCGGCGAGACCGGCAGCGGCAAGTCGACGCTCGCGTCGCTGGTCGCCCGCCTCCACGACCCGACCACGGGCGCGGTGCGCATCGACGGCGTCGACGTCCGCGACCTCACGCTCCAGGAGCTGGCCGAGACCGTCGGAGTGGTCACCCAGGAGACCTACCTGCTGCACGCGAGCGTGCGCGACAACCTGCTGCACGCCCGACCGGACGCCACCGACACCGAGCTCGAGGCGGCCTGCCGCGCGGCGCACGTCCACGACCTGATCGCATCGCTGCCCCAGGGCTACGACACGGTCGTCGGCTCCCGCGGACACCGCTTCTCCGGTGGCGAGAAGCAGCGCCTGGCCATCGCCCGCACGCTGCTGCGCGACCCGCGGATCCTCGTGCTCGACGAGGC
>CAZQCA010000201.1:0-6306 GCA_964591845.1 uncultured Nocardioides sp.
AGGACGCCGTCGGCTACGTCACCCAGGACGCCCACCTCTTCCACGACACGATCCGCGCCAACCTCCTATACGCGCGCCCCGAGGCCGGCGACGAGGACGCCTGGTCGGCGCTGGAGGCCGCCCAGATCGCGGGCCTGGTGCGCTCACTCCCGGACGGCCTCGAGACGGTCGTCGGCGACCGCGGCTACCGGCTCTCCGGCGGTGAGCGGCAGCGGCTCGCCATCGCCCGGCTGCTGCTCAAGGCGCCCTCCGTCGTGGTGCTCGACGAGGCGACCGCCCACCTCGACAGCGAGTCCGAGGTCGCCGTGCAGCGGGCCCTCGACGCCGCCCTCACCGGACGCACGGCGCTGGTCATCGCCCACCGCCTCTCGACCGTGCGCTGGGCCGACCAGATCCTGGTGCTCGACGACGGCCGCATCGTCCAGCGCGGCACCCACGCCGAGCTCATGGCCGCCGGGGGCCTCTACGCCGACCTCTACCGCACGCAGTTCCGTGAGGCGGGGACCATGACGCCCTCGGATGTCTGAGCTGGACACCGGAATGCGGATGGCCGTGTCGATGCCTCTGCGGACGGTCCTTGCGGTCCTTCTCCTGTGCCTCTCGACCGCGTGCAGTGCCGATTCGGGCGAGCCCGGCTGCGAAAGCCGGTACCTCGACGTCGTGAGCGCATCGACCTGGACCGAGCTCAGAGACACGATGCTCGCCTACGACGGAGAGAGGGCTGTTGCTTCGGTGCGGATACAGGCGCTGGGCGACGACCTTGTCCCAGGTCGTGGGCAGAAGGTCAAGAAGGTCGTGGACCTGCTCGACCGTCGAGGTCGACGCGTCGCTCAGGTCGACGTGTGGCAAACCCCCGAGGGCGGTTGGGGCGCAGGCCGATGGGGCCAGTGCATCGACTAGCACGCAGATCCGCGATCCATCTGACATGCCGTCGACCGTCGTGTGACGTTGCATGGGCGGCCGCGAGCACCTGAGTCTCCGCCGCCGGACGCGGTGACAGGCCACCCGTCGGACCGGCAAACGCGCGCTCGCGGGGTTCTCCACACCGAGAGCATCGACGAGATCAGGCGTTTGTGGGTCCGAGTGGTGGCCGCCCGCGCCCGTTGCCGGCTCCGGCCAGCGGTGGGCTCAGGGTCGGGACCTGGCCGCCTCCGGCTGCGGCGAGCGACGGCGGCGCCACTCGTCGTACGCGAGGTAGACGTAGCCGCCGACCGCGAGCAGGGCGAAGAACCACCACTGCAGGCCGTAGAAGAAGTGCGGACCGTTGCCCAGGTCGGGAAGCTCGGCCGCCAGCAGCGGCTCGGCGGGTGGCGGGTCCTCGGACCGGAGGTCGAGGAAGCCGCCGAGCAGCTCACGGTCGAGGGCGTCGGAGATCGCCACGCTGGAGATCGCTCGCGTGCTGCGGTCGGTGACCACGGTGGAGTCGCCCTCCGCGTCCGCGCGCACCCACCCGGTGACCGTCACCCGGCCGGCCGGGGGAGCGGGGACGTCGTCAGGCGTGGTGGCGCCGACGTTGGCGGTGAGCAGCCAGCCGCGGTCGACGAGGACGGACGCACCAGCCTCCAGGACCAGCGGCACGACCACGTCGACCCCCGACTCGCCCTCGCGGGTGCGGTAGCGGACCACGACCGTCTCGGCGGTGTCGTAGGTGCCCGTCGCCGTGACCACCCGCCACTCGTCCTCCCGAGCCACCGACCGCCCCACAGAGAGCACGTCGGTGACCGGCACCGGAGCGGCGTCCTCGTTGCGCAGGGTCGTCGCGTTGCGCTCCTTGCGGTCCTCCAACCGGTGGAACTGCCACTCGCCGAGCCGCCAGGCGAGCGCGGACAGCAGCACCACAGCGACGGCGAGCAGGATCCAGCGCCGGCTCAGGAGGAAGCCCAGCGACCGCACGGCGACGAGGCTATCCGTACGCCGAGTGCCCGGAGCGACCGGCGAGGCCGCCGTGGGGTCTCGGCTCGGTGGGTGGCACCGCCTAGACTCGACCGGGTGACGATGCGTGAGCTCGCTGACCGCTACGGCCGGGTCGCGACCGACCTCCGGGTCTCCCTGACCGACCGCTGCAACCTGCGCTGCTCCTACTGCATGCCGGCCGAGGGCCTCGACTGGCTGCCCGACGAGACCGTGCTCACCGACGACGAGGTGGTGCGGCTCATCCGCATCGGCGTCGAGCTGCTCGGCATCCGCGAGGTGCGGTTCACCGGCGGCGAGCCGTTGGTGCGCCGCGGCCTGGTCGACATCGTCGGCCGGACGCGTGAGGTCGGACCCGACCTCGAGATCTCGCTGACCACCAACGCGCTGGGGCTCTCGCGGAGCGCGCGGGCCCTCCAGGAGGCCGGCCTCGACCGCATCAACGTCAGCCTCGACAGCATCCGTCCCGAGACGTTCGCGGCGATCACCCGGCGTGACCGCATCGGCGACGTGCTCGACGGCCTGGTGGCTGCCCGCGAGGCCGGGCTAGGGCCGATCAAGGTCAACGCCGTGCTGCTGCGTGGGCTCAACGACGACCAGGCTCCCGAGCTGCTGCGGTGGGCGATCGCGCACGGCTACGACCTGCGCTTCATCGAGCAGATGCCGCTCGACGCCCAGCACCGCTGGCGGCGCACCGAGATGATCGTCGCCGAGGAGATCCTGGCCGCGCTGGAGGCCGAGTTCACGCTGTCACCGGCGCGAGAGCCGCGGGGGAGCGCCCCCGCGGAGCTGTTCACCGTCGACGGAGGGCCGGCGACCGTCGGCGTGATCGCCTCGGTGACCCGCCCCTTCTGCGGCGACTGCGACCGGGTGCGGCTCACGGCCGACGGTCAGGTGCGCAACTGCCTGTTCGCCCGCGAGGAGTCCGACCTGCGCACGGCCATGCGTGAGGGAGCCGACGACGAGGAGATCGCCGACCGCTGGGTGGTCGCCATGCGCGGCAAGCGCCCTGGCCACGGCATCGACGACCCGACGTTCCTCCAGCCCGACCGACCCATGTCGGCCATCGGCGGCTAGTCCGTCGTGGCGCTGGCCGGCCCTTCAGGGGGCCCGAGACGGGCCCGAAATAGGTAGGTGCCGGACAGCCACGGGGGGAGCCGTCCGGCACCTCGCGTGAACCCAGACGGGGGAGACCGGGCTCACGAAGTTGATTGTTGCACGACCTCGCGACCCAGACAATCGATCGGAGTCAGTCCTGGTCGGCGCGTCGCGGAGACAGCTGTCCCCTCGGCGAGGGTGCCTCCACCTGGTGGTCGTCGGAGCGCCGGTCGACCGCGTTGGCGGCCACGACGGCGATCTGGGGGAGCGCCACCGCACCGGCGATCAGCACCCAGCGGAACCATCCGGGACCCACGACCACGGCGCCCACCACACACAGTGTGCGCACCGCCATCGACACCAGGTAGCGGCGCTGGCGGGCCGCGGTGTCCGCGGCGGCGCTGCGGCCCGCCGTGGTGATCCGGACCGGCTCCTCGGACCCGCGCCCGGCGACGCGCGCAAGGCCCCGGCGACGGTCGGGCGGGGGGCGGTCGGGCACGGGTTCCATCGTACGTCGCTAGCATCGGGCGCCAGAGCCGTCACCGGGCTCGACCGGCCCGACCAGGAGGACCCCGATGACCAACCGCACCTACCGCGTCACCGAGATCGTCGGGACCAGCCCGGACGGGCTCGACCAGGCGATCCGCAACGGGCTGGAGCGGGCGGGCCGCACGCTGCGCCACCTCGACTGGTTCGAGGTGACCCAGATCCGGGGGCACGTGAAGGACGGGGCGGTCGACCACTACCAGGTGGGGATGAAGGTCGGCTTCCGTCTCGAGGACGACTGACGACTTTCGCGTACTCCCGGGTAGTCGATAGCGTCGAGCCTCGTGACCGAGAGTGACGACACCACGACCGAGCAGCCACGATCCGTGCTGGTCACGGGCGGCAACCGCGGCATCGGACGGGCCATCGCCGAGGCGTTCCTCGCCCAGGGCGACCAGGTCGCCGTGACCACGCGCAGCGGAGGCGCCCCCGAGGGCGCGCTCGACGTGCGCTGCGACATGACGGACCCGGCCTCCATCGAGGAGGCGTTCGCCACCGTCGAGGCCGCCCACGGTCCCGTCGAGGTGCTGGTGGCCAACGCCGGCATCACCAAGGACACGCTGCTGCTGCGGATGTCCGACGACGACTGGGCCTCGGTCATCGAGACCAACCTGACGGGGTCGTTCCGCGTCGCCCGGCGCGCTGCCAAGGGGATGCTGCGCCTGCGCCGGGGCCGGGTGGTCTTCATCTCCTCCGTCGTGGGGCTGCTGGGATCCGCCGGCCAGGTCAACTACGCGGCGTCCAAGGCCGGGCTCGTCGGCATGGCGCGCTCGCTCGCCCGCGAGCTCGGCTCGCGGTCGATCACAGCCAACGTCGTGGCGCCCGGCTTCGTGGAGACCGACATGACCGAGGTCCTCACCGACGACCAGAAGGCCGCCATCAGGCAGCAGGTCCCGCTGGGCCGCTACGCCACGCCCGCCGAGATCGCGGGCGCCGTGGTCTGGCTCGCCTCACCTGGCGCGGCCTACGTGACGGGCGCCGTGATCCCGGTCGACGGCGGGCTCGGGATGGGCCACTGACCCACGGCCGCCACACCACCACAGTCAACGCGCGGACAGCGCACACGCGGACAGGAGAGCAGGATGGGCATTCTCGAGGGCAAGCGGATCCTGGTGGCCGGGGTCACCATGGACAGCTCGATCGGCTTCGCGACGGCGCGGGTGGCCCAGGAGCAGGGCGCGACCGTGCTGATCTCCAACTTCGGGCGGGCACTCAACATCACCAAGCGCATCGCCAAGCGGCTGCCCGCCGAGCCGCCGGTGCTGGAGCTCGACGTGACCGATCCCGAGCACCTGGCACGGCTCCCCGAGCTCGTGCGCGAGCACGTCGACGGGCTCGACGGCGTCGTGCACTCCATCGCCTACGGCAACCCCGAGACGCTGCTCGGCGGCAAGTTCCTCGACGGCCCGTGGGACGACGTGGCCCAAGCGGTCCAGGTCTCCGCCTACTCGCTGAAGTCGCTCGCGGTGGCCTGCCGGCCCCTCATGGGACGCGGCGGGTCGGTGGTCGGGCTGACGTTCGACGCGACCGTCGCGTGGCCGGCGTACGACTGGATGGGCGTGGCCAAGGCCGGCCTGGAGTCCTGCGCGCGCTACCTCGCCCGCGACCTCGGCCCCGACGGCGTGCGGGTCAACCTCGTGTCCGCCGGCCCGCTCAAGACGCTCGCCGCCAAGGCCATCCCGGGCTTCGAGGAGCTCGAGTCGATGTGGTCGACCCGGGCGCCCCTGGGCTGGGACGAGTCTGACCACACCCCCACCGCGCAGGCGGTGTGCGCCCTCCTGTCCGACTTCTTCCCGGCGACGACGGGTGAGATCGTCCATGTCGACGGCGGCTTCCACGCCATGGGCGCCTGACCCGACGCCGGTTCTCGGGAGCAGGAGCATGCGTCGTACGACGGCTGCAGACGGCCGCGGTGGAATGACCCGGTCGGTCCATGGCGGGGCCGGCCGCCCGGTGCAAGGGTGAGCGCCGTGACCGAGGACGCCGTGGCTGACGAGAGGGTGGGCCGGCCCCGTCTTCTCGTGCTGATGCGCCACGCCCGCGCCGGCCACGCCGCGAGCACCGACTTCGACCGTCCGCTGGCCGAGGTGGGCGCCGACGACGCCCGCGCCACCGGCGCCTGGCTGGCGGCGCTCGGCCTCACGCCGGACGCCGCCCTGGTCTCGGCCGCCCAGCGGGCCGCGGCGACCTTCGCGGCCGTCTGTCTCGGGGCGGGGTGGTCGCTGGCGCCGCTCCTGGACCGGGGGCTCTACACCGCAGACGAGCAGACCGCGCTCGACCTGGTGCGGGCCGTCGACGACGCGGCGCACACGGTCGTGGTGATCGGTCACAACCCGACGGTCGCCACCCTGGCGCAGCTCCTCGACGACGGCGACGGCGACACCGGGGCCGCGGTCGCGATGGCGGGAGGCTTCACCCCCGCGTCGGCCGCCGTCTTCGAGTACGCCGGCACCTGGGCGGCCCTCGACTACGCCGCCGCGCGGCTCGTGGCCTACCACCCAGGGCCCCGCTGAGCCTCCCTGGGCCGGGACGGCCCGCCGCTCAGACCGGTGGGCTCGGGGTGACGTAGCCGGCGGCCGCGTCGGCGGCCTCGACCTCCTCGCGTGAGATGCCGAGGAGATAGAGGATGGCGTCGAGGTAGGGCACGTTGACCGTGGTGTCCGCGGCGTCCTGGACCACCGGCTTGGCGTTGTAGGCGATGCCGAGGCCGGCCGCGTTGAGCATGTCGAGGTCGTTGGCGCCGTCGCCGAT
>CAZQCA010000202.1:0-6233 GCA_964591845.1 uncultured Nocardioides sp.
TGGACCAGGTTGACCGCCATGTTGTAGGACGGCCGGAAGGAGGACCGCAGCGGGTAGGTGCGGGTCGAGGCCAGGCCGGCCAGCTCGCGCGGGTCCATGCCGGGCTGCCAGAGCACGACCGCGTGTCCCTCGACGTCGAGGCCGCGTCGTCCGGCACGTCCGGTCAGCTGCGTGAACTCCCCCGGCGTGATGTCGGCGTGGGTCTCCCCGTTGAACTTCGTGAGCTTCTCCAGCACCACGGTGCGGGCCGGCATGTTGATGCCCAGGGCGAGCGTCTCGGTCGCGAAGACGACCTTGACCAGTCCGCGCACGAAGAGCTGCTCGACCACCTGTTTGAAGGCGGGCAGCAGCCCGGCATGGTGGGCGGCCACGCCTCGGGAGAGACCGTCGAGGAAGTCGTGGTAGCCGAGGACCGCGAGGTCGTCCTGCGCGAGATGGCGGCACTCCTCGTCGACGAAGCGGACGATCTCGTCGCGTTCGGCGGGGGTCGTCAGCCGCACGTGGGCGTCCAGGCACTGCCGGACGGCGGCGTCGCAGCCCGCGCGGCTGAAGATGAACACGATGGCGGGCAGCAGCCCCTCGCGCTCGAGCCGGTCGAGGACGTCGACCCGGCCGGGGATCCAGACCCGGCGGCCGTTGCCGACGCTGCGGGGGTTCTTCGACGAGCCGGGTCTGCCCTTGCGGGGCGAGCGCCGGTCGCGCATCAGCCGGCTGCTGGCCCAGTCGTCGCGCGCGACGCGCACCAGCTGCTCGTTGACCGGCGCCCCCTCGCGCACGAAGCCCGCGGAGGCGTCGACGTCGGAGGAGGCGAAGAGGTCATAGAGGCGGCGGGCCACCATGACGTGCTGGAACAGCGGCACCGGCCGTCGCTCCTCGACGATCGTCGTGGTCTCCCCGCGGACCGTCTCGAGCCACTCGCCGAACTCCTCGGCGTTGGACACGGTGGCCGACAGCGACACCACGGTCACCGACTCGGGCAGGTGGATGATGACCTCCTCCCAGACCGCACCGCGCATCCGGTCGGCGAGGTAGTGCACCTCGTCCATCACGACGTATCCGAGGCCGAGCAGCGTGCGGGAGCCGGCGTAGAGCATGTTGCGCAGCACCTCGGTGGTCATCACGACCACCGGCGCCTCGCCGTTGACGGTGTTGTCGCCCGTCAGCAGCCCGACCTTGTCGGCGCCGTACGCCGCCACCAGGTCGTGGTACTTCTGGTTGGACAGCGCCTTGATCGGCGTGGTGTAGAAGCACTTGCGGCCGGTGGTCAGCGCCAGGTGCACCGCGAACTCGCCGACGACGGTCTTGCCGGACCCGGTGGGCGCCGCGACCAGGACCCCCCTGCCCTCCTCGAGCTCCCGGCAGGCGCGCAGCTGGAAGTCGTCGAGGGGGAAGGGGTAGCGCCCGGTGAACTCGTGGAGCACGGGGTGGCGTCGCGCCGCCCGGAACCGGGCGTACTGCTCGGAGGGCGACTGCGTGTCCTCGGTCGCGTCGGTCATCTCGTCTCGATCATGCCAGGACGGTCAGGGCCCCCGGCGCGCACTCGACCGTGAGCGGGAGCGCGCCGAAGCGCTCGCCGTCGGCGTAGGAGATGATGCCCGGCGCCGCCAACGTGATCCGGCGGACCCGGTGGTGCTCGTACTGCGGGTGGCTGACGTGGGTGCCCTTGAAGAGCTTGGGATAGGTCGTGACGAGGCCCGCCTTGCTCATCGGCTTGATCAGCACCACGTCGAGCAGCCCGTCGTCGAGGAGGGCGCCCTCGGTGATCCGCAGCCCCCCGCCGAAGGAGGGCCCGTTGCCCACGGCGACCAGCATCGCCTCGAGCCGGCGCGTCTCCCCGTCGAGGTCGAGGGTGTAGGGCAGCGGCTTGAACGTCCGCAGCTCGGCCAGCGTGGCCAGGTTGTAGCGCATCTGTCCCTTGGGCCAGGTCATCCGGTTGGCCCGCTCGTTGACGATGGCGTCGAAGCCGGCGGCCAGGACCGTCACGAAGTACTTCGCGCCCGCCCGCGCCAGGTCGATCGTGCGAGCGCCACCCGCCACGACCCGGTCGGCCGCCGCCACCGGGTCCTTGCGCGGCAGGTCGAGGTAGCGGGCGACGTCGTTGCCGGTGCCGGCGGGGATGATGCCCAGGGTCGTGCTGGTGCCGGCCACCGCCTGGACGCCGAGGTGGACCATCCCGTCGCCCCCGACCACCACCAGCGACTCCAGGCCGTCGGCGACGCACTGGCGGGCCAGGTCGAGGGCCTCGTCGGCGTCGCGACCCTCGAGGTTGCGCACCGCGAAGCCCGCCGCCCGCAGCCGTGGGAGGGCGGCGTCACGCGCCCGCGCGCCGCGGCCGCGGCCGGACGTCGGGTTGGTGAGCAGCGCGATCTCGCGGGTGGGCACGAGCGAAGACTAGTGCCGTCCGCCCGGGCGGCGGCGCTCATTCCCCCAGGCGCAAGAGCACGGCGTAGCGGTCGGGCGAGGCGCCGACGGCCTTGGCCAGCCGCCCGACGACGTCGAGCACCCGGTCGGCGGTGAAGTCACGACCCGGGACCGCCAGCGTGGCGCGTCCCTCGACGTCGACGAGCAGGACCTGGCCGTGCCGCCACGCCTGGTGCGCGCGGCGGCGTACGTCGTCGCTCGCGACCGGCGCCGGGTAGGCCTCGTCGACCGCCAGCAGGTCGACCGGGAGCGAGGCCTCTCCGTCGGTGAGACGGCCCGACACGTGGGCGCCGCCGCCGATGCCCGACTCGGGCTCCCAGGTGACGTCGCCCTCCCCCAGCCACGGGGGCAGGTCGAAGGGGTCGAGCTCGCTCCCCTGTCGGTCGCCGGCCACGCTCAGTGCGCCTCGCCCGACAGCAGCGCGGCGCGGGCGCGGGCCCTCCGGCGGTCGGTGGCGCGCGCGATCACCTCGCTGACGAAGAAGAGCAGCACCATCGGCACCGCCATGAAGCACATGGTGAACGGGTCCGTGGACGGCGTCGCGATCGCGGCGAACAGGAAGACCACGATGATGATCCACGCTCGGTGCTCGCCGAGCCACTTCCCCGAGACGACCCCCGCCAGGTTGAGCAGGACGATGAAGACCGGGATCTCGAAGGCGATCCCGAAGACCAACAGGGTGCGCGAGAAGAACGAGAGGTACTCGTTGAAGTCGACCAGGTTGGTGAAGTCCTCGGGCGTGAAGTTGATCAGCACCTCGAGCCCCTTGGGGAGCGTGAAGTAGCCGACCAGGACGCCGACGAGGAACAACGGCCCCGCCACGGCCGCGAAGATGCGCGACCAGCGACGCTCGTGGGGATGCAGGCCGGGGAGGATGAAGGCCCAGATCTGGTAGAGCCAGTAGGGGCTGGTGCCGACGAGTGCCGCGAGGCCGGACAGCTTGAAGTAGAGCAGGAACGGCCCTCCGGCACCGCTGATCACCGGCAGGCTGCGGTCGTCCTCGCCGAGCGAGGCGCGCGCCTTGTCGTAGGGGCCCGCGATCAGGTGGAGCAGCTGGTCGTAGAAGACGAGCCCGAGCACGAACGCCACCGTCATCACCAGAGCGACCCGCATCAGCCGGCCACGCAGCTCGCGCAGGTGGTCGGACAGCGCCATCCGGCCGTCGGCGCCGACGGGGTGGGCCGGCCGGCCGGCGAAGAGCGCGACGATGCCGGAGAAGGACACGGTGGAGCGGTGGGTCAGGCGGTGGTGTCGTCGGGGCGCTGCTCGCGGGCGCGGTCGGCCTCGGTCTGGCGGGCCTCGAGCTCGCGCTGGGCCTCCGTCGTGGTCTCCTCGTCGTCGGAGCGCACGCCCTTGGTCTCGTCCTTGAAGATGCGCAGCGCCTGGCCGCTGCCCCGCGCCAGCTCGGGCAGCTTCTTGGCCCCGAAGAGCAGGATGATCACCAGGACGATGACGATGAGCTCCCATCCACCGGGGATGGCAACGAGTGGCGTGGTCATGGCTTCCTCATCTCGGGTGACGTGTCCTCCATCGTACGGCGACGACGGTGCCGGGTCATGTGTACCACTCGAGCGCGGCGGCCGCGGCCCGAAGGTGGGAGGTGGCGAGCTCGGGTGGCGACACCACCGTCGCGTGGGGGGTCAGCCGGAGCAGCAGCCGCTCGAGCCAGCGCGGGTCGGCGACCCGCATCGTGACCTCGAACGAGCCGCCGGCGCGCCGGCGTACGGACTCCGTGGGGTAGTAGTCGGGGACCCAGGCCGCCTGCGGGGCCAGCCGCAGCCGCACCAGCGTGGTGTCCTCCACGGCCGGCGCAGCGCCCTCCGCCAGTTCGCGGGGGGCCGCGGGCTCGGCCACGGGCGTGTCGAGCGGCACGGCCGCGTGGATCCGGTCGAGCCGGAAGAGGCGGGGCGCCCCCGCCGTGTGACAGAACGCGTCGAGATAGTCGAATCCCTCGGCGCTGACGACCCCGCGCGGGTCGACCACCCGCTCGGACTCCTCGTCACGGCTGGCGACGTAGTAGGTGAGCCGCAGCTGCCGTTGCGCCCGGACCGCCGCGGCCAGGGTGGCGCGCACCGCACCGAGAGCGTCGGTGCCCTCCCCGAGGTCGATGTGCTCGGCCGCGGCCGCCTCGGCGGCCGCGGACTCGAGCTTGGCCAGCACCCGGTCGACGACCTCCTGGGTGTCGGCTGCCGACTCGGTGCGGAGGGCTCGGAGCGCGACGATGAGCGCGCTGGCCTCGGTGGCGGTCAGTCGCAGGGGCCGGGCCAGGTAGTCGGCGTTGGAGACCCGGATGACCCCGTCGCCCTCCGGGTCCTCGAGCGCGTCGAGGTCGACGTCGATGAGGTCGTCGGGATAGCCCCCCGGGAGACCGCACATGAGCAGCACCCGCAGGTCACGCAGCAGCTGAGCCGGCGGGAGGTCCAGGTCGCGCGCGGCGTCCTCCAGGCGCACCTCGCCCCGCGAGTGCAGGTAGGGCACCAGCGTGAGCAGGCGCCCGACCTGCTCCTTGGCCCCGCTCGCCGCGCCGCTCACCGGGCCGGCTCCCCGTCGACCGCCCCGGACGCCAGGGTGGCGCGCAGGCGCTCCACGACCCGGTCCCGCAGCCACCGCGGCCCCTCGACGTAGGCGTCGGGCCCGTAGGACAGGACCTCGTCGTCGAGGTCGCCTCGCCGCAGCTGCAGCCTGTCCCACCCGGTCGTGCCGTCGGGCCCGGTGACACCGTGCTCGACCGACCCGGCCTTGCGACGCAGCCCGTGGCCGGCACCGCGACGCACCAGCACCTGCGCGGGCTCGGTGAGCGGCGCGGGCGCCAGCCGACGCGCCACCTCCCGCACGTCGGTGCCGGCCGGGACGTCGTACGACGCCGCGGGTCCGTCCTTGCGGGGCAGCCCCTCGACCCTGGACAACCGGAAGATGCGCTCGTCGCGCCGGTCGGTGTCGTAGCCCACGACGTACCAGCGTCCCGAGTAGCGCACCACGCCCCACGGCTGGAGGTGGCGGGTGGCGACGGGGTTGGCGGCGCGCCGGTAGTCGAAGGCGACCGGCGTGCGCTCGAGCGTCGCCTCCCAGAAGACGTCGAACGCCGGCTCGTCGGCGATCAGCCGCGGCTGGACCAGGTCGAGCCGCGACTCGTCGACGGGTACGCCGGCGGCGGTGAGCTTGCGGACGGCGTCGGAGGTGGCCTCGGCCAGCCGGGCGTGCTCCCAGACCTTGACGGCCACGCCGAGGACCGAGGCCTCGTCGGCCTCCAGGGAGATGTCGGGGAGGGCGAAGGCGTCGGGTCTGATGCGGTAGCCCGGCTCGTCGTCGAAGTACGCGTCCATCTGCCCCACCTCGATGGGGACGCCGAGGCTGCGCAGCTCGTCCTTGTCGCGCTCGAACATCTTCTCGAACGCGTCGGTGCCCGACCCGGGATAGAGGATCTCGCGGATCCGGTCCTTGGCCACGAACCTGCGCTGGACCAGGAGCATGATGAGCAGGTTGAGCAGTCGCTCGCTCTTCTGCACCGGCATGGTCGCTCCGGTCGGTCGGTGGGGTGGAGACGCCTAGTTGGCGGCGAGGACGTCGACGATGAAGTACATCGTGTCGGTGCCCTTGATGCCGACGCTGGGCTGGCCGGCCTCGCCGTAGCCCTTGTCGGGCGGCACCTGCAGGATCACCCGGCTGCCGACCTTCACGCCCACGAGACCCTCGTCCCAGCCCTGGACGACACCGCCGGCCCCGAGGTCGAAGTCGAAGGGGGTGCCCCTCGAGAACGACTCGTCGAAGGGCTTGTCGCCGCCGTAGACCTGACCGAGGTAGTTGACGTAGAG
>CAZQCA010000203.1:0-6181 GCA_964591845.1 uncultured Nocardioides sp.
GCCGACGGCCTCCCCGGCGTCGTCCTCGTCGTCGGCGTCAACGGCACCGGCAAGACCACGACGGTCGGCAAGCTCGCGCGGATCCTGGTGGCCGAGGAGCGCACGGTGGTCCTGGGGGCCGCCGACACCTTCCGCGCCGCTGCGGTCGACCAGCTCGCCACCTGGGGCGAGCGGGTGGGCGTCGAGGTCGTGCGCGGCAGCGAGGGCGGCGACCCCGCCTCGGTCGCCTTCGAGGCGGTCAAGGACGCGGTCGACCGCGACATCGACACCGTCATCGTCGACACCGCCGGCCGGCTCCAGAACAAGGCCGGCCTGATGGACGAGCTCGGCAAGGTCAAGCGCGTGATCGAGAAGCTCGCACCGGTGAGCGAGGTGCTGCTCGTGCTCGACGCCACGACGGGGCAGAACGGGCTGGTGCAGGCGAAGGTCTTCTCCGAGGTCGTCGACGTCACCGGCATCGTGCTCACCAAGCTCGACGGCACCGCCAAGGGCGGCATCGTGGTCGCCGTCCAGCAGCAGCTGGGGGTGCCCGTGAAGCTGGTCGGGCTGGGCGAGGGCCCCGACGACCTGGCGCCGTTCGACCCCGGCGCCTTCGTCGACGCCCTCCTGGGCTGAGCCGCTCGAGGCCGACTCAGTCGTCGGCGTACGTCGGTCCGTCGATGACGCTGCGCAACCTGTCGAGCGCTCGCGCGTCCAGAAGCTCTCCACGGTCTTCCGGGTGGGTCTGGTAGTAGCGCACGGCGTACGCGATCACCGAGGGGTGGTCCGACATCATCTCCAGCGGGATCGCCGTCTGCTCACCCTCCGTCAGGAGATGGTCCAGCTCGTCTCGAGGACGCTGCTTCCTGAGGTCCCACCACGCGTAGGGACCGGAGGCAGCGATCTCGAGCAGGTGACCCGTCGGCGCCTCGGTGAGCGTCACCGCCTGAAGGTCGTCCCACCTCAGCCGGCGATCGGTGACGGGGCTGCACACCACGACTCCGTCGGGGGTGAGAGTGAGCGACAGCCGGGAAGGCCGACCCGCCACGATCGCGACGCGCGCACAGAGCCAGACGCCCAGCAGGCCCATCGCGACACCGAACCCGGCCGAGTAGCGGAGCTCGGAGGAGTCGAGAACGCCTCGATGCCGCACGGCGAGGGTGGTCATCACCGCCCCACCGACCGCAAATGCCGACGCCAGCAGGAAGGTCGTGAGCAACGTCGGTGTTCGGCCGGGAAGGCACACGCCCGCGCCCCCCGGGGATGACGTCTTCGTCAGATGGGCGTGCAGCGTCGGGGCTCGCTCGGGCCATACCCACCTCGTGGATCTGGCCACCCACAACATGGCGAGTGAGAACAGGGTCAGCGGAAGCGCGACAGCGATCCTGGTGTAGCTCGTTTCCTCGGCGAGCATGACGACGCCGAGGATCCCCGGGACCAACGCCATGGCCGTGAGCCCGAGCTTGGAGGCGTAGTTGCGGCCCCGGTCCAGGCCTTCTGCCCACCGCCGCTGCGGCAGCAGCGAGCGATCGACGTCGTACGGCACGGCGACAGGGTACGGCGCCGGGCCGGTTCACACGCCCGTAACACGAGCGCGCCAGACGTTGCCTGGGCGCAACATGTCGCGCGGCACGACGAAACACCGCCCGGTGAGGCTAGGACGCGATTGGGGCGGGGCTCTGCTCGACAGTGCCGTCGACGCGGTCCCGCCCGCACAAACCCCTGACCCCTGGAGGTTTCGTGGACGGCTACTACGCCTTCATGCTCGTGGCGACGGCCCTCGTCCTGATGATGACCACTCCAGCACTGGCGCTCTTCTACGGCGGCATGAGCCGCTCCAAGTCCGTGCTGAACATGATGATGATGTCCTACATCGCGATGGGCGTGGTCGGCATCGTCTATGTGCTGTGGGGCTGGTCGATGTCCTTCGGCAGCAAGGACATCGGCGGCATCATCGCCAACCCCTTCGAGCTCTTCGGGCTCAAGGACGTGGAGTGGGGCTCCTACATCGGAGTCGCGTTCCAGCTGACCTTCGCGGTCATCACCGCCGCTCTCATCAGCGGCGCCATCGCCGACCGGGTGAAGCTCTCGGCGTGGGTGGTCTTCCTCCCGCTGTGGGTCACCCTCAGCTACTTCCCGATCGCCCACATGGTGTGGAACGCGGACGGGTTCATCTTCGGCCTCGGCGCCCAGGACTACGCGGGCGGCACGGTCGTGCACATCAACGCCGGCGTCGCGGGCGGCGTCCTGGCGCTGATCATCGGCAAGCGGCTCGGCTTCGGCAAGGACCCGATGCGTCCGCACAACCTGACGCTCACGATGCTGGGCGCCGGGCTGCTGTGGTTCGGCTGGTACGGCTTCAACGTCGGCTCCATCGTCTTCGCGGCCGGTGACGGCGCCGAGAAGGACATCGAGCAGTTCATGACCCACACCGGGGTCACGTTCATGAACACCACGATCGCCACCATGGCCGCCATGCTGGGCTGGCTGCTCGTGGAACGACTGCTGCACGGCAAGGCGAGCGCCCTGGGTGCCGCCTCGGGAATCGTCGCGGGCCTGGTGGCCATCACTCCCTCCTGCGGGTCGGTCGATCTCATCGGCGCGATCGCCATCGGCGCGATCGCCGGCGGCGCGTGCGCGTGGGCGGTGGGGCTGAAGTACAAGTTCGGGCTCGACGACTCGCTCGACGTCGTCGGCGTGCACCTGGTCGGCGGTGTGCTCGGCACGGTGCTGATCGGCTTCTTCTCCACGGCGGATGCGCCCAACGGCATCGACGGTCTGTTCTACGGCGGGGGCATGGGCTCCCTGGGAGACCAGGTCAGCGCGGCGGCGATCGCCATCGTGTGGTCGGCGGTCGCGACGGCTCTCATCGGCTACGCGATCAAGTACACGATCGGCTGGCGCATCGACGACGACGCCGAGGTCGAGGGCATCGACTTCAGCGAGCACGGCGAGACGGCGTACGACCTGGGTGTCTCGGGTGGCCGCAGCTCCGGCTCGCTGCTCGGGTCCGGAGCGGTCGCCCCCACCACGACCAAGGAAGAGGCCAACGCATGAAGCTGATCACCGCGGTCATCAAGCCGCACAAGTGGGACGACGTCCGGGAGGCCCTGGAGACCTTCGGGGTCACCGGGATGACGGTGTCGGAGGTCTCGGGCTACGGCCGGCAGAAGGGCCACACCGAGGTCTACCGCGGCGCGGAGTACGACATCGCCCTGGTCCCCAAGATC
Source organism: uncultured Nocardioides sp. (assembly GCA_964591845.1). GTDB lineage: Bacteria > Actinomycetota > Actinomycetes > Propionibacteriales > Nocardioidaceae > Nocardioides. The sequence goes on from CAZQCA010000203.1 coordinate 3,210, forward strand.
CGGATCGAGATCGTGGTCGACGACGCCGACGTCGACGACGTCGTGGGGATCGTCGCCAAGACCGCGCAGACCGGCCGGATCGGCGACGGCAAGGTGTGGGTCAGCCCGGTCGACACGGTGGTGCGGGTGCGCACCGGCGAGAAGGACGAGGCGGCTCTCTGACGGGCCCGCCTCCGGTGCCCGCGCTCATCCTCCGCGCGGGCACCGGGGGCGTCTGTCCACGGGCGACGACCTGGTCGGTGTGGGGCCGGCCAGGTCGTTACCCTGCCCACAGGAACGTCGACGACATCGCCTGGCTCTCCGCCTCGCTGACGCATCGGGAGGAAGACGAGTGAAGCTGGTCACCGCGGTCGTCAAGCCGCACAAGTGGGAGGACGTCCGGTCCGCTCTCGAAGGACTGGGCATCACCGGGATGACGGTGTCGGAGGTCTCGGGCTACGGCCGCCAGAAGGGGCACACCGAGGTCTATCGCGGCGCCGAGTACGACATCGCGCTGGTGCCGAAGGTCCGCGTCGAGATCGTGGTGGACGACGCCGACGTCGAGGACGTCGTCCAGATGATCGTCACGGCCGCGGAGACCGGCCGGATCGGCGACGGCAAGGTCTGGGTCGTGCCGGTGGACACCGTCGTCCGGGTGCGCACCGGCGACCGCGACGAGTCCGCGCTCTGACCCCCGGGTCATGACCGCCGCAGGACGAGCCGACCGCACGCAGGCGGCGGACCTCCTGTGCGCCGAGACCTACGACGTCTCGGGCGGGCCGACCATCGGGGCCGCCCTGGTGGCGGTGGGCGGCTACGGCCGCGGTGAGCTCGCCCCCCAGTCGGACCTCGACGTCGTGCTCGTGCACGCCGAGCAGCTCCAGCCGGCGGCGTGGGTCGAGAAGCTGTGGTACCCCCTCTGGGACTCGGGGGTCCGTCTGGACCACTCGGTCCGCTCGCGGGACGAGATGCTGGCGGCGGCATCCGCCGACCTCAAGGTCGCCCTCGGGCTGCTCGACCTGCGACATCTGGCCGGCGATCCCAACCTCACGCTCCTGCTGCGCACCACGGTGCTCGCGGCCTGGCGTCGCGAGGCGCGCGACCGCCTGCCGGCGCTGCGCGAGCTCGTGTCCTCGCGGCACCGGATCGTGGGCGAGCTCGCCCACGCCTCGGTGCCCGACCTGAAGGAGGCAGAGGGTGGTCTCCGCGATGCCACCGTGCTGAAGGCCCTCGTCGCGAGCTGGCTGGTGGACGTGCCGCACGCCGACCTCGAGCGCTCCCGGCGGGCACTGCTCGACGTGCGCGACGTGCTGCACGACGTGGCCGGGCGGCCGACCGACCGGGTCGCGCCGGAGACGTGGGTCGCGCTCGCCGCGGGGCTGTCGCTCCCCGACGCGCTCGGCGCGCAGCGCCACGTCCGCGAGCTCGGGCGCCGGATCACCCATCTCTCGCGCCTCACGTGGCGCCGGGTCGACGCCGTCCTGGCGGAGCCCGCGGGCACTCGCGGCCCGCGGCGACCACGGCTGACGCCGCTGGCGCCCGGGGTCGCCCTCTCCTCGGGCGAGGTGGTGCTCGACGCATCGGCCCGCCCGGCGAAGGACCCGCTGCTCCTCCTGCGGGCGGCGGCGGAGGCGGCCGAGCGCGACGTCGTCCTGGCCCCGGCGACGGCGGCCCGCCTGGTGCGCGAAGGAGCCCCGGTGCCCGAGCCCTGGCCCCGCGAGGCGCGTCAGCTGCTGGTGCGGCTGCTCGCCGCGGGCCGAGGACTGCTCGGGGTGTGGGAGACGCTCGAGGAGACCGGCGCGCTGGCCCGCATCCTGCCCGAGTGGGAGCGCATCCGGCTCCTCCCGCACGCCTCGGAGATCCACCGGTTCACGGTCGACCGGCACGTCGTCGAGACCTGCGTCGAGGCCTCGGGGCTCATCCGGCAGGTCGCCCGGCCCGACGTCCTCATGGTCGCCGCGCTGCTCCACGACATCGGCAAGGGCGGGCTCACCGAGCACAGCGTCGCCGGGGAGCCGCTCGCGCGCGCGATCGTCAGCCGCTTCGGGTTCGAGCCCGATGCCGTCGAGCTGGTCGCGCAGCTGGTCCGCTGGCACCTGCTGCTCGCCACGCTCGCGACCACCCGCGACCCCGACGACCCCGCGACCGTCGACGAGCTCACCGAGCGGGTGGGCACTCCCGAGGGGCTGTCTCTGCTGGCGGCCCTGACCCAGGCCGACGCCCGGGCGGCCTCACCGCAGGCGTGGACCGCATGGCGCGCCGGCCTGGTCGCCGCCCTCTCCGAGCGCGCTCTGGCCGCCGTGGTCGCCCGCGCCGCCGGAGCCAGCCCCCCGCGCTTGCCCGAGCCGGAGCTGCCGGTGCCGCCCGAGGTGCGTCGGGACCCGCGGTCGGTCTGGCTGTCCGTCGAGACGGTGGACGACGGAAGCCGGCTGACCATCGCATCCGGCGACCGGGTCGGCCTGCTGGCCGACGTGGCGGCGTCGCTGGCCCTGCAGCGGGCCTCCGTCCGAGGTGCGCGAGCCTGGAGCCAGGAGGACGTGGCGCTGTCGGTGTGGGACGTCGCCGACGAGCACCTCGACCCGGCCGTGCTCCGGCAGCGGCTCGAGGGGATCGTCGAGGGCCGGATCGACCCGGGCGGGCGGCTCCGGCCGCCGACGTCGCCCGAGCTGGCTCCCACGGTCGTCGTACGTCCGGAGGCGTCGGCCTCTGCCACCGTCCTCGAGGTGCGCGCCAAGGACCGGCCGGGGGTGCTGTGGCACGTCCTGGCGGCGCTGGCCCGGCTCGAGGTGACCGTCCGGTCCGCGCACGTGGACACCCTGGGTCCGCAGGCGGTCGACGTCTTCTATCTCCAGGAGGCCGACGCCGGCGCCCTGTCCGAACGCCGCGCCGCCGACGCTGCCCACGCGGTGCGCGCGGCGCTCAGCCCGACCGACCCCCGGGCCTGACGGCCCTATGTCAAGCGGCTTGCTGGGTCAGGGTGCTCAGCTGGCCGT
>CAZQCA010000204.1:0-6173 GCA_964591845.1 uncultured Nocardioides sp.
GGAGCCGTTCGTGGAGGACGGCATGACCCTGGTGCCGATCGCCCTCACCGAGGACGAGGTCGAGGGCTTCTACGAGGGGTTCTCCAACGCGACGCTGTGGCCGCTCTACCACGACCTCGTGGCCAAGCCGGAGTTCCACCGCGAGTGGTGGGAGGCCTACGTCACCGTCAACAGCCGGTTCGCCCACCGGGCGGCGGAGGTAGCCGCCGAGGGCGCTGCCGTGTGGGTCCAGGACTACCAGCTGCAGCTGGTGCCCCAGATGCTGCGCGAACTGCGCCCCGACCTGCGCATCGGCTTCTACCTGCACATCCCGTTCCCCCCGACCGAGCTGTTCCAGCAGCTGCCGTGGCGGCGGCAGATCCTCGAGGGACTGCTCGGAGCCGACCTGATCGGCTTCCAGCTCGGGGGCGGGGCCGCCAACTTCGTGCGGCTGGTGCGGCAGCGGGTCGGCCACAAGACCCACCGCGACGCCGTACACCTGCCCGACGGCCGCGTCGTGCGCGCCGCGCCGTTCCCGATCTCGATCGACGCTCGTGGGTTCGAGGAGCTGGCCCGCCGGCCCGAGACCGAGGCCCGGGCCGCGGAGATCAGGCGACAGCTCGGCAACCCGGAGACGATCTTCCTCGGGATCGACCGCCTCGACTACACCAAGGGCATCTACGCCCGGCTGCGCGCCTTCGGCGAGCTGCTGGCCGACGGCAGGGCCGACGTCGAGAAGGTGACGTTCGTCCAGGTCGCCACGCCCTCGCGGGAGCGGGTCGAGCAGTACCGGCAGCTCCGTGACGAGACCGACCGGCTCGTGGGCCGGATCAACGGCGACCACGGTCTCCTCGGGCACCCGGCCATCTCCTACCTCCACTCCTCCTACCCCCGCGAGGAGATGGCGGCGCTCTACCGGGCGGCCGACGTGATGGTGGTGACGCCCTACCGCGACGGCATGAACCTCGTCGCCAAGGAGTACGTCGCCTGCCGGCTCGAGGAGGACGGCGCCCTGGTGCTCTCGGAGTTCGCCGGCGCCGCCGACGAGCTGCGCCAGGCCTGGCTGGTCAACCCCTACGACCTCAACGGCATGAAGGACGCGCTGGTGGAGGCCGCGACCGCGAGCCCGCGGGAGCGGACCAGGCGGATGCGCGCGATGCGGCGCCAGGTGATGGAGAACGACGTCACCCGCTGGGCCGACCGCTTCCTCGACGAGCTGCTCTACGACGGCGAGCACGACCCGAGCCTGCGGCCCCCCGCCCGCTTCTGAGCGCGAGGCGTCGCGGTTGTCGCGGCGAGGCGTCGCGGATCACCGGTGCGGCGGCTGCTCCGCCCCGGGCAGCTCCGCGCACATCAGCCGGACGATCTCGTCCCGGTCGGCGGCGCCGGGCAGCCCCCAGCCCTCGGCGTACCCGTAGACCTCGGCCAGGGAGCGCGACCCGCTGAGTCCGTCCAGCAGCTCGACGTCGTCGGGGCCGATCAGGCCCGGGTGGACGACGCCGACGGCCTCGCTCACCTTGAGCAGGTCGCGCCGCAGGGCCTTGACGTAGTTGGCCGTGCGCACCGACTTGAGCTCCGGGTCCAGGCCGCGCATCAGCCACGCGTCCTGGGTGGCGATGCCCGTCGGGCACCGGTCGGTGTGGCACTTCTGCGCCTGGATGCAGCCGATCGCGAGCATCGCCTCGCGGGCGACGTTGACCATGTCGGCACCGAGCGCGAACGCCAGGACGGCGTTCTCGGGGACGCCGAGCTTGCCCGAGCCGACGAAGACCACGTCGTCGGCGATGCCCGCCTCGGCGAACGTGCGGTAGACGCGGGTGAAGCCGACGCGGAAGGGGAAGGACACCGCGTCGCTGAAGAGCAGCGGGGCCGCTCCCGTGCCTCCCTCCCCGCCGTCGATCGTCACGAAGTCGACGCCGCGGCCCCCCTCGGCCATCAGCCTGGCCAGCTCGTGCCAGAAGAGCTCGTGACCGACGGCTGACTTGATGCCGACGGGCAGCCCGGTCTCGGCGGCGAGCAGCTCGACGAAGTCCAGCATGGAGTCGACGTCGGTGAACACCTCGTGCCGCGACGGGCTGACACAGTCGGCCCCGGCGCGGATGCCGCGGATCTGCGCGATCTCCTCGGTCACCTTGGCCCCGGGCAACAGCCCGCCCAGCCCCGGCTTGGCCCCCTGGGAGAGCTTGACCTCGATCGCCCGGACGGGGCCGGACGCCACCGTCTCCTTCAGCCGCTCGAGGCTGAAGTGGCCGGCCTCGTCGCGACACCCGAAGTACGCCGTCCCGACCTGGAAGACCACATCGCCGCCGCTCAGGTGGTAGGGCGACAGCCCGCCCTCGCCCGTGTTGTGCAGGCAGCCGGCCAGAGCGGCGCCATGGTTCAGCGCCTCGATGGCGTGCTTCGACAGCGCGCCGTAGCTCATGCCCGAGATGTTGACGACCGAGGCCGGGCGGAAGGCGCCCCGCCGGCCGCGAGCGGCGCCGAGGACCTTCGCGCACGGGATGGCGAGCTCCTCCCCGGCATGGAACGCCGTCGGCGCGCCAGGGCCGGTGAAGGTGCGCTGCTTGATGATCGGGTAGCCCTCGCCACGCTCGAAGTCGTTGTCGGTGCCGAACCCGAAGTAGTTGTTCTCGAGCTTGGACGACGCATAGACCCAGCGCCGCTGGTCGCGGCTGAAGGGTCGCTCCTCGTCGTTGTCGGCCACGACGTACTGCCGCAGCTCGGGCCCGATGCGCTCGATCAGATAGCGGCCGTGCCCGACGACGGGGAAGTTGCGGAGGATGGCGTGCTTGCGCTGCACGACGTCGTGCACGGCGACGGCGCCGATCGCCGCCCCGGCGGCCGCGGCGACCCTGGTCCACTTCATGGGGAGTGTGTAGCCGTCCCGCATCCGCTTGTCGAGGGACCGCTAGATTCGAGCCATGGATCTGATCCCCAAGCCCGATCAGGTCATCGCGGCCGCCGGCAACGTCGCGCACTCCCTCCTCTACGGCGGGCTGGCAGATCTGCGGCCGATGCCGCGGTCGCTGATCGCCGAGGGGCCGCGGCGCGACGTCTACCACTACCGGCCGGCCCCCGGCAGCACTCCGACCGGGGACCCGGTCCTGCTCGTCACCCCGTTGGCCGCGCCCTCGATCTGCTTCGACCTGCGACGGGGCTGCTCCCTGGTCGAGCACCTGGTGCTCGCCGGGCACCCGACGTACGTCGTGGAGTACGGCGAGGTCTCGTTCAAGGACCGCAACCTCGGCATGGAGCACTGGGTCGACACGGTGGTCCCGACCGCGATCCGCGAGGCGTCCGACCACGCCGGCGGCCGGCCGGTGCACGTGGTGGGGTGGTCGCTCGGCGGGATCTTCGCGCTGCTCGTCGCGGCCGACCGGCCCGACCTGCCCATCGCCTCGGTCACGTCGCTCGGCGCACCGTTCGACGTCACGCAGGTGCCGATCGTGGCGCCGCTGCGACCGCTGCTCACCCTCACCGAGGGGCTTCCCGAGGGCTGGGGAGCCGTCACCGCCGCCTACCGGCTGCTCGGGGGCGCGCCGCGGCCGGTGGTGTCCTGGGCCTTCAACCTGGCCTCCGTGCAGAAGATCGTGACGAAGCCACTCGCGATCGCCACCCACCTCGACGACGCCGACTACCTCGCGCAGCTCGAGGCCGTCGACCGGTTCAAGGCCCACATGATCGCCTACCCGGGACGCACCTTCGGGCAGCTCTACCACCGCTTCGTCAAGGGCAACGCCTTGGTCGAGGGGCGGTTCCGCCTCGGCGATCGGACGATCGACCTGTCCCGGGTCACCGCGCCGGTCCTCGTCTTCGCAGGAGCCACCGACGGCATCGCCCCGGTCGGGGCCGTCAAGGCCGTGGTGCCGCTGCTGACGTCGGCGGCGGAGGTCCGGTTCGAGATCGTCCCCGGCGGCCACCTCGGGATGCTCACCGGGCGCGCGGCGCGCACCGGCACCTGGGCGGTGCTCGACGCGTGGGTACGGGAGTGGTCGGGCGCGCCGCGTCGTACGACGAAGCCGCGGCGCACTCCTGCCAAGAAAGCCGCCGCCCCGAAGGTCACCGACGCGAAGGCGCCAGCCAAGAAGGCGGCCGCCGCCAAGAAGGCAGCCCCCGCTTCGAAGCCGAGCGCGCCCTCGATCGGGGCCAACCCGCGGCGGCGCTACGGCTCCGCGTCCTCGCGGGCCCTGTCCGGCTGACCCAGCACGCCGGCTCGGGGCCCCGGACCCGCCGGGTCGTGGGTAGCCTGCGGCCATGTCAGCACCGTCGGAGCGGTCCGGGACGCTGCCCCGAGGGGTGAGGTTCGGCTACGGGTCGGGATCGGTCGCGACCGGGGCCTTCGGCACCGTGCCCGGCCTGATGCTCCTGCCCTACCTCACCGACAGCCTCGGCATCGCGTCGCTGGTGGCCGGCCTGATCGTCTTCCTGCCCAAGGGCTGGGACGTGATCCTCAACCCGATCGCGGGCCGCATCAGTGACCGCACCGTCGACGCGCGAGGGCCGCGCCGGCCCTGGCTGCTCCGCGCCGGCGTGGGGCTCGCCGCGGCGTTCGCGCTGATCTTCGCCGGCCCCGACACCGGCTCGCGGGTCGCCGACGCCGCCTGGGTGCTGGCGTTCTTCCTCCTGGCCGCGACGGCGTACGCCTTCTTCCAGGTGCCCTTCGTGGCGATGCCGGCCGAGATCACCTCGTCGTACGACGAGCGCACCCGGCTGATGACCTGGCGGGTCGCGCTGCTGGCCTTCACGATCATGCTGGCAGGGGCCACCGCGCCGCTGATCCGCGACGCCGTCGGCGGCCGGGCGGGCTACCGGGTCATGGGCGTCGCGATGGCCGTGCTCATCCTGGTGGGGGTGCTGAGCGCCTACCGCCGCACCCGGGCGGCTCCGGTCGGAGCGGTCGAGCCGGGTCCCGGCAGCCTGCGCGACCAGCTGCGGATCGTGGCCTCCGCTCACGACTTCCGGTGGCTGCTCACCACGTTCGTCCTCCAGGCGCTGGCCACCGGCAGCATGCTCGCCGGTGTCGACTACCTCGCCCGCCAGGTGCTCGACGACAACGGCGCGTCGACGATCCTCTTCCTCTGCTTCGTGGGTCCGGCGCTGGTGCTGACGCCGGTCTGGGCGCGGGTCGGGGCCTCCGTCGGCAAGAAGCGCGGATACGTCCTGTCGAGCCTGGTGCTCGGGGCGGGGGCGCTGCTGCTGACGACGGCCCGGACCGCGCCGCCGTCGGTGGTGTTCGCGGCCACGGCGCTGGTCGGGGTCGGCTACGCCGGGGCCCAGGTGTTCCCGCTCGCGATGCTGCCCGACGCCGCGGCGGTCGACGCGCGGCGCACCGGCAGCAACCGCGCCGGCGTCTACACCGGCGTCTGGACGGCCGGCGAGACGCTCGGCCTCGCGCTCGGCCCGGCGCTCTATGCGGCGGTGCTCGCCGTCGGCGGCTACCGGTCGTCGACCACCGGCGACGTGACCCAGCCCGACTCCGCACTGACCGCGATCGTGCTCGGCTTCTCGGTGCTGCCGGCCGCGCTCACGCTCGCGAGCCTGTGGTGGCTGCGCCGCTACTCGCTGGACGCCGACGTCGTCGACATCGAAGGAGCCCCGGCATGACCGCAGACCCGCTCGCCCGCCTGGAGTCGCTCCGCGCCGCCGATCTGCCCGTCCACGGCGGTCGCACGCTGGCCTACGTCTACGACGCCGGACTCCCCGAGGTCGACGCGATGGCCAGCCGGGCGGTCGCGGAGTACGCCGGCGCCAACGGGCTCGACCCGACCGCGTTCCCGAGCCTGCTGACCATGGAGAACGAGCTGGTCGGGTTCGCCTGCATGCTCCTGGACGCACCGCCGACTGCCGTCGGCACCGTCACGTCCGGCGGCACCGAGTCGTGCCTGCTGGCCGTGCAGGCGGCCCGCGACGCGCACCCCGACGTGGAGCGGCCCAACCTGGTGCTGCCGAGCACGGGGCACGCGGCGTTCCGCAAGGCGTCTCACTACTTCGGCGTCGAGCTGCGCACCGCGCCCGTCGGCGGGGACTTCCGCCCCGACCCCGACGCGATCGCCGCCCTGGTCGACGACGACACGGTGCTGGTCGTCGCCTCGGCGCCGTCGTACGCCCACGCCGCGGTCGACGCGCTGGCCGAGATCGCCGCCGTCGCCGCGGCGCGCGGCGAGCGCTGCCACGTCGACGCCTGCATCGGCGGC
>CAZQCA010000205.1:0-6172 GCA_964591845.1 uncultured Nocardioides sp.
CTCACCGTCGAGCCCGGCCTCTACTTCCAGGTGGACGACCTCCTGGTCCCCGAGGAGCTGCGCGGCATCGGCATCCGCATCGAGGACGACGTCGTGGTCACCGCCGAGGGTCATCGCAACCTCTCCGCCGCCCTGCCGCGTACGTCGACAGAGGTCGAGTCCTGGATGGCGGGCCTGCGCGGCTGACCCTTCCCCTCGAGAGTCCTGCGGTTCGACACTGGACTCATGAGTGAACCCACGACTCTCGCCATGGCGGTCCGGACCGGACACTGGGGCCGCACGGGGATCATGCTGCCCTTCCACGCCCCCGTCGACGTGGAGCTGGCGCCGGGCGCTCCCGGCGTCCTGGTGCACCTGGTCGGCGGCCCGCCCGCCGTCCCTCGTGAGCTGACGGTCGGCGTGCTCGCGTCCCTCGACGTCAACGACGACTCCGGCTCGCCGGTGCTGGCGATCCGCCCCGCCGAGGGGGCCGTCGAGCGGCGCGACGGGGCCGGTACCCCCGGCCGGTGGGAGCTCGCGCTCGAGAGCGTCGACGGTGACGTGCTCCACCTCTACGCGCTGCCCGGGACGCCCTTCCCGACGTCCGCGGTCCTCGACGACCTGGCCCGCGCCGTGACCGAACGGGTGGGCTGACGGACTTGCGGTTCTTACGCCGTAAGGCTACCGTGGCGCCATGGAGACTTACAGCGTAAGAACGACCGCGGGCGGCACCGCCCTCCCCACGACCATGCGGGCGATCGTCCAGGAGCAGTACGGCGGCCCCGAGCAGCTCGCGCTCCGCGAGATCCGGGTCCCCACCCCGGCGGCCCGCGAGGTCCTCGTTCGGGTCCACGCGGCCGGCGTCGACCGCGGCACGGAGCACCTGATGACGGGTCTCCCGCTCTTCGCCCGCGTCGGGATCGGCCTGCGGCGGCCGAAGTGGCCGACGCCGGGCCGCGACGTGGCGGGCACCGTGGCGGCGGTCGGGACCGACGTCTCCGGCTTCGCCGTCGGCGACGAGGTCATCGGCACCGCCGACGGGTCCTTCGCCGAGTACGCCGTCGTACCCCTGCGCCGCCTGGCCCGCAAGCCCGCCGGCCTCTCCTTCGCCGAGGCGGCGGTGCTCTCGATCTCCGGGCTCACCGCCCTCAAGGCGGTCCGCGACGTGGGGCGGGTGCATGCCGGGCAGCAGGTGCTGGTCACCGGGGCCTCCGGCGGCGTGGGCTCCTACGCCGTCCAGATGGCGACCGCGGCCGGCGCCGAGGTGACGGGGGTCACGAGCGCCGCGAAGGCCGATCTCGTGCGGTCGCTCGGCGCCACGCGCACGCTCGACTACGCCCTCGCCGGGCGCGACGACGACGGCCGTCGCTACGACGTCATCGTCGACTGCGCGGGCAACGCCCCGCTCCGCGACCAGCGGCGGCTGCTGACCCCGCGTGGCACCCATCTCCTGGTGGGCGGCGAGCAGTCCGACGGCCGGTTCCTGGCCGGGTTCGAGCGCCAGCTCATCGCCCCGGTGCTCTCCCTGTTCGTGCGGCAGCGGGTGGCCGGAGTCATGAGCCGCGAGACCGCCGAGGGCATGGCCGACCTCGTCGCCATGGTCGAGGAGGGCTCGCTGCGCGCGCCACTGGACCGCACGTTCCCCCTGGAGCAGGCCGCCGACGCGCTCCGCTACCTGGCCTCGGGCCGGGTGCGCGGCAAGATCGCCGTGGTCGTCGACGGTCGAGCCGGATGACGTCCCGGGCGCGGGCATCGGTCACAATGGGGCCCTGCCTCCGTAGCTCAGCTGGATAGAGCAGCGGCCTTCTAATCCGCCGGTCCCAGGTTCGAGTCCTGGCGGGGGCACCCACCTCGCCCGCCCCGGATCCGGGTCTGGACTCGGGCCCGGAGGTGGAGGAGCCTGAGGCTGCGGGGGTGACCGCGAAGGAGCCTCGAATGGACGTCGTCAGCCTGCATCGCCGGACGGTCGGCGAGTGGACGTCTCGGGTGGAGTCGGTGGGTCCCGACCAGTGGGGGTCGGCGACGCCGTGCGCCGGCTGGGACGCGCGCGCGTTGGTCAACCACGTCGTCGGTGAGGACCTCTGGACCGTGCCGCTGCTGGAGGGCCGCACGATCGCGGAGGTCGGTGACGGCCTGGACGGCGACCTGGTGGGCGATCGGCCGGTGGAGGCGGCGGCCGAGGCCGCGGCCGCCGCGCTCGCAGCGGTCGGGAGCACCGATCTCGGGGGCGCGCTCGTCCACCTGTCGTACGGCGACGAGGACGCCGGCGAGTACCTCCGCCAGCTCGCCGCCGATCACCTGATCCACGCCTGGGACCTCGCTCGGGCGACCGGTGGCAGCACGCAGCTCGACCCGGAGCTGGTGGCCGAGGTGGCCTCGTGGTTCGCCGACCGCGAGGGCGCCTACCGCGCGGCGGGGATCATCGGAGACCCCCCGGACGGGACGTTCGAGCACCCCCAGGACCGACTGCTGGCGGCGTTCGGCCGGCAGCCATGAGCCGAGACGACCGGGTGACCGGAGGGCCCTGCCCGGGGCCGGGCTGACCCGGGGCAACCCCGCCCGGCCTCCGTCTCGTTCATCTAGGCACACGGATCGAGACAGGGGCGGACCATGGCCAGGCGGGACGACGGCGAGTTCACGGAGTTCGCTGCCGCCTGCCGTCCGCAGCTGCTGCGCACCGCCTTCCTCATGTGCGGCGACTGGGACCGGGCCGCCGACCTCGCCCAGGAGGCGCTGCTCCGCCTCTATGTCGCGTGGCCCCGCCTGGATCACCGCGCGGGCATGCGGACCTATGCGACCCGCGCCGTGGTGACCATCGCGATCGACCAGTCCCGCCGGCGGTCGAGCCGGGAGCGGGTGGGCCACGTCGAGCTGCACGACCGGGCTCCCGACCCTGCTGCCCGGGTGACCGAGCGCGCGGTGCTGGTCGCCGCGCTGCGGGAGCTGCCACCGCGACAGCGCGCGTGCGTCGTACTCCGTCACTACGAGGACCTCTCCGTCGACGAGGTGGCCCGGCTCCTCGGCTGCCGTGAGGGCACGGTGAAGAGCCAGACCGCCAAGGGCCTGGCGTCGCTGCGCGCCGCCCTCGAGCGACACGGATGGACCATGACCCTGACCCAGGACGAACCGCGGGGGGTGACGTCATGAGGCTCGACCTCACACAGGCCATGACCCGGCTCGTCGAGACGCCGGAGGCCGCCCCGCTCGACGCGGCCCTGCTGCTCGAGGAGGGCAAGCAGCGCGTACGCCGTCGCCAGCGGCTGGTGGCGGCCGGCTGCGCCGCGGTCGCGGTCGCCGCGGTCGGCCTGACCGCGTGGGTGGTGCGGCCGGACCCGGCGCCGCCGCAGCCGGCCGAGCGGATCGTCCCCGACACCGGACGCCGGCTCGCCCTCGACGACTCGGGCGACCCCCTGGACTCGACCGAGGTCGTCAGGCTGCGCGATCTGAACCGCCAGCCGGCCACGAACCTCGACTTCGACCGCTACCAGGGCCTGACCGACGACGGGCTCGTCCTGCGCGCCCGCTACTCCTACGACGGCGACGTGTGGGAGGCCGGCCTGCTCGACCCTGCGTCCCAGCGCACCGACTGGCTCCCCGACCCCGGCGTCGATGTCGGCGAGCCGACCCCCTTCGAGGCGACCGCCGACCGGCTCGTCTATCTCGACAACCGGCAGTCGCAGACCTTCCGCCTGCTGGTGTTCGACCGCGCGGCACGGGCCTGGCAGATCGTGTCGCTCGACCGGCCCGTGGGCGTCGACCGCTTCTTCGGGATGCCGAACGCCTTCACCGGGCCGCTCGCCGGGGCCGATGGACGGGTGTACCTGCAGGACCCGGTCTCGACGGTGTGGTACGCGGCGTCCATCGGCGGCGGCGAGGAGCTCACGCCGGTCCCCGGTCTCGACGGAGAGCTGCTGGCCTGGGGTGGGCAGACACGTGCCACCGCCGACCGTCGCGGCCTGGTCACCCTCTCCGAGGGTGGAGACAGCCGGGTCGTCGCCACCGAGCCCCCCGAGGGCTGCCAGCAGCCCGTCCAGGCCGCCTTCGCCGGCCCTCGCCTCCTGGTCAGCTATGCCTGCGGCGGCGACCTCGAGCTGTGGGTCTTCGCCGGCGACGGCACCCCGGAGCTCGCCGTCGCCGGCGACGAGTTCTACGTCGCCGCCGCGTCGGACCGGTACGCCGTCCTGGCGGCGCGCGGACACACCCACCTGGTCGACCTCGTCGCGGGGACGGTGCAGGTCCTGGGGCCGATGCTCGGCAACGACCCGGTGGCGGACGTGGTCGACGACCTCGTCCTCACGGGCCGGCAGGGACCGGCCGACGACCGCGACACCATCGACGAGATCTACTCCGTCGACCGGCTCCCCCGCTGACAGACCCCTCGGCGACACGCCGGCGCCGATCTCACCCCTAGGGGTGAGGGCAGGGCGTCGGCGGGTCTACGGTCGTGCCGAGCGCTCCCGCGCCACCCTCGGGGAAGGAGACCACCATGCCCGCCGCCGTACCCACGACCGCCCATCGGCTCGCCGCCGAGTTCCTCGGCACGTTCGTCCTGGTCCTCGGAGGCTGTGGCGCCGCCGTGCTCGCCGGCGGCGAGATCGGCTTCCTCGGCGTCTCCCTGGCCTTCGGCCTCACCGTGCTGGCGATGGCGTTCGCCGTCGGCCACGTCTCGGGCGGGCACTTCAACCCCGCCGTCACCCTCGGCCTGGCCGCGGCCAGGCGATTCGCCTGGAAGGACGCCGGCGGTTACATCGCCACCCAGGTCGTCGCCGCCATCGCCGCCGCGGCGGTCCTGTGGGTGATCGCGTCGGGAGCCGACGGCTTCTCGGCCTCGGACTCCGGCTTCGCCAGCAACGGGTACGCCGATCGCTCCCCCGGCGGCTACACGCTGCTCGCCTGCCTGGTCGCCGAGCTGGTGCTGACCGCTGTCTTCCTCTACGTCATCATCGGCGTGACCGACCCACGCGGCGTCCCCGCCGGCTTCGCGCCGATCGCGATCGGCCTGGCGCTCACGCTGATCCACCTGGTGAGCATCCCGGTGACCAACACCTCGGTGAACCCCGCGCGGTCGATCGGGCCGGCACTGTTCGCGGGGGGCGACGCGATCGCCCAGCTGTGGCTGTTCATCCTCGCCCCGGTCGCCGGCGCTCTCCTCGCCGGCTTCACCTACACCACCCTCGTCGGCCGGGACACCCTCGACTGACCGTCGGGCGTGTAGCCGAGGGGCCTCAGACGCGGCGGTTCACGGACTCCGAGTAGGCCGACGGCCGGTAGCGCAGCACCGGGTCGTCGGACAGCTCGAGCCCGTCGACGATGCGGGTCGGGTCGAAGACCACCACGCCGCCACCGGCCTCCGGGTCCTCGGCCGGCCCGGTCACCTCGATCCGGCCGGCCGACAGCTCGCGCTCCCCCCGCCATACCGAGGTCGGGTCGTGGGGGTCGTCGCCGTCGGCCGCCACGGTCACCGTCAGGTCGAAGGCCACGGGTCCGGCCGCAAGCCTGGCCAGGATCTCCTCGCGGAGCCGCTCGCGCCCGTCGAACTCCCCGTCCGGCCGCCCCGAGGCCGGGTCGATCGGCTCGAACCGGTAGCGGACCCACCGGTGGGTGCCGTCGGGGCCGATCCACGCATAGGCGTGCACCGGGAAATAGGTCGCCTCCGCGTAGGAGCGCGGGGGCTTGACGGCCCCGGCCCGGGCGTTCGCCACCAGGGCGAGGGCGGCGGTGGGCCGGGTGGCCAGGAAGAGCGGGAGCTTCCACGGCTTGTTGGTCGCCTCGACGAGGGCGACGAAGTCCTCCGGGGTGCGCACCGGGAAGCGCGGGGCCGTCTGGCCCAGCAGGTCGGTGGCGGTGCCGTCGGGCAGCTGGAACTTCAGCGCCATCCCACGCACGTCGGGCTTGGTGTCGTTGTTGCGCGGGTAGCCCGAGCCGTTGGACCAGCGCACCAGCACCGGCACCGACGCGCCGCTCAGATGGCCGGCGCGACACAGCGCAGCCGCCTCCGGCGTGGCGGTGAAGGTGCCGTCGTAGAAGTGCCCCTTGGCGTGCAGCGTGCGATGACCGGTCTCCGCACGGGTGGCCTGCGAGATCCGGTCGATGGCGTCCTTCGGCTCGATCACCCTCAGCACGCTAGCGCTGACGTCGGGCTGCGCGACAGGTCACCGCCGACCTCACGGGGCAGCGGCCACCCGCCGCAGGG
>CAZQCA010000206.1:0-6086 GCA_964591845.1 uncultured Nocardioides sp.
GACCGGCACCATGCACGCCCCGCACATGCCGGTCGCGTCGACCATGATCGAGTTGAGGCTGGCCACGGTGGCCACGCCGTACGGCGCGGTCAGCTCGCACACCGCGCGCATCGTGATCGCCGCGCCGATGGCGACGACCTCGGCGAGCGCGGAGGCGTCACGCTCGAGCAGGTCCGTCAGCGGGCCGGTCACGAAGCCGGGGGTGCCGAACGACCCGTCGTTGGTCGTGTAGGCGACGTCGAGCTGCCCCGGGAACTCCTCGCGCAGCCGCTCCACCCGCTCCCCGGGGCCGGTCCAGAAGAGCACGTCGGCGCTGCGGAAGCCGGCGACGAGGCGCACGTGGTTCCCGATCCGCAGGTGCTCCCGCATGATCGGGTAGACGGGCGGCAGCCCTACTCCGCCGGCGGCGAAGACCACGGTCCCCTCGTGGCGGCGTACGTCGCTGGCCCGGCCGAGCGGCCCGGCGATCCCCGCGAATTCCTCCCCGGGCTGCATGGCGCAGATCTCGATCGTGCTGGTGCCGAGCGCCTGGACGACCAGGGTGATCGTGCCCGCGTCGGCGTCCCAGTCGGCCAGGGTCAGCGGGATCAGCTCTCCCGCGGGATGGGCGAGCAGCCGGACGAACTGACCGGCCCGGGCCGCGTGGGCCACCAGCGGAGCGCGGACGACGAGCTCGACGATGCCCTCGGCCAGCTCGGTGCGCGCCACGATCGTGTGGGCGGCCACGCCGAGCTCCGTGTAGGCCGCCGCGCGCGACACCGCGTCGCGCACCCGGTCGGCCGGCAGGTCGACGAGCCCGACGATCTCGCGGGCCGCGGCCTGGCCGTCGCCGGCCGCGTTGATCGCCGTCGAGCCTCCTCGGGTCGCGTCGCCGCCGGAGTACACGCCCTCGAGCGAGGTCTCCTGGGACCCGCGGTGGTCCAGGTCGATGGTGCCCCACCTCGTGGTGTGCAGCTCGGGCTCGGCGTCGGTGAGGATCGGGTTGGAGGCGTTGCCGAGGGCCATGATCACGAGATCCGCGGCGATCGACGTGCGCTCGCCCGTCGCCACCGGTCGGCGGCGGCCGGAGTCGTCGGGCTCCCCGAGCTCCATCAGGTCGAGCAGCGCGCCGCTGACCCGCTGCCGCTCGTCCCCGACGAACTCGTAGGGCGCCGCCAGCACGCGCAGCTCGACACCCTCCTCCAGGGCGTGGTGGAGCTCCTCGACCCGGCACGGCATCTCGTCCTGGGTGCGGCGATAGACGATCGTGACCAGCCCGCCGAGTCGCCGGGCGGTGCGCGCGGCGTCCATCGCGGTGTTGCCGCCCCCGACCACGATGACGTGCCGGCCCTCGGTCGCGGGGAGCGGCGTCTCGTAGTCCTCCCGCAGCCCCTGCATGAGGTTGACCCGGGCCAGGAACTCGTTGGCCGACATCACGTTCGTCAGGTGCTCGCCGGGCACGTTCATGAAGCGCGGGAGCCCCGCCCCGGTGCCGACGAAGATCTTCCAGAAGCCGGCGTCGCGCAGGTCCTGCAGCGTCGCGGTGCGTCCGACGACGAAGTTGGGGACGAACCGGCCACCGAGCAGGCGGATCTTGGCCACGACGTCGTCGACCAGGCTGTTGGGCAGGCGGAACTCGGGGATGCCGTAGCGCAGCACCCCGCCGAGCGCGTGGAAGGCCTCGAAGACCGCGACCGGGAATCCCTCGGCCGCGAGCAGGTAGGCGTTGATGAGTCCGGCCGGCCCGGAGCCGACGATGGCGACGGGCGGCTTGGCGGCCACCGCCCACGGGTCCGGCACACCGGAGAAGCGACGCGCGGGCCCGTCGGGGTCGACCAGCTTGTCGCGCTGCGGCAGGAACCACTCGAGCTGACCCACCTGGATGGGCAGGTCGGTGTGGATGCAGACGCCCTGGCACTGCAGCTCCTGCGGGCAGACCCGTCCGGTGACGTTGGGCAGCGGGTTGCAGGCCTCGATCAGCTCCATGGCCTGGCGGAAGCGCCCGGTGCCGAGCAGCTCCATCATCTGGGGGATGTGGATCTTGACCGGGCAGCCGCCGAGCGGCTCCTCGCGGCCCGCGACGTGCAGCCCGATCTCGCAGGGCTTGTCGGCGCACTGCTTGTCGCGCAGCGCCTCGAGCCACACGAACAGGTCGACCTCGCGCTGGGTGTAGCCCTGCCCCAGATAGCCGAGGAACCCCTGGTTGACCAGGTCGAAGTCGTGGGCGCGCTCCTCCGCGGGACGGGTGTACGGCGCGATCGCGTTGCCCGCCGGCCAGCCCTCCGCCAGCCCCACGAACATGGGGTAGCGCTCCCCCAGCGTGCCCAGCCCGCGGATCAGCTTGCGCTTCATGCCGAGCGGGAGGTCCCACACGAAGCGCATGAGCACGTCGCTGCCCGTGTCGTCGCGCAGCAGCGCCTGCCAGAACGCCGCGACGAATCCCTCCCCCAGGTCCGGCTGACGGAACTCCGCCGCCACCGCGGCCGCGCCGTCGGCAACGAAGACGTCGCGGAAGGCCCGCGGGTCCTGGTCGAGGCGCCGCTGGAGGAGGGCGAGCTGCGCGTCGGTGGTCACGGCCGGCCCTCGTGGATGATCTCCGCGTCGCAGTTGGCGGCGACCCGGTGGATCCGCGCCCGCAGCTCGTCGGTGACCTCGACCTTCTCCAGTGCCCCGGGGATCAGCCGGGCCACGTCGCGCGCCTCTCCGTCGACCACGATGCGGGTCCGCTCGAAGAGGGTCGGGAGGTCCTGGTAGCAGGTCTTGCAGTCGTTGCAGAGGACCATGTCGGCCTCGGCCAGGGTGACCAGCGCCGTCTCGGCGACCTGGTCCGCGGGAGCGGCCGGCGCAGGCGCGACAGCCGCTCCCGCTCCCCCGAGCGGTGCCAGCACGGGCGTAACCGTCGTGGAGGTCGCGAGGTCGGCCATCGTCCGGGCGAGGTCGTCGATCGACTGCTCCCGAGCGGCGACCGCCTCGTCGTACCTCGCCTGCAGCTCGGCCACGTCGGCCCGGTGCACACCGGAGAGCCGGGCGAGCTGCACGCCGGAGAGGTACTGCAGCGTCTGCCAGTAGCGGCGCCGCTCCTCCACGAGGGTGACGATCGTGGCGTCGGTGGCCACCTTCACCAGGCGCTTGTCGGCGTCGGTGGCCCAGACGTACGCCGTCCGGCCAGCGCGGTCGGCGACCGGCAGCTCGACGTACTCGTCCATCGGCAGCGCGAGCTCCGCCTCCTCCTCGGTGAGCCGGCGAAAGTGCTTCTTGAACCGCACCTCGCCGAGTGCGAAGTCGGCCGGGGTGATCGGCGCGTCCATGAGCTGCAGGTTGCCGTCGGCGTCGAGGTGCTCGATGGACATGCTCGCCCAGGTGGACTCGGGGTCGGGGTTGCCCTCGAGCGAGAAGCACTCGTGCAAGGAGGTCCCGGCGCGGGGGTCGTGCACGAAGACCGGGTTCATCCGAGACTCGACCGCCAGCCGCGCGCGCTGCGCGGAGGCGTCGTCGGCGATGCCGTGCTCGGAGCCGCAGGGGGTGTAGACGTCCATGACCGAGGGGGCCCCGCTGTAGGTCAGGAACTGCAGCGCATTGCGCAGGAAGTGCCCCTGCAGCGCCGTCGAGGTGGCACACACGAAGACGTTGGGGTGGAAGGAGGCCAGCAGCCCGAGCTCCTTGCGGGTCTCGTGCTTGCCCCGGTGCGACGCGCCGTACCTGGCCAGGTCGGAGTCCTGGCCGGTGAAGCTCGCAGTCGACGCCTGACCGCCGGTGTTGGAGTAGACGCCCGTGTTGAGCACCATCACCTTGATCGGCGTCTCGCTCGCGAGCACCCGGGAGAGGGCGCCGAAGCCGATGTCGTAGGTCGCGCCGTCGCCGCTGATCGTCAGCACCGTCGGGAGCAGGTCCATCTCGGCGGGGGTGAAGGCACCCCAGCCGAGCAGCCGGAGCTCGTCGTCGTGCACGTCGGGCTCGTAGGCGTCGTCGAGCTCCAGCGCGGCGGTGCGCAGCGCGCGCACGTCGGTCACCGCCTGGGCGGAGACTCCCTCGAAGATGCCCTTGGCGAGCGGCTGGGTGTCCTGGAAGAGGCTGTTGACCCAGGGGTCCTGATAGGGGTTGTAGGGCATCGTCGAGGCATAGACGCTCGAGCAGCCGGTGGCGTTGGCGATCACCGTGGTCGAGCGCCCGCGGCCGGTCGGCCCGCTCTCGAGCTCGTAGAGGAGCTCCTCCAGCGTCGCGCGCGCCTCCGTGGTGCGCGCGCGACGCGGAGGCTCGTCCTCGACCGCCGCGAGCTTGGCGTCGAGCCCGGACAGCAGCTCCTCGACCCGGCGCATCGCCGCCCGGCGGCGCTTCTCGCCGAGCGCGTGGTTGGTCGCCATCACCAGCCGGATCGCGGTGACCTCGCCACAGCCGCGGCAGCCGCCGTGGCCGCCGGTGGTGGCGTAGTAGTTCTCGCGGTCGAGCAGCAGCCGCTTGGTGTCGCCGCCGGGCTCGTCGGCGCCGGCGAGGTAGTGGGCGGCCGTGCTCGGCGTCCGGCTCATGAACTCGAACCGGCCCTGGAGCATGGCGAGCAGCGAGTCGTCCTGGTCCCGCGCCACCAGCGCGCCGGGGCCACAGACGTCGACACACTCCAGGCAGCCCGTGCACTTCCACGGGTCGATCGTGGCGGCGTACAGGCCGCCAGTGCCGGGCGCCTCCCTCTCGGCGGCGTCGAAGAACGGGCGGGTCCGCGCGACGGGGTAGGCCGCCAGCACGGCGACCAACCGGTCGAGGGTGCCGGGCAGGGTCACCCGCCCGGTCGCCGGGCCTGTCTGGGACAGGTCGGCCAGCAGACCGGTGATCGCCTCGGCGACCACCTCGTGGAACGCCCGGGCGGCCTTGTCCTCTCGGTAGGTCGCGCGGACCCGCTCGGTCAGGGGCGGCACCAGGACGAGCAGCTCCTCCCGCTGGGCGGGAGCGAGCGCCAGCTCGTCGATGCCGGTGAGCAGCAGCTCGTGGATCTGGTGCACGGTGTTGGGGATCGCGGCGTCGGGGCACACCAGTGCGCACTCGACGCAGCCGGTGCAGGCGGCGAAGTCGAACTCCGGGACGGTGCGCCGGAAGAGCCCCTTGTCCTTGGTGGCCGCCGTCCCGGCGGGCATGAACAGCCCGGCACCGGGGAGCACCGGCGCCTCGCCGATCGTGCCCTCGCGGAAGGGCTTGGCCATCATGTTCTCGTAGTAGTCCCGGTCGAACAGCCCGGTGGCCGCGCAGCCGGTCGTCCCGCACTCGCAGGCCGCCGACACCGCGACCGTGAGGGCCGACAGTGACGAGGGTCGCGACTCGGCCTCGGCCATCGCGGGCAGCCGCCAGTCGAGCTCGCGGGTAGCGGCACTGCCGTCGCGGATCACCCCCATGTTGCCCTCGACGACGGCCTGGCCCTTGCGCCCGAACTTGTGCTCGATCTGCTCCCGGACCTTGGCCAGCAGCGCCTCGCCGGAGGCGTCGGCCGACGCGATCCGGTCGACGTGCCCGACGATCGCCCCGATGAAGGCGATGCCCATCATCCGGGTCTCCAGCTCCGGCTGGGGGGCGTGCCGGCGGGCGACGCCGAAGGCGTCGACGAGGAGCACCCGGATCCGGCGGGACCTGATGGTCTCGCGCGCCGCCGGGGGCAGCTCCGCCCAGACCTGCTCCGGTGTGCGATCCGACTGCATCAGGAACGTCCCGCCCTCGACCAGCCCGCGGAGGGGGTCGGTGTGCCGGAAGACCTGGTGGTCGGGAGAGACCACGATCTCGACGTCCTCGAGCTCGGCGTTGGTGATCTTCACCGGCTCGGGGCTGAGGGTGATGTAGAAGTTCGTCGGGGCGCCGCTCTTCTCCGACCCGTACTTCGGGGCCGACTTGGAGTGCAGGCCCAGGGCGCCGGCCAGGATGTCGGTCAGCAGCTTGCCGGTCGCGATGGTGCCGTTGAGCAGCGCGGCCACGATCGAGATCCCGAGACCGACCCCGACGTTCTCGAGCGGCTGCGGGTCCAGGAACCGCCGCACCGAGGACAGGATGATGAAGACGGCGGCGACGAAGATCATGACGCCCTCGACGACCGCCGACAAATACTCGGCCTTGGTCCGGGCGAAGTGGTAGTG
>CAZQCA010000207.1:0-6033 GCA_964591845.1 uncultured Nocardioides sp.
CAAGAGCGTCTTGCTGCCCTTCTCCATCACCTTGCGGCTGTGCTCGACGCGCCACTTCGTCACCGGCACCTCGCCGATGGTCGGCAGGATGTGGGCGTTGAGCCGGGACTCGCGTCCCTCCATCGTCCGGGGTTGCTTTCCTCGCTCGATGCTGTCGGCGATGTACTGCTCACCGAGCATCCGGATCGTCCTGGAGGCCCGGATGTCGGCGCCCGCCGGCGTCTCCGACTCGGTGTCGAGCGCGGCCTCCGCTTGCGCGAAGATCTTGCGTGCCTCCTCCTCGGAGGCGGCGCGGCGCAACACCCGCTTCCACGGCTCGCCCTCGCCGGCGGGCGCCTTGAAGTACACCTGGTACTTGTTGCTACCCGGTGCGGGTGCGTAGAGACGCACCCGCCACGGCCGCGTGCTGCCGCCGAGGGTGCGCGGCTTGCCCTGCGCGAGCAGCTTCGGCTGAGAACGCGTCGCCACGAGACCTCCTACGCTGGAAGAACCATCGTACGCTGTTTTCGTGCATCACTCTCGTGCATCACCCAGGGGAAAGTGATGCACGTGCCACTCGTCAGGAGTCACAGGAATGGCCAACCGCCTCGCCTCGGCAACGAGCCCGTATCTGCTACAGCACGCGGAGAATCCGGTGGATTGGTGGGAGTGGGGCCCTGAAGCGTTCGCCGAGGCGAAGCGCCGTGATGCACCAGTTCTGCTGTCCGTCGGGTACGCCGCCTGCCACTGGTGCCACGTGATGGCCCACGAGTCGTTCGAGGACGACGAGACGGCGGCGTACCTCAACGAGCACTTCGTGAGCGTGAAGGTGGATCGCGAGGAGCGCCCCGACGTGGACGCGGTCTACATGCAGGCGACCACGGCGATGACCGGGCAGGGCGGCTGGCCGATGACGTGCGTGCTCGACCACGAGGGCAACCCGTTCTTCGCGGGCACCTACTTCCCCGACCAGCCCCGGCACGGGCAGCCGTCGTTCCGGCAGGTGCTCGGCGCGCTGGTCGACGCGTGGACCGGCCGCGGGGACGACATCCGACGGGTGGCGGGCGACCTCCGCGACTTCCTCAACCAGCAGGTGTCCCTCGCGGCCGGGCCCCTCGGGGAGCCCGAGCTCGAGGCCGCCGTGGCCGGGCTGGCCCGCGAGTACGACGCACAGGCGCCCGGCTTCGGCAGGGCTCCGAAGTTCCCGCCGTCGATGGTGCTGGAGTTCCTGCGCAGGCGGGGTGGTGTCGAGACGGCCGGAGCGATGCTCGACGGGGTACTCGAGGCGATGGCCCGCGGCGGCATCTACGACCAGCTCGGTGGCGGCTTCGCGCGCTACTCGGTCGACCGGGCCTGGGTGGTGCCGCACTTCGAGAAGATGCTCTACGACAACGCCCAGCTGGTCGGGCTCTACGCCCGCTGGGGAGGGCCGTCCGGGGAGCGGGTGGCACGCGAGACCGCCGACTTCATGATCCGCGAGCTCGGCACGGCGGAGGGAGGCTTCGCCTCCGCGCTCGACGCCGACAGCGAGGGCGTGGAGGGCAGGTACTACGTCTGGACGCCGGCCGAGCTGGTCGCCCACCTGGGCGAGGACGACGGTGCCTGGGCCGCCGAGCTCCTCCACGTGACCGAGCGCGGCACGTTCGAGCACGGCACGTCGACGCTCCAGCTGCTGCGCGATCCCGACGACGTCGAGCGCTGGCGCGACGTCCGGAGCCGGCTCTTCGCGCTCCGCGAGCATCGCGTCCGCCCCGCCCGCGACGACAAGGTGGTCGCCGCCTGGAACGGGCTGGCCGTCACGGGGCTGGTCGACGCGGGGCTGCGCCTCGGCGAGCAGGCGTACGTCGACGCGGCGCTCACCGCGGGCCGGCTCCTCGTCGACGTGCACCTCGTCGACGGGCGGTTGCGGCGGGTGTCGCGAGACGGCGTGGTCGGGGCGCACGCGGGCGTCCTGGAGGACTACGGGGCGGTGGCCGGCGGCTTCCTGTCGCTGGTCGAGGCGATCGGTGACGCCGCCTGGCTGGAGCGGGCCGAGCAGCTCCTCGACGTGGCGCTGGTGCACTTCCGCGCCGACGACGGGGGCTTCTTCGACACCGCCGACGACGCGGAGACGCTGGTCGCCCGCCCGCGCGACCCCTCGGACAACGCCAGCCCCTCGGGACTCTCCGCCACGATCCACGCGCTGGCGGCCTTCTCGGCGCTCAGCGGCTCCGGTCGACATCGCGACGCGGCCGAGCAGGCCCTCGGCACCGTCGCCGGGCTGGCCGCTCGCGCGCCGCGCTTCGTCGGATGGAGCCTGGCGGCCGCCCAGTCGATGCTCGACGGGCCCGAGGAGATCGCGGTCGTCGGCCCGGCCGGCGCGCAGCGCGACGCACTCGCCGCCGCTGCCCGACGGCGTCCGGGGGCGCTCGTCGTGGTGTCCGACGGGCCGCGCGACGACATCCCGCTGCTCTCCGGCCGGGGTGCGGTCGACGGCGGCGCGGCGGCGTACGTGTGTCGTCGCCAGGTCTGCGAGCGGCCGGTGACCTCGCCCGAGGAGCTGTGAGAGGCTGCGCGCCATGGCCGAGGCGTCGCGCACCGAGTCCGAGCGCCACGACGCCTACCTCGCCGCCCTGCCGGCGGAGCAGCGGGCCGCGCTGCAGGAGCTGGCCGGGCTGATCGAGCACGCCGCGCCCGATGCCGAGCGGGCGCTCAGCTACGGCGCACCGGCGTACCGGCTCCACGGCCGTCCGCTCGCCGGCTTCTCCGCCGCCTCGGCCCACCTGTCCTACCTGCCGTTCAGCCCGGCGGTCATCGAGCGCCTCCACGACCTGCTGACCCCGTGGTCCACCTCCAAGGGTGCCGTGCGGTTCACGGTCGACCACCCGCTGAGCGCCGACGTGGTCGCCGCGCTGGTCGCCGCCCGGCGCGCGGAGCTCGAGGACTGACCACCCCCGGCCGGGCCATTCCCAGGAGGATCGCCGGGGTGCCACGCTGATCCGATGGCAGAGCTGACGACCAAGGCGAACCCGCAGAACTTCACCTACGGCGAGCCCATGGACGGCGCCGAGCGACGTCGTACCTGGCCCCACACACCGGCGGAGGTGATGCTCTGGCGGGTGATGCGCAGCGCCGAGGGTGAGAACGTCAAGGAGGAGTTCGCGCTGCTGGCGACGATCTCCTACTACGACAAGGACCACGACCGCACGATCACCGTGCCCAACGCCTTCGACGAGTACACGACCGACCTGACCTCGGTGCCGGCGTGGTTCACCTGGCTGGTGCCCAAGTCGGGCACCCACCTGCCCGCGGCGCTCGTGCACGACGGGCTGGTCTGCGACCCGGACTCGAACCCGACGTACCGGGTCGACCCGCCCGGCCAGCCGATCGACCGGATCGACGCCGACGTCATCTTCCGCAACGCGATGAGGGACGCCCACGTGGGGCTGGTGCGGCGCTGGCTGGTCTGGGCGGCCGTGACCACAGCGTCCCTGTGGCTCGGCCCGAGGCTCGAGTGGCCGACGTGGAAGAAGTGGTACTTCCGCGTGGTCATCGCGGTCCTCCTCGGGTCGATCGTGTATCTCGGCCTGTGCGCGACGGCGCAGCTCTTCGACCGCGACTACCGGTGGCTGTGGGACATCCCGTGGATGCCCGAGACGGGCTGGTGGGGCGAGATCGGCTACGGCCTGGCCGGCGCCATCGTGCTGCCGTCGGTGCTGAGCGTGACCTGGGGTCCCTACTGGCGTGCCGGGCTGATCGCGGGCGTGGCGCTGGCCGCGCTCTTCCACGTGACCCTCGCGATCGGCCTGCTGGGCCTGGCCTACCAGGCCCTGGAGTGGGTGGTGGCGCACGCAGCGTGGCTGGCGGCCGCGCTCGGGGTGGTCGTCGGGTTCGGTGCCCTCGCGCTGTTCGTCGCGGCCCTCAGCTGAGCCGACAGGCGTCTAGCGCAGGGAGTAGGTCGCCAGCGAGACGCCGACGTAGTGGGTGATGAACGCCAGGATCGTGAACGTGTGGAACACCTCGTGGAAGCCGAACCACCGGGGCCACGGATCGGGCCTGCGGAAGCCGTAGACGACGCCACCGAGGGTGTAGAGCGCGCCGCCGACCGCGGCCAGGACCAGCACCGCCGTACCGATGCCGACACCGAGCCCGAGCGCCCCGTCGACGTAGGCGCCGCCGTAGGCCACCGCCGCCCAGCCGAGGCCGATGTAGATCGCGGTGTAGAGCCAGCGCGGCGCATGCACCCAGAAGATCCGGAAGATCCCGCCGAGCGCCGCCCCGACCCACACCACGGTCAGCATCACCGTGCGGTCGCGACCCTCCAGCAGCAGGAGCGTGAAGGGTGTGTAGGAGCCGGCGATGAGCAGGAAGATGTTGGCGTGGTCGAAGCGCATCAGGAAGCCGTGGACGCGAGGTGACCAGCGGCCGCGGTGGTAGACCGCGGACACCGTGAACAGCAGGAGGGCCGAGCCGGCGTAGATCGCCGAGCCGAAGCGGGTCGGGGCGTCGGGGGACAGCGCGATCAGGACGATGCCCGCGGCCAGGGTCAGCGGCGCGGTCGCGGCGTGGAGCCAGCCGCGCAGGCGGGGCTTGAGGTCGTCGAGCACCTCCTCGATCACATGGTCGAGCTGGTCGTGCAGCCCGTCGAGGCGCACGCGCACGGCGTCCTTCATGCACACAGCGTAGGTGGGCGGCGGTGGGCGCGCGGCGTTATCTCCACCACGTCGCCCACCGCGGATACGATCGGGGGGTGGCGGCGATGACGGAGCTCAAGGAGCGCGTGCGCCGCCTCTTCTACCCCGCCTACGAGGCACGGATGCTGCAGGCCCTGCCCAAGGACCGCATCCCGAAGCACATCGGCGTGATGCTCGACGGCAACCGGCGCTGGGCCAAGGGGGTCGGGCGCGACAGCACCAGCGGCTACCGGGCCGGCGCTGCCAACATCGAGCCGCTGCTCGGCTGGTGCGAGGAGGTCGGGGTCGAGGTCGTCACGCTGTGGCTGCTCTCCACCGACAACCTCAACCGTCCGCCCGAGCAACTCGACGGGCTGCTCACCGTGATCGGCGACGCGGTCGAGGCGCTCGCCGAGCAGCGGCGCTGGCGGGTGCACCCCGTCGGCGCCCTCGACCTGCTCCCGGCGCCGATGGCGGCCCGCCTCAAGCAGGCCGAGGAGGACACCCGCGACGTCGACGGGCTGCTGGTCAACGTCGCAGTGCCCTACGGCGGCCGCCGCGAGATCGCCGACGCCGTGCGCGGCCTGCTCCAGGAGCACGCCGAGCGCGGCACCAGCCTGGAGGAGCTCGCCGAGGCGCTCGACGTCGACCACATCGCCGAGCACCTCTACACCAAGGGCCAGCCCGACCCGGATCTGGTGATCCGCACGTCGGGCGAGCAGCGGCTGGGCGGGTTCCTCCTCTGGCAGAGCGCGCAGAGCGAGTTCTACTTCTGCGAGGCCTACTGGCCCGACTTCCGCAAGGTCGACTTCCTGCGGGCGATCCGCGCCTACACCCAGCGCCAGCGCCGGTTCGGGAGCTGACCAGACCAGCCGTGCCGGCCCGGAGCGTTCACCCCCCGTTCGGGCGTGTCGCGACACGGCGGCCGCGTCGTCGTCGTACGGTCGCAGGGAGGGCGAGCGGGGAAGCCCGCCCTCGTCGGGAGGCCCGTTCGTGACCCATCGCGACCGCTGCGAGTGGCTGGGTGCTCCCGGCCGCGCGCGAGGAGGCCGGCACCCCGGCCTTCGGGTGGCGCCCCGTCCCGCCTGCGAGTAGCTGACAAGGCCGGGCGTGGGTGTGCGCGCCGGTCGCCGGAGGGGAAGACGTGTCGACCTCGTCGCAGAAAGCCGCCCGACAGACCGCCCAGAAGACCCGCCCAGCAGCGACCGCCCGTACGGACGGGACGCGCACCTTCGTGCTGGACACCAGCGTCCTGCTGGCCGACCCCGGTGCCCTGCGCCGCTTCGCCGAGCACGAGGTGGTGCTCCCGGTCGTGGTGATCACCGAGCTCGAGGGCAAGCGCCACCACCCCGAGCTGGGCTTCTTCGCCCGCAGCGCCCTGCGCCAGCTCGACGACCTGCGG
>CAZQCA010000208.1:0-6004 GCA_964591845.1 uncultured Nocardioides sp.
GACGTCATCAAGACCGCCGACTGGATCGTCGACATGGGGCCCGAGGGCGGCTCGCGGGGCGGCCTGGTCATCGCCGAGGGCACGCCCGAGCAGGTGGCCGCCGACCCCGAGAGCCACACCGGACGCTTCCTCGCGTCACTGCTCGACGGTGGCCGGGCCGCCGCCGCCCCGCGCAGGACGGCGCGGGGTCGTAGTACCAAAGGACAGTCCCGGCGCTCGCGCGCGTCTGCCTAGGGTTGTCGCATCCCGTCCCCTCTCTGCCAGGAGCATGTGGTGACCCCTGAGCAAGCACCCGACCGTGACGGCGTGCGCCGCCGCACGATGATGACCGGCCTCGCGGTGGCCGGCGTCGGAGTCCCGCTGCTGGCCGCCTGCGGTGGCGACGGCGAGACGACCGACGCCTCGGACCCGTCCAGCCCGGCCGGCTCCACGCCCGCCGGCGACGACTCGTCCGCCCCCGCGAGCGGCGACTCCGGTGCTGCCGGCGACGCGCTCGCGTCCACCGAGGACATCGAGGTCGGCGGTGCGGTGTTCCTGGACGAGCCGAGCGTGGTCATCACGCAGCCGGCCGAGGGCGAGTTCCACGCCTTCAACCGTGCCTGCACCCACCAGGGCTGCCCGGTGGCCGACATCGTCGACGGCAAGATCCACTGCAACTGCCACGGCAGCCTCTTCTCCATGACCGACGGGGTGCCTGTGCCGGGCAGCCAGGCCACCCAGCCGCTGGCGACGGTCGAGATCACGGTCGAGGGGGACCAGATCCTGCCCGCCTGAGCCGCGGTGCCGGCCGAGTGCCGGTCCGCGCTGGACTGAACCACCCGGCCGGTGTCCCCGACTCGGCCACGAGCCCCGCCTGACGCACCTACCCTGGCCATCGACCAGGGAAGGGAGCCATGCGCCGCAGACCCCGAGTGACCGGGCCGGTGGCCGCCGTCGCGGCCGCGCTGTGCCTGCTGGTCCCCTCGCCCGCCCGCGCCGACGTCGACGCCGCCGCCGTGCTGGAGGGCACGCTGCTGGAGGTGCCGGCGGAGGCCGACGCGCCGACCGGGTACGCCGTCCGCACCGAGGCCGGGGCCCTGGTACCCGTGTCGGGCCTCCCCGCCGACGCCGTGCCCGGCTCACGTCTGGTGGGGCGCGTCCCGCCCGGGTCGCTGACGGCGACCGGCCGCCCGCGAGGCGACCGGCCCGTGGCGCTCACGTCCTCCCGCCTCGAGCCCCCCGCACCGACCGCTGCGGGCCCGGCCACGCACCGCTGGTTCGTGGCGGTGCCCGACAACTTCACCGACCCTCAGCTGTCGGACGCCCAGCTGCTCGCCAAGGTGCAGTGGGTCGCCGACTACTGGACGACCCAGTCCGGCGGGGCCATCGCGTCGGTCACGGTGCCGACCGCGGTGGCCCACTACACGGCGGACGCGACCTCCGAGGCCGCCGGGTGTGGGCTCTCGGGCTCGGACTTCTCCGCCACCGTCAGCGAGGCGGCGGCGGAGTTCCCCCAGGCGAGCTTCGGGGGCGGCGACCAGCTCATCCTGGTGGTGCCGCGCGAGTGCCAGGCCGGCGGCGTGGTCGGCCGCGGCACGTTGGGCTCGGTGTCGTTCGCGCGCGGCGGCTACACGATCAGCATCGGCAACCCGGCGTACTTCGAGGAGGTGCTGGCCCACGAGCTGGGCCACAACTACGGCTTCCACCACGCCGCCCTGGGGCCGTGCACGACCTCCTGCGCGTCGGAGTACGGCGACTACTACAGCGTGATGGGCGCGGCCATCGTGGGCCATCCGCTGCCTCCCGCGCTGGGCACCGAGTCGCGCCGGATCCAGGGGATCCTCGACCCCGGCGAGGTCGAGACGCTCACCGGCGGCGTCTCCACGACGACCGTCACGCGGACGCTCCTGCCACGCGGCTCGGGCTCCGGGCTGCGCAGCCTCGCGATCACCGAGCCGGCGACCGGGAAGCAGCTGCACCTGGACTACCGGTCGGGCACCGGCCCCGACGCGGGAAGGTTCTATGCCGCGGGGTCCGGTGCCACGAGCTACCGGCCGGGCGTGGTCGTGGAGACCGCCAACGGCGCCAGCGGCATCGCCCTGGTCCCCGACGGCACCGGCCGCAAGGCCCTGGTCGCGGGAGACACGCTGAGCATCGGCGGGACCACGGTGTCGGTGACGTCGATGAGCTCCTCCGGCGCCACGGTGTCGGTGACGATCCCCGGCGGGGTGCCGACCTACCCCACGGTCGGCGCCGTGAGCCTGTCGGGCTCCCCCCGGGTCGGCGTCCCGGTGTCGGCGAGCCTGACCGGCTGGAGCCCGGCGCCCACGGACGTCTCCTACGAGTGGCTGGCCGACGGGGTGCCGCTCCCCGGCGCCAGCGGGCCGTCGTACGCACCGGCGGGCGGGCTCGCCGGCCACCAGCTCAGCGTCCGGGTCACGGTCACGGCAGCGGGCTACCAGGCCGCGACGGCCACCAGCCCGGCGCAGGCGGTCGGCGTCGGCTCGATCGCGCTGTCGGGTGAGCCGACGCTGGCCGGCACGCCACGGGTGGGGGCGCCGCTGACCTGCACTCCTCCGGTCGTCCAGCAGCCGGCCGTCGGCGCCGAGTCGACCTATGCCTGGATCATCGGGGGCAGCGCGCTCGCCGGCGCCGGCGAACCCAGCCTGGTCCCGACGCCCGACCAGCTGGGCGCCTCGGTCTCCTGCCGGGTCACCGTCTCTGCGGTCGGCTACGCCACCGCTGTGGTCGAGTCGGAGGCGTCGCTCGTCGCCAAGGGTGTCCTGACCACGGCCAAGCCGTCGCTGCAGGGGCGCGCCCGGGTCGGCGCGACGCTGATCGCGACCACCGGCTCCTGGACCGAGGGCACCAGCTTCCGCTACCGGTGGTTCGTGGCCGGCGAGAGGGTGAGCGACGCGCACGGGCCGCGGCTGACCCTCACACGCGGGATGGTGGGCAGCAAGGTCAAGGTCGTGGTCGTCGGCCGACTGGAGGGCTATCAGACGGCCGAGCGTCAGAGCAGCGGCCTGGGGCCGGTGGCCTCGCGGGGGGCGTGAGCTCCCGGGCCTGTCCCCGCGGACCCGTAGGCTGGCCGCGTGCCGACCCGACGTCCCTCACGCACCACCGGAGGGCCGCAGTCCTACCGGCCGGAGCCGGGCTCGATCCCCACGCAGCCCGGGGTCTACCGCTTCCGTGACGGTCGCGGGCGGGTCGTCTACGTCGGCAAGGCCAAGAACCTCCGGGCACGCCTGTCGTCCTACTTCCAGGACGTCGGCCACCTCCATCCGCGCACCGCCACCATGGTGACGTCGGCCGCCTCGGTCGACTGGACCGTCGTGGCCACCGAGGTGGAGGCCCTGCAGCTGGAGTACTCCTGGATCAAGGAGTTCGACCCCCGGTTCAACGTCAAGTACCGCGACGACAAGTCCTACCCGTGGCTGGCGGTCACCGTCGGCGAGGAGTTCCCCCGGGTGATGGTCGGCCGCGGCGCCAAGCGCAAGGGCACGCGCTACTTCGGTCCCTACGGCCACGCGTGGGCGATCCGCGACACCGTCGACCAGCTGCTGCGGGTCTTCCCGATGCGCTCGTGCAGCAACGGCGTCTTCAAGCGGTCGGGCCAGATCGGCCGGCCCTGCCTGCTCGGCTACATCGACAAGTGCGCGGCACCCTGCGTGGGCCGCATCGACGCCGAGGAGCACCGGCAGATCGTCGACGACTTCTGCGACTTCATGGGCGGCAACACCGCGGGCTTCGTCAAGCGCCTGGAGCGCCAGATGTACGCCGCCTCCGAGGCGCTCGACTTCGAGAAGGCCGCGCGGCTGCGTGACGACCTCGGCGCCCTCCACCGGGCGCTGGAGAAGCAGGCGGTCGTGCTCGGCGACGGCACCGACGCCGACGTGATCGCGCTGGCGGAGGACCCGCTCGAGGTGGCGGTCCAGATCTTCCACGTCCGCGGCGGGCGCATCCGGGGCCAGCGCGGCTGGGTGGCCGACCGGGTCGAGGAGGGCGACACCGGCGAGCTGGTCGAGCACTTCCTGCTCCAGCTCTACGGCGGCGAGTCCGACACCATCCCGCGCGAGATCCTGGTCCCGGCGCTGCCGCCCGAGGTCGAGACCATCGAGCAGCTGCTCGGCGAGCTCCGCGGGGCTCGGGTGTCGGTCCGGGTGCCCCGTCGGGGCGACAAGCGAGCCCTCCAGGAGACCGTGGCCCGCAACGCGGGGCAGTCGCTCGCGCTCCACAAGACCAAGCGGGCCAGCGATCTGACCACCCGCAGCCGGGCCCTCGAGGAGCTCCAGGAGGCACTCGGTCTCGACGAGGCGCCGTTGCGCATCGAGTGCTACGACGTGTCCAACCTCCAGGGCACCGAGGTGGTGGCCTCGATGGTCGTGTTCGAGGACGGGCTCGCCCGCAAGAGCGAGTACCGCCGCTTCGTGATCCGCGGCGTCGACGGACAGAACGACGTCGCGTCGATGCACGAGGTGATCACCCGGCGCTTCCGGCGGCTGCTCGACGAGCAGGCCCGCAGCGAGCACGTCGTCACCGACGACGGCCCGCTGCTCGTGGATCCCGAGACCGGCAGGCCCCGCAAGTTCGCCTACGCGCCCGGGCTGGTCGTGGTCGACGGCGGACCGCCCCAGGTCGCCGCGGCGCAGCGCGCCCTCGACGAGCTCGGCATCGACGACATCCCGATCTGCGGGCTGGCCAAGCGGCTGGAAGAGGTGTGGCTTCCCGAGCAGGCCGACCCGGTCATCCTGCCGCGCAGCTCCGAGGGCCTCTACCTGCTCCAGCGGGTGCGTGACGAGGCCCACCGGTTCGCGATCACCCATCACCGCAACCGCCGCTCCAAGAGCATGGTCGAGAGCCTGCTGGACGAGGTTCCCGGGCTGGGCGAGGTCCGCCGCAAGACGCTGCTCAAGCACTTCGGGTCCCTGAAGAAGCTCCGCGCCGCGAGCGTGGACGACGTGGCCCAGGTGCCCGGCATCGGCCCGCGGACCGCCACCGCGATCAAGGAGGCCGTCGAGGCCCACGCCGCGAGGCGCCAGACTGTGGCCATCAACACCGCCACCGGCGAGATCGAGGAGGGCTGATGGGCGAGGCGCCGCACCGTGGCGAGCTGGTCGTCGTCACCGGCATGACCGGGGCCGGGCGGAGCACGGCCGCCAAGGAGCTGGAGGACCTCGGCTTCTACGTCGTCGACAACCTGCCGCCCAGCCTGCTGCGCGACGTCGTACGCCTCGTCGACGAGAGCCGGGGGAGCACCCAGCCGATCGCCGTGGTCGTCGACGTGCGCTCGGGGTCGTTCTTCGACTCCCTCGAGGCCAACCTCGCCCAGGGTGCGACCGGCCGGCGCACCACGCTGGTCTTCCTCGAGGCGAGCGACGAGGTGCTCGTGCGCCGCCAGGAGGCGGCCCGCCGACCCCATCCGCTGCAGGCCGGCGGCCGGCTCCTCGACGGCCTCCAGCGGGAGCGCGGCGTCCTCGCCTCGCTCCGCAGCGAGGCCGACCTCGTGGTCGACACCTCGGGCCTCAACGTCCACCAGCTCAAGGAGCGCATCGCCGAGGCGTTCGGCACCCCCGAGACGGTCGGCCTCAAGGTCACGGTGGTCAGCTTCGGGTTCAAGTACGGCATCCCGGTCGACGCCGACTTCGTCGCCGACATGCGCTTCCTCCCCAACCCGTTCTGGGTGCCCGAGCTGCGCCCGCAGACCGGCCGGGACCCCGACGTGGCGCGCTTCGTGACCGAGCGGCCCGGCGCCACGGCGTTCCTGGACCAGTACCTCCCGGTGCTCGCGACGGCGGCGACCGGCTACCTGACCGAGGGCAAGCGCTTCATGACGGTGGCGATCGGCTGCACGGGCGGCAAGCATCGCAGCGTCGCCATGACCGAGGAGATCACCCGGCGGCTGCGCGCCGCGGGCTACGACGCGCGCGCCCTCGACCGCGACCTCGGTGGGGTTTGCGGTGGAGGCGGGGCCGCGGGGCAGCACCGGGCTGGGCGTCGTCGACCTCGGCGGGGTCCAGGGCCT
>CAZQCA010000209.1:0-6000 GCA_964591845.1 uncultured Nocardioides sp.
CCGCCGCCACGTCCTTCAGGCACGCCGCGATGTCGGCGCACGCCCGCAGGATGGGATGGGCGTTCGGGTGGTCCACTGCCGGCCTCCTCACGACGACTCCGGCTCCACGCCGTACGGCATGGCTGACTAGGAGATCGCCGATCCTGGAGGCCCGGGCATCCGGGCGATTACTGACCCTCACGACTCGCACACCGTCGCGTCGGTCACGCTCTGGAGTGAGGCCCGGTGCCCGCGTGTGCGTGGCGCCAGTCTACGCCGATGGAGCCCACTAAGCAATCATCAGTTCGAATGCTGTGGAGCAGCCATGGGTACGGTGAGCCCATGGACGTGGCCACCCTGCAGGCGCACTGCCTGGCCAAGCCGGGTGCCTGGCCCGACAAACCGTGGGACCACGAGCACCCGGTGATCAAGGTCCACGACAAGATCTTCGCGTTCCTCGGCGCTGACGGCGTGGGGGTGAAGGCGGGCCACACGCGCGAGGTGGCCGACGAGTGGCTGGAGCGCTATCCGGAGGCCGCAGCGGTGATGGCCTACATCGGCCGCTCCGGATGGAACGACCTCGCGTTCGACGGCATCCCCGACGACGAGCTCCTGGATGCCGTCGACGAGTCCTACCGACTGGTCGTGTCCAAGCTGCCCGCGAAGCACCGCCCCGAGGGCTGGGACGCGTGACCCACCTGGCTCGCCCGGCGCGGCGCTGCGCCGTCCTGGTCCCCGGGCTGCTCGTCACCTTGCTCCTCGTGCTGCCCGCCACCTCAGCATCGTCGAACGCCGACGGGACGTGACGGGCGTCGTGCCACCACGCGCCCCGGCGGGCATCTACCGGGTCTGCAACGGCAACGCCACCGCCTGCGGGCTGCTGATCGTGACGGCGCCGGAGGGCTCCTGACGTCGCGACAACTCTCGATCGTCAGCGCCGTGGCGCCACGGCGATGCCCACCAGGCGCGAGATGACCAGCGCGACGTACATGACCCCGGTGACCTGCTCCACCATCACCACCGATCGCGCGTGCGGCAGCACGGGGACGACGTCGGAGAGGCCGACGCCGGTGAGGTTGGCGAAGGAGGAGAAGAGCAGCTCGAACCAGGTGCGGTCCCCGGCGGCTCCGGCGCCGATGAAGGACCCCGGCCAGATCACCTGCACCGCCGCGAAGACGTAGGCGAACGCCCACGCCACCACGGTGAACGCCGCGCCGACCGCGAGCAGCTCGTCGCGGGTCACGTCGCGGTCGGCGAAGAGATAGCGGATCATCGCCCACGACACATAGAGGTAGAACGCCGTGTGGAACCCGGCGGACGTCACGACGACCCAGTCCACGTCGGGAGTCAGCGCCTCCCAGACGGTCAGCACCAGCGCCGGCCCGCCGAGCAGCAGGGCGACCCAGGTGAGGGCGGGGCTGGAGTGGACGGCCCACACGGCGACGAGCACGATCCCCATGCCGACGACGCCGATGACCAGGCGTCCGGCGGTGGTCTCGCCGAAGAACGGATAGGCAAGGATCGCCGCCAGCTGCGCCAGCAGCAGTACGCCGGACGGATGGTCGCGGGCCACCAACCACCAGCGCGTCACCCGTCGCTCCCCGGCGGGAGCTCCCGCTTGGCGGCCTTGCGCTCCAGGCGGCGCGTCTCCTCGGCGATCATGTCGCCCCGCATCACCAGGGTGCGCAGGACGTTGAGCCCGGTGCCGAGCATGACGAACAGCGGCCACGGGAAGCCTTCGGGGCCGCTGGTGGCGGCCCAGATCACCCAGCAGACGATGGACGCCGAGAGGAAGCCCCAGACGGCCTGGCGCCGCTGGGTGAGGTAGGCGGCGTGCGCCTGCTGGGGGATCCCGGCGGGCAGCCACCGGGCCGCGGGCGTCAGCGCCGGGCCCGGGTCGGGCAGGAGGTCGTCGACGACGGCCGGCAGCTCGCCCAGCGTGCGGGCGCGGGCGACGACCTCGGTGCGCTCGTCGAACTCGACCCGGTCGAGCCGCCCCTCGGCGTAGGCCTTGACCAGCACGTCGTGGATGCGGTCGCGGTCGGCGTCGGAGGCGCGCAGCACGGCGTGCGAGGGGTCGCGGGGGTCCTGGGGGAAGGACCGCCACAGCTCGAGGGCGTCGCCCGGGGAGTCGTCACCGGCCATGCACGCATCCTAGGCACCGGGGCCGCCACCGGGACGCCCTCGGGGTCTGGTAGAACGAGGTCGAGCCCGCCCGCGGCAGTGACGCCGCGTGGTGGGAGCCAGAGCGGAAGGACTCCCGGTGGCCGCCTCGTCGATCGACACCGACCTGCTCATCATCGGCGCCGGCCCCACGGGGCTCTATGCGACCTACTACGCGGGCTTCCGCGGGCTGCGGGTCGCGGTCGTCGACTCGCTGCCGGAGCTCGGCGGGCAGATCACCGCGATGTATCCCGAGAAGGCCATCCTCGACGTCGCCGGCTTCCCCACGATCAAGGGCCGCGAGCTCGTCGAGGGGCTGGTCGCGCAGGCGGCGACGGCGAAGCCGACCTACCTCCTCGAGCGCACCGCCCTGACGCTCGAGCAGGGCGAGGAGGCGATCACGGTCGGGCTCGACGACGACTCGTCCGTGGTGGCCAAGGCGATGATCATCGCGGCGGGGATCGGCAAGTTCTCCCCGCGCGCCCTCCCGGCCGCAGACGGCTGGGCCGGGCGCGGGGTGGAGTTCTTCGTGCCGAGCTTCGAGCCGTACGTCGGCCGCGACGTGGTGATCGTCGGCGGCGGCGACAGCGCCTTCGACTGGGCGCTCCACCTGGAGCCGGTGGCCAAGTCGGTGACGCTGGTGCACCGTCGCGAGGCCTTCCGAGCCCACCAGCGCACCGTCGACGAGGTCATGGGCAGCTCGGTCCAGGTCGTCACCCGCGCGCAGGTCTCGCAGATCCTCGGCGACGACGAGCCCACGGCCGTCGAGCTCACCGTCGACGGCGAGGAGCCGCGCCTGGTCCCCGCGCAGGCGATCGTCGCCGCGCTGGGCTTCGTCGCCGACCTCGGCGCCCTGCAGACCTGGGGACTGGAGACCGACAAGCGGCACGTCGTCGTCGACTCCTCGATGCGCACCAACCTGCCGCGGGTCTTCGCCGCGGGCGACATCACGGAGTACCCCGGCAAGGTGCGGCTGATCGCGACGGGCTTCGGCGAGGCCGCGACGGCGGTCAACAACGCCGCCGTCGTGATCGACCCCAGCGCCCACGTCTTCCCGGGGCACTCGAGCGAGGGCGGCTAGCCGGTCCCCGTCGGCGGGACGTTGGGCGGCGCGGGTCATAATTCCCGTGCACGCCCGCCGACCCGGCGGGACCGACGGCCCCACGGGTGAGAGAGGCGGCGAGCATGCGGGTCGCGCTGCTGTCCTACCGCAGCAAGCCGCACTGCGGCGGCCAGGGCGTCTACGTGCGCCACCTGAGTCGCGAGCTGGTGGCGCTCGGCCATGAGGTCGAGGTGTTCTCCGGGCCGCCGTACCCCGACCTCGACGAGGGCGTCCGGCTCACGAGGGTCGCGAGCCTCGACCTCTACCGCGAGCCCGACCCGTTCCGGGTGCCCCACTGGAGGGAGTTCCGCGACCGGGTCGACGTCGAGGAGTTCCTCACCATGTGCGTGGCCGGCTTCCCGGAGCCCAAGACGTTCAGCACCCGGGTCGTGCGGCTGCTGGCGGAGCGCGCGGGCGAGTTCGACGTCGTCCACGACAACCAGTCGCTGGGCTACGGCCTGCTCGACCTCGAGACCGAGCTCGGGCTGCCGCTGGTGACCACGATCCATCACCCGATCACCTTCGACCGGCGCATCGACCTGGCCCAGGCCGCCACCTGGAAGCGCCGGCTGTCGCTGCGTCGGTGGTACGGCTTCCTGCGCATGCAGCGCCGGGTCGCCCGGAAGGCCCGGATGATCCTGACCCCCTCCGAGGCCTCCCGCCGCGACATCGCGGCCGACTTCGGGGTCGACCCCGACCGGATCCGGGTGATCCACCTCGGCGCCGACGAGATCTTCCGGCCACCGACCGGTCCGCGGATGCCCGGCCGGCTGCTCGCGATGGCCAGCGCCGACGCCCCGATGAAGGGCGTGGCGACGCTCCTCGAGGCGTTCGCCAAGCTGTGCACCGAGCGCGACCTCGAGCTCCAGCTCGTGAGCCGTCCGGTCGAGGGCGGCCGCACCGAGCGTCTGGTCGACGAGCTCGGCATCAAGGAGCACGTGCGCTTCGTGCACGGCCTGAGCGACGAGGAGCTCGTGGCCCTGATGGGGTCGGCCGAGGTGGCCTGCGTCCCATCGCTCTACGAGGGCTTCTCGCTGCCGACGGCCGAGCTGATGGCGTGCGGCACACCCCTGGTGGTCTCCCGGGCGGGAGCCATCCCCGAGGTGGTCGGACCCGACGGGGAGTGCGCCGACCTGGTCACGCCCGGTGACGTCGGGGAGCTCGAGCGCGCCATCGCCGCCCTCCTCGACGACCCCGCGCGACGGGCGCGGATGGGGGCGGCCGGCCGGGCGCGCGCCGTCGAGCGGTTCAGCTGGCGGGCGGTGGCGCGCGAGGTCGCGACGGCGTACGACGACCGCGTGCGGGCGTTCCACGACGAGCGCGCGGCGCAGGGCGGTGACGATGCTGACCGTTGACTTCGACCGGCTGGGCCTCCGGCCGGGGGAGCGGGTGCTCGACCTGGGCTGCGGCGCGGGCCGCCACGCGTTCGAGATGTACCGGCGCGGCGCCGACGTGGTGGCCTTCGACCAGGACGCCGACGAGCTGGCCGGCGTGCGCGACCTGTTCGCGGCGATGCTGGCGGCCGGCGAGGTCCCCGTCGGCGCCGAGGCCGACACCAAGGAGGGAGACGCGCTGGCGCTGCCCTTCGCCGACGGCGAGTTCGACCGCGTGGTGGCCGCCGAGGTCCTCGAGCACATCCCCGCCGACATCCAGGCGATCCAGGAGCTGGTGCGGGTGCTGCGGCCGGGCGGCACGGCGGCCTTCACGGTGCCGCGCTGGCTGCCCGAGGCGATCTGCTGGCAGCTGTCGGACGACTACCACAGCAACCCCGGCGGCCACGTGCGCATCTACACCGACAAGGAGCTCGTGACCAAGGCCGAGACGGCGGGGCTGCGCTACCTCGGTCGGGGCTACGCGCACGGCCTCCACTCGCCGTACTGGTGGCTCAAGTGCGCGGTCGGCGTCGACCGCGACGACCACCCGCTCGTGCGCGCCTACCACCGGCTGCTGGTCTGGGACATCATGAAGCGGCCGTGGCTCACGCGCACGGCCGAGCGGGTGCTCGACCCGGTGATCGGCAAGTCGCTGGTGCTCTACTTCGAGAGGCCGGCATGAGCGGCCTGGCCGGGGAGCTGCCGACGGTCCCGTCGCTCGACGGGGTCCTCACCGTCGACGAGGTGGCGGCGACCGCCGACACGATCGTGGCCATGCAGGAGGCGTCGGGGGCGATCCCGTGGACGCCCGGCGGCCACACCGACGTCTGGAACCACGTCGAGGCGGCGATGGCGCTGGTGGCCACCGGGCGCCTGGACGCCGCCGAGCGCGCCTATGCCTGGGTGTGGGCCACGCAGCGGGCCGACGGGTCGTGGCCGCTCCAGGTCGTCGAGGGCGTCGTGACCGACCACAGCGGCGACACCAACGGCACGGCCTACGTCGCCGTCGGCGTGTGGCACCACTGGCTGGTCCGCCGCGACCGGCGGCTCGTCCAGGCGGCCTGGCCGGCGGTGCGCCGGGCCCTCGACTTCGTGGTCGGGATGCAGCTGCCGTTCGGCGGCATCGCGTGGTCGCAGGAGTGGCACGACGGCCGCCCGGCCACGGTCAACCGCGAGGCGCTGCTGGCGGGCTCGTCGAGCATCCACCACGCGCTGCGCGCGGGGCTCGCGCTGGCCGACCTGGTCGGCGACCCGCAGCCGGAGTGGGAGCTGGCGGCGGGCCGTCTCGGGCACGCCGTGCGCCGGCACGCCGACCGGTTCCTCGACAAGTCCACCTTCTCGATGGACTGGTACTACCCGGTGCTGGGCGGCGCCGTGCGCGGC
>CAZQCA010000210.1:0-5981 GCA_964591845.1 uncultured Nocardioides sp.
ACCACCCTCCGGGTGGGTGGTCCGGCCGCCCGCTGGGTCGAGGCGACCACGGAGGACGAGCTCGTCGCGACCGTGGCCGACGCCGACGCCGACGGGACCCCGCTCCTCGTGCTCGGCGGCGGCAGCAACCTGGTCGTCGCCGACGCCGGCTTCCCGGGCACCGTGGTGCACGTCGCGACTCGCGGGGTGACCGCCGACCTGGACGACTGCGACACCCTCGCGGCGTGCGGCGGCGTGATGCTCAAGGTCGCGGCGGGGGAGTCCTGGGACGAGCTGGTGGCTCGCTGCGTCGCCTCGGAGTGGGTCGGCGTGGAGGCCCTGTCGGGCATCCCCGGCTCGGTCGGCGCGACCCCGATCCAGAACGTCGGGGCCTACGGCCAGGAGGTCGCCGACACGGTGGCCTCGGTCCGCACGTGGGACCGGCTCGACCGCGCCCAGCGCACGTTCGCCCTCGCCGACTGCGGCTTCTCCTACCGCCACAGCAGGTTCAAGGCCGAGCCCGGCCGCTACGTCGTGCTCGAGGTGTCCTTCCAGCTCCGGCAGGGCTCGCTCTCCGCACCGATCAGGTATGCCGAGCTGGCCCGCACCCTCGACGTCGAGGTCGGTCGGCGGGCGCCGCTGCCGGCGGTGCGCGACGCGGTGCTGGGGCTGCGCAGGGGCAAGGGGATGGTGCTCGACCCGGCCGACCACGACACCTGGAGCGCCGGCTCCTTCTTCACCAATCCCCTCCTCCCCCCGGGGCAGGCCGACGCGCTGCCGCCCGAGGCCCCTCGCTGGCCGCAGCCCGACGGGACCCTCAAGACCAGCGCCGCCTGGCTCATCGAGCATGCCGGCTTCGCCAAGGGCCACGGGTCGGGTCCGGCGCGGCTGTCGTCGAAGCACACCCTCGCGCTCACCAACCGCGGCTCCGCCAGCACCGACGACCTGCTGGGCCTGGCCCGCGAGCTCCGGGACGGGGTGGAGACGGCGTACGGGATCAGGCTCCAGCCCGAGCCGGTGCTGGTCGGCGTGGAGCTGTGAGGCCCGCCGGGCGCAGGTCAGTACGTCGTGGTGGGCGCGGTGGCCGCGATCGCGATGATCGCGATGATCGCCAGGACGCCCAGCACCAGGAGCACGGTGCCGATGATGCCGGTGACGTAGCCGACCTGCGCCTGCTCCCGCCCCGCGTAGGCCCCGCCTGACGCGTCGATCTCGCGCTTGGCCCTGCCGCCGAGGTACCACGCGAACGGGCACACGACGATCGTCACGCCGCAGATGAACGTGCCGATCAGGCCGATCAGCCCGAGGACCATCGCCGTGGTCGCCTGGGGATGGTTGGGGCGGGCCGGCATCATCGGGTAGCCGTAGCCGGGCGGGCCGTAGGTGGGTTGGCCGTAGGTCGGCTGGCCGTACGTCGGCTGGCCGTAGGTGGGCTGCCCGTACGTCGGCTGCCCGTACGCCGGTTGGCCGTAGGTGGGCTGTCCGTAGGTCGGCTGCCCGTAGGCCTCGCCGTAGGGCGGCGAGACCGGTCCCGCGCCATAGGGCGCGGTGGGCGGCGCGGGCTCTACGGGCCCCTCGGGCGGCGGCTGCCCGGCCGCCATCGGCTGGGTGGGGCCGGGGTCGCCGTTCATCAGGTCCTCGGGCAGGTGCATCGGCTCGTCGGGAGTCACCGGCTCATCGTGCCAAACCGGAGGCGGATCCGTCCGGCGACCCGGGGTCACGGCCGGGCGAGCCAGGCGTCGACCTCGGCCAGCCATCGTGCCCGGTCCGCGTCGTCGGCGCGCGAGGCGAGGAACGACATCCGGGCCAGCGAGGCCAGGCGGGCGTCGTCCAGGTCGTGGGCCGCGCGCATCGTGGCGTACTGCGCCGCGAGGCGGGAGCCGAACAGGAGCGGGTCGTCGGCTCCCAGGGCGACGGTGGCACCGGCCGCGAGCAGGGTCGGCAGGGGCACCGAGGTGAGGTCGGGATAGACCCCCAGCGACACGTTGGACACCGGGCAGACCTCCAGCGCCACGCCCGCCTGGACGACCCGGTCGAGCAGGGCGGGGTCCTCGGCGGTGCGCACGCCGTGACCGAGCCGATGGGCGTGGAGCTCGTCGAGACACACGCGCACGTGCTCGGGGCCGCGCAGCTCCCCGCCGTGCGGCGCCAGCATCAGCCCCGCTCGCTCGGCGATCGCGAAGGCCGGGGCGAACTCCGCGGTCCGGCCCCGCCGCTCGTCGTTGGAGAGGCCGAAGCCGACCACCCCGCGGCCGGCGTACTGCGCGGCGAGCCGGGCGAGGGTCCGCGCGTCGAGAGGGTGCCGGGTGCGGTTGGCGGCGATGACGACGGCGATGCCGAGGCCGGTCGCGCGGGCGGCGTCGCGCACGCAGTCGAGCACCAGGTCGGTGAAGGCGGTGACCCCGCCGAAGCGGGCGGCGTAGCCGCTGGGGTCGACCTGGATCTCGAGCCAGCGCCCGCCGTCGTGGACGTCGTCCTCGGCCGCCTCCAGGACCAGCCGGCGTACGTCGTCCTCCGTGCGCAGGACCGAGCGGGCGACGTCGTAGAGGCGCTGGAAGCGGAACCAGCCCTTCTCGTCGGCCGCCGACAGCTGGGGCGGCCACTCCGACACCAGGGCGTCGGGCAGCATGATCCCGTCCCGCGCGGCCAGCTCGAGGAGCGTCCGGTGCCGCATGGCGCCGGTGAAGTGCAGATGGAGATGCGCCTTCGGCAGCGCGCTGAGGTCACGCACCGAGCCGGATCAGCCGGCCGTGGTGCCGAACAGCTTCTGCAGGCGGCTCACGCCCTCGACCAGGTCGTCGTCGCCGAGCGCGTAGGACAGCCGGAGGTAGCCCGGCGACCCGAAGGCCTCGCCGGGGACCACGGCGACCTCCGCCTCGTCGAGGATGTACTCGGCCAGGTCGGCCGAGCTCTCGACGTGGCGCGGACCGGTGGCGCTCGGGTAGTCACGCCCGAGCAGCCCCTTGACCGACGGGTACGCGTAGAACGCGCCGTGCGGCGTCGGGCAGACCACCCCGTCGATGGCGTTGAGCATCTCCACGATCGTGCGCCGGCGCCGGTCGAAGGCGACCTTCATCTCCTCCACCGCCGAGAGGTCGCCCGCCACGGCTGCGAGCGCGGCGCGCTGCGCGACGTTGGAGACGTTGGAGGTCGCGTGGGACTGGAGGTTGGTGGCGGCCTTGACCAGGTCGGCCGGCCCGATCATCCAGCCGACCCGCCACCCGGTCATCGCGTAGGTCTTGGCGACGCCGTTGACCACGACGCAGTGCTCGGCGAGGAACGGGCAGACCACCGGCAGCGAGCCGGTGTCGACCCCGTCGTAGACGAGGTGCTCGTAGATCTCGTCGGTCAGCACCCACAGGCCGTGCTCCTCGACCCACTCGCCGACGGCCCGGATCTCGTCGGTGGAGTAGACCGAGCCGGTGGGGTTGGACGGCGACACGAACAGCAGCACCTTGGTGCGCTCGGTCCGCGCGGACTCCAGCTGCTCGACGGTGACCTTGTAGTCCTGCGTCTCGTCGGCGAGCACCGGCACCGGCACGCCGCCGGCCAGCGCGATCGCCTCTGGGTACGTCGTCCAGTACGGCGCCGGCACGATCACCTCGTCGCCGGGGTCGAGCATCGCGGCGAAGGCGGCGTAGATGGCCTGCTTGCCCCCGTTGGTCACCAGCACCTGGGCGGGCTCGACCGCGAGTCCGCTGTCGCGCAGCGTCTTCTCGACGATCGCCTGCTTGAGCTCGGGCAGCCCCCCGGCGGGCGTGTAGCGGTGGTTCTGGGGGTCGCGGCAGGCCTGGACGGCGGCCTCGACGATGTAGCCGGGGGTCGGGAAGTCGGGCTCACCCGCGCCGAAGCCGATCACGGGCCGGCCCTGGGCCTTGAGCGCCTTGGCCTTCGCATCGACCTTGAGCGTCGCGGACTCGGCGATGGCGCCGATGCGCTGGGACACGCGGCGGTCGCGGGGCGAGGGGTCCGTGGCGGGGGCGGAGGCGCTCATGGGGTCATCGTAGGGGCCGCCTCCGCGACGCTCGCCGCTGCCACCGGGCAGCGGCAGAGGCGGCAGCGGGGTGACGCGTTTGGACGACGCCTCGCCCTTCCCCGTAGACTGCTCGATCGGTGGATCTCCACATGCTTTGCGCTGCCCTCAACAGGGCGGCCTCGGGCGATGAGGCGTGATCCCGAAGGGCACTAGCTCAACTGGCAGAGCATCGGTCTCCAAAACCGAAGGTTGGGGGTTCAAGTCCCTCGTGCCCTGCTCAGCAGCACCCCGCAGCAGACCAGAGCCAGACCGTACGACGACAGAAGGTGGCAGCCCGTGTCGGAGCCCCGCACCACGAGCGGTGCCTCGCGCCACAACCAGCGCACCAGCCCCGCGACGTTCTACCGGCAGGTCGTGGCCGAGCTGCGCAAGGTGGTCTGGCCGACGCAGGAGCAGCTGACGACGTACTTCGTGGTCGTGATGGTGTTCGTGCTGGTGATGATGACGCTGGTCTCGGCGCTGGACCTGGGCTTCGGCAAGCTCGTGTTCGCGCTGTTCGCCGGCAAGAAGAGCTGAGCCTGGCCCGCCTCCCGCGGGATCAGACCACGACGAATCGGACGAGTTGACGGAGCAGAGCGTGTCGGAGCAGTACCAGCCGGAGACCGAGCACCTCGAGACCCTCGAGGTGCAGGACGAGGCGACCCCCGAGGCCGAGGCGCCCACGGAGGAGGTGTCCCCCGAGGACGCCCCCGTGGCCGACGAGCAGGTCCCGGCCGAGGACGACGTCGTCGACGAGGAGCCGGTGGCCGAGGAGCCGGTGGCCGAGGAGCCCGTCGACGAGCCGGTGGCCGAGGAGCCGGTGGCCGACGAGCAGGTCCCGGCCGAGGACGACGTCGTCGTCGAGGAGCCGGTGGCCGAGGAGCCGGTGGCCGAGGAGCCCGTAGCGGCGGCCGACCCGTTGGAGGAGTTCCGCGAGGAGCTGCGCAACAAGATCGGCGACTGGTTCGTGGTGCACACCTACTCCGGCATGGAGAACAGGGTCAAGGCCAACCTCGAGAACCGCATCCACTCCCTCAACATGGAGGACTACATCCACGAGATCGTGGTCCCCTCCGAGGAGGTGGCCGAGATCCGCAACGGCCAGCGCAAGATGGTCAAGCGCACCCGCTACGCCGGCTACGTGCTGGTGCGGATGGACATGACCGACGAGTCGTGGGCCGCGGTCCGTCATACGCCCTCGGTCACCGGCTTCGTCGGGCACAGCCACCAGCCGGTGCCGCTGACGCTCGACGAGGTCGAGAACTGGCTGGCCCCGAGCGTGGTGGTCGAGGCGGAGGCCGCGACCGGCGCCGCGGCCGCGGCATCGTCGGGCGGCGGCGCCAAGAAGCCCGTCGAGGTCGCCGACTTCTCGGTGTCCGACTCGGTCATGGTCGTCGACGGGCCGTTCGCGACGCTGCACGCGACGATCACCGAGATCAACGCGGAGTCCCAGAGGGTCAAGGCCCTCGTCGAGATCTTCGGCCGGGAGACGCCGGTC
The DNA here is from genome assembly GCA_964591845.1 of uncultured Nocardioides sp. Taxonomy (GTDB): domain Bacteria; phylum Actinomycetota; class Actinomycetes; order Propionibacteriales; family Nocardioidaceae; genus Nocardioides. The sequence continues at coordinate 5,493 of CAZQCA010000210.1, forward strand.
GAGCTGAGCTTCAGCCAGATCCAGCGGGTCTGAGGCGCGGCAACCACAGGTGGCAGAGCCGTCGCTCCCGCGGGAGCCGGGCTCGCTGGACCACGACATATCAAGAGAAGGACCCTGAGAAGAGATGCCTCCCAAGAAGAAGATCGCTGCCCTGGTCAAGGTGCAGCTGCAGGCCGGTGCCGCCACGCCGGCGCCGCCGGTCGGTACCGCCCTCGGTCCGCACGGCGTCAACATCATGGACTTCTGCAAGGCCTACAACGCCCAGACCGAGTCCATGCGGGGCAACGTGATCCCGGTCGAGATCACGATCTACGAGGACCGCTCGTTCACGTTCATCACCAAGACCCCGCCGGCCGCCGAGCTGATCAAGAAGGCCGCCGGTCTGCAGAAGGGCTCGGGCGTCCCGCACCGCGACAAGGTCGGCAAGCTGACCAAGGACCAGGTGCGCGAGATCGCCCAGACCAAGATGCCCGACCTCAACGCCAACGA
>CAZQCA010000211.1:0-5889 GCA_964591845.1 uncultured Nocardioides sp.
CTCCGAGCACGAGGCTGCACACGGTGATGCCGATCTGGTTGACCCCGATGACGAGGGAGATGTTCTCCATCGCGACGAGGGTGGTGCGAGCCAGTCGGGAACCCGCCTTGGCGCGCGGCTCGATCTGGCTCCTGCGGGCGGAGATGAGCGCGAACTCCGCCCCGACGAAGAAGGCGTTGCCGAGCAGCAGCAGCACCGCGAGCGCGATGGCCGCGCCGGGGCTCACGGTGCCGCTCCGTCGTCGGCGGGGTCGAGGCGGACCGTCACGGACAGGCGGTCGATGCGCAGGCCGTCCATGTGCTCGACGCGCAACGCGGCCGTGCGCAACACCTCCAGCCCGTCGTCGCGTGCCTCCGGCGCGAGCGGCACCTCGGCGACGTCACCGACCGCGGGGATCCGCCCGAGCGCCCGCAGCACCAGGCCGGCCACCGTGTCGTAGTCCTCGTGCTCGGGCAGGGGGATGCCGGTGAGGTCCTCCACCTCGTCGGGCCGCAGCAGCCCCGAGACCAGCCAGCCGCCGTCGCGCCGCTGCCGGGCCTGGGCGCTGCGCGGGTCGTGCTCGTCGGCGATGTCGCCGACGATCTCCTCCACCACGTCCTCGAGGGTGACGATGCCGGCGTGGCCGCCGTACTCGTCGAGCACGACGGCCATCTGGAAGCCGTCGGCGCGCAGCAGCGCCAGCAGCGGGTCGAGGCGGAGGGAGTCGGGCACCACGATCGGCTTGACCATGATGTGCTTCACGCGGGTCGTGGCCCGCTCCGGCACCGGCAGCGCGACGGCGTGCTTGACATGGACCGTGCCGACGACGGCGTCCTCGTCGTCGAGGACCGGGAAGCGCGAGTGCCCCGTCTCGCGGGCGAGCTCGATGACGGCGCTGGCGCGATCGGTGTCCTCGAGCGTGGCGGTGCGGACCCGGGGCGTCATGATCTCGCCGGCGGTGCGGCTCCCGAACTCCACCGAGCGCTCCATCAGCTCGGCGGTGTCGGCGTCGAGCGTGCCGTGGTCGGCGGAGCGCTGGATGAGGCTGGCCAGCTCGGTGGAGCTGCGGGCCGAGCGGAGCTCCTCCTGGGGCTCGAGCCCGAGCCGGCGGACGAGCGCGTTGGCCGAGCCGTTGAGCAGCCTGATCGGCCACAGCGTGGCCGCGGTGAAGCCTCGCTGGACGCCCTGGGTCGCCCGGGCCGTGCCCATCGGGCGGGCGATGGCGAGGTTCTTGGGCACCAGCTCGCCGAAGATGATGGTGAGCAGCGTGCTGACCGACAAGCCGATCGCCAGGGCGACCGGCCGTACGGCGCCCTCGGGCAGTCCGGCCGACGTCAAGGGGGGGTCGACGAGGTCGGCGATCGCGGGCTCGGCCAGGAAACCGATCGCGAGGTTCGTGACCGTGATGCCGACCTGGGCACCCGACAGCTGCGTCGACAGGCTCCGCAGCGCCTTCTGGAGGCCGCGCGCGGTCGCGTCACCCGCAGCCGCGTCCCGGTCGACGGCAGACCGGTCGACGGTCACGAACGCGAACTCGGCCGCGACGAAGACTCCCGAGGCGGCGATCAGCGCCAGCGAGAGGAGCAGGAGCAGGACGGCGGTCACGGGCCCACCTCGCCCGCGGGAGTGGATCCGGGCTCACCGGACCCGCAACATCGGGAGCCGTCCATGGGCGGTGCGCGTGGTCCTTCGGTCGGGGCTGGAGGGCACCACTGTAGCGAGCCCGTCGGCACCGCCGCCGCGACGCAGCGGTCTGGACCACTAGACCGGTTGCGGTCGTTCTCCCGCGGGCGCGGTGCCGGCGCTCCTAGCCTGCCCAGGTCGTCGGCGCCGTACTCACACCGGATGCCGACGCGTCGTCACCGCCGTCCGCTTCCCCGGAGCTCCCATGACCACCCGACCGGCCCCGTCGCGGCGCACCCTGCTCGCGGGCGCCGCCGCCGGCTCCGCGGCCGTGGGCGCCGGCCTGGCAGCAGCGGGCCCCGCGGCGGCAACGACGTCATACCCCCCGCGGCCCTACCGTGGGGAGCCGTTCCTGCCGACCGGCCAGCGTCACCTGGTGACCCGCTTCTCCTACGGGCTCACCCGCTCGCTGGTCAAGGACGTACGCCGTCAAGGCGGCGCCCGCGCCTGGTTCGAGCGGCAGCTGTCGCCGTCGTCGATCGGCGACCGCCAGGCGGCGGCCGTGGGGTCCTGGTGGCCCACCCTCGACGACGGCCCGCTGACGCTGTGGGGGCGGGAGAAGAGCGGCGCCGAGGACGGCTGGCTGTGGATCCTCAACTACCAGCGCTCGCTGCTCAACCGGCGGATCCGCACGCGGCGCCAGGTGCTCGAGGTGATGACGGAGTTCTGGGAGAACCACTTCTACGTCCCGGCCACGGGCATGAACCACTTCATCTTCCGCAAGCCCTACGGGGACTTCCTGCGGCGCAATGCCCTGGGCACGTTCGAGGACCTCCTCCAGGGCGCACTGACTCACCCGGCGATGCTGGTCTACCTCGACAACGCGATCTCGACGGCCAGCGCGATCAACGAGAACCTCGGCCGCGAGCTGCTCGAGCTGCACACCGTCGGGCTCGGCGCGGGCTACACCGAGGAGGAGGTCAAGGCCTCCGCGCGGATCCTCACCGGCTGGCGCGTCGACGTCGCCAAGACGTGGGACACCTCCTACCGGCCGCAGGACCACGCCACCGGCCCGGTCTCCGTGCTCGGCTTCCAGGACCCGAACGCCGACCAGGACGGTCGTGCCCTCACCCGGCGCTTCCTGACCTACCTGGCGCACCATCCCGCGACCGCCCAGCGCATCGCGCGCAAGCTCGCCGTGAAGTTCGTCTCCGACGAACCCTCGCAGGAGCTGGTGGACCATCTGGCGCAGGTGTTCCTCGACAACGGCACGGCCGTCAAGCCGGTGCTCCGCGCCCTCGTCGACTCCGCCGAGTTCGCCGCTTCGGTCGGCGCCAAGGTCCGCGACCCCGGCGAGGATCTCGTGGCCACCTATCGCGCCCTCGGGGTGACCGTGCTCGACCCTCCGGGCACCGGAGGGGACCAGCACGCAGCGAACGTCATGCTGTGGCAGGCCGGCCAGATCGGGCTGACGCCGTTCACCTGGCCGCGGCCCGACGGCACGCCGATGACGAACGCCGCCTGGGCCTCCCCCTCGCGGATGATGGCGTCCTTCCAGGTGCACTACGCCCTGGCCGGCGCGTGGTACCCGTCCCAGGGCATCCGCTACCGGAGCCGGTCGTCGTGGATCCCCCGCTGGGGCATCCGCTACGACGAGCTCGTCGACTACCTGTGCCTCCGCCTCCTGGGCAGGCGGTCCACCCCGGAGCTGCTCGAGGCGTGCTGCCAGGTCGTCGGGTACCAGCCGCGCGAGCGGATCGTGCGCGGCCACCGCCTCGTGAAGTGGGACCTCCCGTTCGTGCTGGCGACCCTCCTCGACTCCCCCGCCCATCTCACCCGGTGACCGCGATGACGACTCCCGACTCCCTCAGCTGCTGCGACGAGCTCGCGGGAGCGCACGGCGTGCGGCTCTCGCGGCGGGGCCTGCTCGGCGCCGCGGCGCTCGCGGGCACCACCACGGTGATCGGGGACGCCGTGCTGCAGACGGCCGCCGCGTCGGCGGTGGGTCCGGCTCCGTCGGTGCTGGTGGTGCTGTCGATGCGCGGGGCGGCCGACGGGCTGTCCCTCGTCGCGCCGTACGGCGACCCGATGTACTACACGGCGCGACCCAAGATCGCGATCCCCCAGGGTGCGCTGCTGGCCACCGACGGCTTCTTCGGCCTCCACCCCCAGCTGGCTCCACTGCTGCCGCTCTGGAACGCCGGCCGGCTGGCCGCCGTCCACGCAGCGGGCCTGCCCTCGGTCACCCGCTCGCACTTCGCCGCGATGGAGGAGCTCGAGGACGCGAACCCCGGCTCCGGCGCGCGGGTCGGCTGGCTCAACCGGCTCATCGGTGCCGACGCCGTCGGCTCACCGCTCCAGGCGGTGAACGTCGGGGGGTCTGCTCCCCCGTCGTCGCTCTACGGCCCCGAGCACTTCATGTCGCTGTCCAAGGTCGACCAGGTGCAGATCGCCGGCGCCGGCAAGGGCCGCGTGCCCTCGGGCCGGGTCGACGCGCTGCACACGCTGTGGGACGGCCAGCAGACGGCGCTGGGCGCCGCAGCGGCGGCCACCTTCGAGGCCGTCCGGGACTTCGGCCCGGTGCAGTCGACCGCCGCGGCACCCCAGCACGGCGCCGCCTACCCGAGCGGCTCGCTCGGCAAGGCGATGGCGACGGCCGCGCGGATCGTGCGCGGCGACGCCGGAACCTCGGTGCTGACCATCGACCACGGCGAGTGGGACATGCACACCGGTCTGGGCACGCTGCGCGGCGGTGCGATGCTCCGCCAGGCCGAGGAGCTCGCCCGGGCGATCGCGGCGTTCTTCGACGACATCGGCCCGCTGGCCTCCAAGGTGACCCTCGTGACGCTCTCGGAGTTCGGCCGACGGATCAAGGAGAACGCCAACCTGGGCCTCGACCACGGCTACGGCAACGTCATGTTCGTCGCCGGCGCAGGGGTGCGGGGCGGGCAGTACTACGCGAGCTGGCCGACCATCGACAACCAGGTCGACTCCGACCTGCTGGTCACCACGGACTACCGCAGCGTGCTCGGCGAGGTCGTCGCCGCCCGCTTCCCCCAGGCGAGCCTGCCGTCCGTCTTCCCGGGCTTCTCGCGCAAGCGCGTCGGCGTGATGGTCGGTCAGTAGCGACGGCAGCGCGCGCCGGCTCCGGGTGCCAGCCGCGCCGGGTGACGGCTCAGTCGTCGCGTCGGTTGGCCACGATGGCGGCGACCGGCGGCAGCAGCGCGGCGGCCATCGACATGGCCACCGCCCACAGCACCGAGAAGCGCGGCACCACGGTCCAGGCCACCACGATGAGCGCCAGGCAGGTGCCCATGATCTGGAAGTAGCGGCGACGGCGCAGCCGCTGCTGCTCGGTCAGCGACGGAGGTACGTCGGTGACGCGGGGCACGCGCTCGCGATCCGGCACGCCTCCACGGTAGCCGGGTGCCGGCCGACGTACGTGGGCCGCGGGTGACGGCTCCTCTGAGTACCCACTCGGAGAGGAGGAGCCATGAGGAGACGCGCCGCCCACACCGTCGACAAGGTGCTGCAGGCGCTGGCCGACGGCTCCACCTGGGTGCTGTTCAAGAGCACGCGGGTGCGTTGCTGAAGGACCTCTCGATGCAGCACGCTGTGACGATGAGCCCCGAGCCCGGCGCCAGGTCCATGTCCGTCCCGCTCACGGCCTTCACGGCTGGTGCGGTCGTCGCGGTGCTGATCGGGGTGGTCGGTCGGGTCCACGACCCGACCCTGGACGGCACGACGACGCTCGGCTACTCCACCGTGCTGGCGATGAAGACGGTGCTGTCGGTCGCGATCGCCGTGCTCGCCGTGGGCCAGCTCGTCGGCGCGCTGTGGCTCTACGGCAGGCTCGGCCGCCCGGCGCCCTCCTGGCTGGGCACCGCCCACCGCGCGGCCGGTGGCCTGACAGTGCTCCTCATGATCTTCGTGGGCTACCACTGCCTGTGGGCGCTCGGCCTGGAGGTCGGCCACCTGCCGGACGGCGAGAAGGTGTCGCTGCGCACGCTGGTGCACGGGCTGCTCGGATGTGCGGTGTTCGGCGCGGTGGTGGTCAAGGTGACCGCCGTCCGGTCGCGGCGCGCGCCCGGTTGGTTCCTTCCGGTGGCGGGCGGGCTGCTCTTCGCGCTCCTCATGGGCGTGCTGCTGACCTCGGTGGCGTGGTACGTCACCGCCAAGGGCTGGCCCGCCTGAGCCACACACCCGAGGGTCTCTGACCCGCATCAGTGCAGGTCAGAGACCATGTCGATCGGTCGGGCTGACAGGATTTGAACCTGCGACCCCTTG
>CAZQCA010000212.1:0-5842 GCA_964591845.1 uncultured Nocardioides sp.
CAGGGCAGGTCGCAGTGGGCCGAGACCTCGATGGTGGGGGCGAAGAGTCGCACGCGCAGATGTCCTCTCGATGTCCGTGGGTCGGGCGGCCGTCCGTCGGGACGGACCCCGCTGCTGCGACACTACCCGGCGTGGGGCCAGCCATGCGTCGGGGTGCAGACGGCGGCCGCCGGTCGGTGCTGCCCTGGGGGGTGGCCCGGGTGCGCGGCGAGTCGATGGCCCCGACGCTGCGCTCCGGAGACCGCCTGCTCGTCAGGTACGGCGTCTCCCCGGCCGCGGGTGAGATCGTGGTCGCGGCCCTGGCCCACGAGACGGTCGTGAAGCGGGCCGTCGAGTCCCGTGCGACCGGGTCGGGGACGGCCGGCTGGTGGCTGCTCAGCGACAACCCCGCCGCCGGGGTCGACTCGCGGCACCGCGGGGCCGTGCCCGCCGACGACGTGCTGGCGGTGGCACGGCTGCGGCTGTGGCCGAGGCCCCGGTGGCTGCGGGCGGCGCCGCCGCCGAGTCGGCGTACGCCGGGGGCGGGCGCTGTGGAAGACTGACCCGTCTGACCGGCGGGCCCGACGCGCCCGCTGACCGGAAGGCACGACGACCCCCAGATGACTGCTGAACCCCCGGCCGCAGGCCCCTCCGCCGTCCCGTCCACCGAGCACCCCTTCGCCGGCGACCCGGTCTTCGACCTCCACGTCGCGGGCAAGCTCGAGACGGTGTCCACCGTCGCGCTCGAGGGACGCGACGACCTCTCCAAGGCCTACACGCCGGGTGTGGCCAGGGTCTGCGAGGCCATCGCGGCCGACCCGTCGCTGACCCGCCACTACACGTGGGTGCCCAACACCGTGGCCGTGGTGACCGACGGCACGGCGGTGCTCGGCCTGGGCGACATCGGTCCGGCGGCCGCCATGCCGGTCATGGAGGGCAAGGCGGTGCTGTTCAAGCAGTTCGGCGGCGTCGATGCAGTGCCGATCTGCCTCGCGACGACGGACGTCGAGGAGATCATCGAGACGGTGGCCCGGCTGGCTCCGAGCTTCGGTGGCGTCAACCTGGAGGACATCTCCGCGCCACGCTGCTTCGAGATCGAGGCGCGGCTCAAGGAGCTGCTCGACATCCCGGTCTTCCACGACGACCAGCACGGCACCGCCGTGGTCGCGCTCGCGGCCCTGCAGAACGCGCTCCGGCTCACCGGGCGCGACCCGGCCACGACCCGGGTCGTCATCCAGGGCGCCGGCGCGGCGGGGGTCGCCGTGGCGCGGATCCTGCTCGAGGCGGGCGTCTCGGACCTGGCGGTGCTCGATCGGCAGGGCGTGCTCCACTCCAGCCGCCGGGACCTGACACCCGTGAAGCGAGCCCTCGCCGAGGACACGGCGGATCGTCACGACCGCCGCGGCTCCCTGGCGGACGTGATGACCGGAGCCGACGTCTACCTCGGCGTCTCCGGGGGGACGGTGCCCGAGGAGGTCGTGGCCTCGATGGCCCCCGAGGCGATCATCTTCGGTCTGGCCAACCCCACGCCCGAGGTGCATCCCGAGGTGGCCCACCGCTATGCGCGCGTCGTGGCCACCGGGCGGTCCGACTTCCCCAACCAGATCAACAACGTGCTCGCGTTCCCCGGGATCTTCCGCGGTGCGTTCGACGTCGGCGCGACGGCCATCACCGAGGGCATGAAGCTCGCCGCCGCTGCCGCGCTGGCGGCCCTGGTCGGCGACGACCTGGCCGAGGACCTGATCATCCCCTCGCCGTTCGACCCGCGCGTGGGTCCCGCCGTGTCAGCGGCCGTCGTCGAGGCCGCGCGCCGCGACGGCGTCGCCACCCGCTGACGGCGCCCACCCACGCCGCGCGCCCCTGCGGCGCCCCCGACTAGGGTCGGCACATGTTCGCCGTGTATGCCGAGTCCTTCTCCTCCGACGACCCCCTGGCCGGGCTGGTGGTGGGCGAGCGACCGGACCCCGACGTCCCGTCCGGGTGGACGACGGTCGCGGTCAAGGCGGCCTCGCTCAACCACCACGACCTCTGGTCGCTGCGCGGCGTGGGCCTCCGGGAGGACGCGCTCCCGATGATCCTCGGGTGCGACGCCGCCGGGCTCGACGAGGACGGCAACGAAGTGCTCGTGCACGGCGTGGTGAGCGCCCCCGGATGGACGGGCGACGAGACGCTCGATCCCGGCCGGTCGCTGCTGTCAGAGCGCTATCAGGGGACCTTCGCCGAGCGGGTCGCCGTACCGGCCGGCAACGTGGTCCCCAAGCCCGCGTCGCTGTCGTTCGAGGAGGCCGCCTGCCTGCCGACCGCCTGGCTGACCGCCTATCGGATGCTCTTCGTCCAGGGCGACCTGAAGCCGGGCGCGACGGTGTTGGTCCAGGGCGCCGGCGGAGGCGTCTCGACGGCGCTGATCACGCTCGCCCGCGCCGGCGGTCTCCGGGTCCTCGCGACGTCGCGGGACGAGGCCAAGCGGGCCAGGGCGCTCGAGCTGGGCGCCCATGACGTCTTCGAGTCGGGCGCGCGCCTGCCGGTCCGCGTCGACGCCGTGATGGAGACCGTCGGCAAGGCCACCTGGTCGCACTCCGTGAAGAGCCTCCGGCCGGGTGGCCGGATCGTGATCTCCGGGACGACGTCCGGGCCCGACGTCGACAGCGCGGAGCTGACGCGCGTGTTCTTCCTCCAGCTCTCGGTGATCGGCTCGACCATGGGCACCCGCCAGGAGCTCGCACAGCTCGTCGCGATGCTCGACGCCACCGGGGCCAGGCCGCTGATCGACCGCACCCTGCCGATGGAGCAGGCGCGGGACGGCTTCGCCGCGATGGCGGCGGGTGACCTGTTCGGCAAGATCGTCTTCACCCGATGACGCTCACCCACGTCCTGACCGGCGCCGGCTCCGGCGTCGGGCGGGTGCTCGCCGAGCGGCTCCGCGACCGGGGCGACCGGCTGGTGCTCCTGCTGCGCGACGCCGACCGGATCGACGACGTCCGCCCCGACTTCCCCGACGCCGTGCTGGTGGAGGCGGACCTCTCGCGTCCGGACTCCGTGACCGGGCTCGACCACATCGTCGCCGGGCCGGTCGACTCCCTCGTTCACGTCGCAGGGGTCGTGGAGCTGGCCGCCGTCGCCGACCTCGACCAGCGGTCCTGGCGGCGCCAGCTCGACGTCAACCTCGTCGCCCCGGCCGTGCTGACCCGCGAGCTCCTTCCGGCGCTGCGCGCGCGGCGGGGGACCGTGGTGCTCGTCAACTCCACGGCGGCGCTGAGCCCCGGCCCCCGCTGGTCGGCGTACGCCGCGAGCAAGGCGGGCCTGCGCGCACTGGCCGACTCCCTGCGTGCCGAGGAGCACCCGCACGGCGTCCGCGTCACGAGCGTTCTGCCCGGACGGATCGCGACCCCGATGCAGGAGAGCGTCCACGACCAGGAGGGGCGCGCCTACGACGCGGCGCGATGGATCGCCCCGGAGACGGTGGCCGACGCGATCCTGCATGTGATCGATCTGCCCCCCGACGCCGAGATCCCCGAGCTGGTGATCAGGCCCTCCCGCGGCTGAGCGGTCAGCCGGTCTGGTCGGCGCTCAGTCGTCGGGATCGTCGAGCCGGGCGAGCCAGGTGGCGAAGCGCTCGACGGCCGTCTCGAACTCGGGGTGGACATCGGTGAACTCCGAGAGCCGCTCGGCGACCCAGGCGAGGGTCACCTCCTCGTCGCCCCGCCGCTGCTGGAGCTCCTCGACGCCACGGTCGGTGAAGTACACGCGGGCGTCCTGGTCAGTCCGCGACGGGTGCGAACGCGGCTGCCAGCAGGTCGCCCTGCTCCTCGGAGTGCCGCTTCAGCGTGCCGACCGACGGCGAGCTGGACGCCGCACGCGACACCCGCTCGACCGGTCGGTCCAGGCCGGGCCAGACGTTGAGCTGGTAGTGCGGCCACGGGCCCATGTTGGCGGGCTCGTCCTGGATCCAGCGCACCGCCTTGAGGCCGGGGTACTTCGCGAACTCGGCGGCGATGTCGGCCCGCGGAGCGGGGTAGAGCTGCTCGACCCGGGCGATGGCGAAACGCTCGCCGTCGTCGCGCTTGGCGCGCTCCGTCCACAGGTCCCAGGTGATCCGGCCCGAGCAGATCAGCAGCGTGTCGACGGTGGCGGGGTCGGCCGCGCCGTCGGCCAGGAAGGGCCGGAAGGAGTCCTCGGTGAAGTCGGCCGGCTGGGAGGCGGCCTCCTTGCGCTTGAGCATCGACTTGGGCGTGAACACGATCAGCGGCTTGTGCTCCTCGCCCAGGGAGTGGCGGCGCAGCAGGTGGAAGTGCGAGGCGGGCGTCGACGGCTGGGCCACCACGAACGCGTCGTCGGCGCACATCGTCATGAAGCGCTCGATGCGGGCCGACGAGTGGTCGGGCCCCTGCCCCTCGTAGCCGTGGGGGAGCAGCAGCACCACGCCGGACTGCTGCTGCCACTTGGTCTCGCTGGAGGTGATGAACTCGTCGATGACGGTCTGCGCGCCGTTGACGAAGTCGCCGAACTGCGCCTCCCAGACCACCAGGGCCTCCGGCCGCGCCACCGAGTAGCCGTACTCGAAGCCGAGGGCGGCGTACTCCGACAGCAGCGAGTCGTAGACGAAGAACTTGGCCTGGTCCTCGGAGAGGTTGGACAGCGGCGTCCACTCGTCGGCGTTGATGCGGTCGATGATGGTGGCGAAGCGCTGGACGAACGTGCCGCGCCGGGAGTCCTGCCCGGCGAGCCGCACCGGCCGGCCGTCCATCAGCAGCGATCCGAAGGCCAGGACCTCGCCGGTGCCCCAGTCGATCGGGCCCTCCATGATGGCGGCGGCACGCCGCTGCAGCTGCGGCATCACCTTGGGATGGACCGTGAATCCCTCGGGCGGGGTCACGTAGGCGTCGGCGATGCGCTTGAGCACCTCGGGCGTGACGGCCGTGCGGGTCTCGCCCGCCGGCTTGTCGGGATAGTCGGGGACGGTCGTCCACTCCGACGGCTGCGAGTCGGCCTCGCGCACCTCGGTGAAGACCCGCTCCAGCTGCTGCTGGTAGTCCTTGAGGACCTGCTCGGCCTCCTCGAGAGTGATGTCGCCGCGACCGATCAGTGACTCGGTGTAGAGCTTGCGCACCGACCGCTTCTGCTCGATCAGGTCGTACATGAGCGGCTGGGTGTAGGACGGGTCGTCGCCCTCGTTGTGACCACGACGGCGGTAGCAGACCAGGTCGATGACGACGTCCTTGTTGAAGGCCTGGCGGTACTCGAAGGCCAGCCGGGCGACCCGGATGCACGCCTCGGGGTCGTCGCCGTTGACGTGGAAGATCGGCGCCTGCACCATGCGCGCCACGTCGGTGCAGTAGAGCGACGAGCGCGAGGAGCCCGGAGACGTCGTGAAGCCCACCTGGTTGTTGACGACCACGTGGATCGTGCCGCCGGTGCGGTAGCCGCGCAGCTGCGAGAGGTTGAGCGTCTCGGCCACGACGCCCTGGCCGGCGAAGGCCGCGTCGCCGTGGACCAACAGAGGCAGCACGGGGTAGGCGGCGCCCTTGTCGAGCACGTCCTGCTTGGCGCGGGCGATGCCCTCCAGGACCGGGTCGACCGCCTCGAGGTGGGAGGGGTTCGCGGCCACCGACACCTTGATCCGCGAGCCGGAGCCCGCCAGGAACTCGCCCTCGGCGCCGAGGTGGTACTTGACGTCGCCGGATCCCTGCACGGTGCGCGGGTCGATGTTGCCCTCGAACTCCCGGAAGATCTGGGAGTACTTCTTGCCGACGATGTTGGCCAGCACGTTGAGGCGGCCGCGATGGGCCATGCCGATGCAGACCTCGTCGAGCGTCGCCTCGGCCGCGGCCTCGTCGATCTCGTCGATCAGCGGGATCGTGGTCTC
>CAZQCA010000213.1:0-5825 GCA_964591845.1 uncultured Nocardioides sp.
CAGAGGCCACTGGTTCGAAACCAGTATCGCCCACTCGACGTTTTCCCTGGTCAGATGCCTATTTGTACCTCCTCGGGGCCGCCGGTTGGGATGGTGCTTTGAGGCTCAGGCCGCGACCAGGCCGCGGGAGCATCACGATTTTTCCGCTCGGTGAGCAACGACGCCCTCAGAGGCGACTGGCCGAAATGTCAATCGGGCCTCTGAGGAGCGGTTGAGCAGGTCATCCCGGAAGGTCTGAGAGGCTGTTCGGGTGGTCATCGCGGGATTCGCCGAACGTTGTCGGCTGCCGGTCCCCGCGCCGTTCGCGTTCGCCTTCCTTGCCGACCCGTCTACCGCGCCCGAGATCGACCCAGCAGTCCGCGAGTACCGGCCGGACCACCTGCCCATGGCGGTGGGTACCCGGAACCTCATCCGGTTGCGCGTGTGGGGGATCCCGCTACGGGTGGTCTCGGTGGTGCTGGACTGGGAGGAGGGTCACCGGATGGTGATGGAGAACGTGAAGCCTCGGCGTCCGGTGACGGTGACCGCGACCCATACCTTTGAGCCTGATGGCGATGCCTGCACTTACATCTGGGCCATGGCGTTCGAGGCCCACGGGATCCTGGGACGCCTGCTCGGCCCCCGCGTCGCCCGTTTCATGCACGCCAACGCCAAAGCCCAGCAGGTACGTCTGCGCGCCGCTGTCGAGCAGCGGTGGCGCGAAGGCGGGCTACGACCCGTCCTACCAGAGGATGCATGATCTCGACATGTACTTGCTCGCGGAACGGTTCGAATTCGGTGTCGTACCGGAGTTCCTGGTCGGGTATCGACAGGTCGGGGGCTCCCTGTGCCGGCGCTGCGCGCCGCCGCCGCAGGTCCGCTCCTACTCCTGAGTCCCGAGCTGCGAAGGGTGCCGTTTCACGTCGTCTGCCCCTCTGCCCAGAGCGCCGCGGGTCACTCCGAGCTCGGGCTATTCGCTACCGCGGCACCGGTGGCGCCATCCGACACGCTGGAGACATCTACCCAAGGGCTCCATGACCGCCTCGTCGAGCGCCGGCGGAACGGGCTGGCGGAGCTCTCCGGAGCCGCGACGGCCCTGAATTCGAATTCTTGACGGTCGTGGGTGGTTCGAGGCTGGTGTCGGTGGTGATCCCGGCGTACAACGCGGGTCGGTTCGTGGGTCGCACGGTTGAGTCGGCCCGGGCGCAGACCCATAGGAATCTCGAGATCCTGGTGGTGGATGATGGCTCGACGGACGGGACGGCCTCGGTCGTGGAGTCCATTGCTCGGAGCGACGCGCGGGTCAGGCTGCTGTCCCAGGAGAACCGTGGCGTGGCCGAGGCGCGCAACGCCGGGTTGCGGGAGGCGCGGGGTGAGTTCGTGGCGTTGTTGGATGCGGATGATCTCTGGCATCCGGCGAAGATCGAACGTCAGTTGACGCGCTTTGAGGGTTCGACCGACATCCTCGGTGTCGTGTACTGCTGGTGCTGCCCGATCGATGCCGATGACCGGATCCTCGACGATCGATTGACCGACGGAACCCGACCGGCCGCTGAATGGATGACCCGGACCCCTGAGGGCAGGGTGTTGACGTCGCTGATCTACCGGTGCTTCTTGGGGAACGGGAGCACGCCGCTCATCCGCCGGGACTGTTTCGACCGCGTCGGGATCTTCGATCCGTCCTTCTCGACCAGCTTCGAAGATTGGGACATGTACCTGCGGCTGGCGGAACGGTTCGAGTTCGGTGTGGTGCCGGAGTTCCTGGTCGGCTACCGGCAGGTGGAGAACTCCAGGTCCAGCAATCTCTCGGGCTTGGATCGGCGCCACGCGTTGCTGCTCGACGGGGCCTACCAGCGGAACCCCGACCTCCCGAGAGCGCCTCGGCGCTGGTCGAGAGCGAGCCTCTTCGCCTTGATGGCCGCGGGTCAACAGCAGCAAGGTCGCCGTGCGCGCGCCGCAGCAGCGGCGCTCCATGCGGTCCTGTTGGACCCGGTGCTGCTGCTGAGCCCGGAAGCTCGGAGGGCGGCGGGTCGTCTGGTCGGTGGCTCCGACACAACCACGGCGAACGACGCCGAAGCGGTCTTCGGCGAGAGCCAGTACGTGCGTGCGTCCGACGCCGTGGGCAAGCCGGCGAGGAACCGGCTCTACGAGCACCTCATCGAACGTCGGTGGAACCGGTTGGCCACGATCTCGAACCGCGCTCACGGACAGTGCGCTAGGTCGACCTGATCGCCCCTCTCGCGGCCGGTGGCGTCACCCTCGGTGCCTGCGGTCTCCCGCGGCTTGGGCCAGTATGCATTACGCTGCACCGATCAGCTCTCCGGGACCCGTGAGCGAGCGACTACGGTCTGACCTCGGCAGTGTGGCCGCGGAACTTCGATCCGTGGAGCAGGCGCGTGCGGCAGGGTGATCGTGTGCTCGTTCTCGGCCTCGATGGTATGGAGATCAGCTACGCGGAGAAGCTGATGGCGGGCGGTGACCTGCCCAACCTGCAGACCCTGCGAGCGAGGAGCGCCGCTTTCCTCCTGGAGAACCCGCCCGCCGCCCGCACCGGCCTCGAATGGGAGCAGTTCGCATCGGCGATGCCGCCCGAGGTCTCGGGTCGAGCGTCGATGATCGCGGTCGACCCCGAGGGCTACCGGGTCTGGCAGGAGGGGGCGCGCTTCGAGCCCTTCTTCGAGCGGCTGGACGCGAAGACCGTGGTGTTCGATTCACCGTATGTCGATCTCGGGCGCGCCCCGCGCCTGCGCGGTGTCGTCGGCTGGGGCTCGCACGATCCAGGGGCCGCCTCCGCATCCCGACCCAAGACGTTGGTCGGGGCCATCGGCGCGTATCCCTCACCGGAGGCCATCTATAACATCCCCTGGGCCTCCGCGGCACGCTGTCGCAGCATGGGCCGGGATCTGGTTGCCGGGCTGGAGGCGAGGGGCAAGGCTGCGGTGCGCTTGATGACCGAGCTGACGCCGGATTGGGATGTCTTCTTCGTCGTCTCCGGCGAGCTCCACAGTGCCACCGAGGCGCTGTGGCACGGCATCGACCCCGATCACCCGCTCCATCACCATCCGTCGGCCGACGCGGCCCGTAGCGCGCTCGACGACGCCCATCGGGCCCTCGACCACTTCGTGGGCGAGGTCCTCGCCGCTGCGGGTGAGGACGTCCATGTCGTAACCTTCAACATGGGCGGGATGGGTCCGAACGACTCCGACGTACCCAGCATGGTGCTGCTGCCCGAACTGCTCCATCGCCGGGCCTACGGGACGCCGCTGCTGGAGGCTCGGCCCGAGTGGACCGCGGCTCCGACCGGCTTGGCGATACTGGGTCCCGACGAGTCGTGGGCGACTGCGCTCGGCGCGCTCTATCCCCAGTCGCGATTCCGCGCGCAGGGATCCCGAATGGCCCGGTACCTCCCTGCTGGGGTCCGCAGAGGGCTGCGGCGGGTTCAGCAACGGTTGGCGCCCCGGCCCGAGGCCGAGCCGGGCCACCTTTCGTTGTCGTGGATGCCGGCGACCCGTTACGCGGACCGCTGGGCGGGCATGGACGCCTTTGCGCTGCCGTCGTACTACCAGGGAAGGGTCCGGGTGAACCTCGAGGGGCGGGAGCGGGACGGGAGGGTGCCGCTGGCTCGCCTCGACGAGGTGCTCGATGATGTGGAGGGAATGCTGCGCGAGTGCCGCGACCCGCGCACGGGCGAGGCCGTCGTGGCTGCCGTCGAACGGCCGAGCCCCGCCGACCCATTGGCTGTGCCCTCGGACCACGCGGATCTCGTCGTCTTGTGGAGGGGCTTGTTCACGGCGGTGGAGCACCCGGAGTTGGGACTCGTCGGGCCGGTCCCGTTCCGCCGGACCGGCGGTCACACTGGGACCCACGGCTTCTGTTTCGTGGCCGGCCCGGGCATCGAGCCCAGCGAGTTCGTGACGCGTTCCGCTTTCGACGTGGCGCCGACTGTTGCCGCGCTGGCCGGTGGCCACGGCGAATACGGAACGCCCCTGATCGAGCCGCTCACCCCAGTGGGTTGAGCACGGCGGCAAGGGGTTGCCGAGAACCAGCGGCGCCTCGACAATGAGGGCATGGCGACCCGTCCGCTCCTGTTGGCCCTGCTCGAGGCGACGGCGGAGTCCGACAGTGGGTTCATCGTCAACGACCGCGACCACGCCCTGCAGGCGGCGACGCGGGCTGAGCGCTCTGGCGCGGATGACGAGCTCGTCGTCGCCGCCCTGTTCCACGACGCCGCCAAGGCTGTCGACCACGACCACCACGACGCGCTCATCGCCGGTCTGCTGGCGGCACACGTGCGGCCCGAGGTCGTGTACGCGCTGCGGGTGCACACGCACTTCACCGCCGCGCACCTGGACAACGGGCATAGCCGTCGGCGGCGGCTCCAACACCGCTTCAGTCGCCACTACGGCCTCGCGGCACGCTTTGTCGACGAGTGGGACGCCCCCTCACGCGACCCGGCGTATGTCAGTGAGGGGCTCGAGCACTTCCTGCCTGCGGTCGATCGGGTGTTGGAGCAGCGTTACCCGCGTTCCCTCTCGCTGCGGCGGCGAGCGACCATGTCGGCCAAGACCAGGGTCCGGCGAGCCGTCGGTTTGTTCCCCGGTCGTCACATCCAGTCGTGACGACCCGCCGTCGAGCGCTCAGCGCGCCGGTTCGAGAGTCTCGGCTGTGCCCTGGTACCGGCGCGGCGCCACCATTCCTTGGAGCGAGCCCATGAGATGGCCGGCCCGGCGTGCGGTGGCCCTGCGGACCGAGGGGTCACCGAAGTGGGGTAGGTGGCGGCACTGGGCCACCAGGTACAGCGACCGGACGCCGAAGCGGGCCAATCTGCGAACGGCGGGATCTGAGCCGAACCGTCGGTCGAGTGTCGCGTCCCCGCGTCCGTAGCCGCGCCACTGTCGGTAGGTCTGGGGGGCGGTGAGTCGATAGCGGTACCGGAGCACGGCGTCGGGGACAAAGGTCAGGGGCACCCCCTTGAGGGCCAGCCGCCAGCAGAGGTCGGTGTCCATTCCGTAGTTCAGCGACTCGTCGAAACCGCCGACCGCTTCCAGTACCCCTCTCCTCGCCGCCAGGGTCGCTCCCGCCGCCGCGGGGCCTGGTCGGAGGGGCAGATGGCGCAGGCCGGTCACCTGCACGGACAGGCGGTGGGCCGGGGTCCAGGTCGGATTGAGGGTGTCGTGGTCGAAGCGAGCGGCGACGAAGGGATGGTCCACCAACGCCCGTTGGAGAGCAGCGAGGTACCCCGGCGCCACTTCATCGTCGCCGTCGAGGAACACCACGGCTGCGGCGGTGGACGCGGCGATCCCGATGTTGCACGCGCCCGCCTGGTTGCTGCCCGGCGTGCGCAGCACCCGGAAGCCCGGCAACCCGTCACCCTGGGCCTCGGCCACCTCAGCGGTTCCGTCGGTGGAGCCGTCGTCGACCACGATCGTCTCGACCCAACCCGTCACCTCCTGGGCCCGGAGGGCGGCGAGCTGCAAGGGCAACAAGTCCGCCTCGTTGCGACAGGCGATGACCACACTGAGCGACGGCTCGGCCAGCGTTACCCTCGGCCCTTGGTCGGGCTGCACCCGATTGCCGGAGGCCACCGTCCGGAGCCTAGAGCGGTCTCGACCACGGGCCGAGGGCCGGGTGCGCGGGTTCGGCTACTACCGGTCTGGCCTACTCCTCGCTGCCGTTCAACCCTGAGCGCCTCCGGGCCTCCAGCCTCAGAGGCGGGCAGCCTCGGTCTCCCCAGGCCGCGGCCAAGCGGGATTTCCAGTAGCAACCGGATGGAGCCGGATCTGGCTGTATTGCCTTCACACGGCAGAGGCCACTGGTTCGAAACCAGTATCGCCCACTCGACGTTT
>CAZQCA010000214.1:0-5794 GCA_964591845.1 uncultured Nocardioides sp.
GATCGAGAAGTTCGGTGCGACGAGCATCCCCGTGCCGGGTGAGTCGGACAGCCAGCCCTGGAGGGTCGCGAGCCGCTCGTCGTCGAACCCGGTCGTGCCGACCACGGCGTGGATGCCGTGGTCGACGCAGAAGCGCAGGTTGTCCATCACCGCGTCGGGATGGGTGAAGTCGACGACGACCCGGGCGTCGGCGGAGACCAGCGACTCGAGCGGGTCGCCCGCGTCGACCTCGGCCACCAGCGCGAGGTCGGCCTCGGCCGCGACCGCGCGGCACACCTCCGCCCCGACCTTGCCGCGGGAGCCCAGCACCCCGACCGCGAGCACCTCGGACACCGTCTGCTCCCTCCCGTCGGCCGTCCGGCCGACGCGACCCAACCTAGTGCCACCGGGGTCCGCCGGTGGCGGTGCCTGACTCGCGGCCCGAGTGGTGGCAGGCTGGGGCCATGTCACGGCAGCAGATCCCGGCCCGGATCCGATGGGCGGTCGACCTGATGGACGTCCAGCCCGACGACTCGGTCCTCGAGATCGGCTGCGGGCCCGGGGCCGGCGCCGAGGCCATCTGCGAGCGGCTGGAGACCGGCCGCCTCTTCGCCATCGACCGCTCGGAGTCGGGGGTCGACCGCACCCGCCGCCGCAACCAGAAGTACGTCGACGCCGGGCGGCTCACCGTGCGCCAGATCGACCTGGCGACCCTGCGCGTCCCGGTCAAGCGACTCACCAAGGTCTTCGCCTTCAACGTCAACCTCTTCTGGGTCCGCGAGTGCTCCGCCGAGGTGGCGCTGCTGCACGAGCGGCTCCTGCCCGGCGGCTCGGTCTATCTGTTCTTCGACGCCCGGCCCGAGCTGGTCCCCAAGATCGTCCGCGACACCTCGGCCGCGCTGACCGCCGCCGGCTTCGAGGTGTCTGTCGTGGAGCAGAAGGCGCCCCCGGTGATCGGGCTCATCGGCCGTTCGGTGATATCAGGTTGAGAACTTATCTTGGGTGAGATCAGATCATGACCTAATATGGGGTCATGACAGTCCTGGTCCTCACCGTCGACCAGCGGTCGAGCCGCCGCAGCCGCGACCTCGTGCCCGAGGCGCTGGCCAGCCTGGCGAGCGTGCCGCTGCTGCGTGCGTTCGAGCGGACGGCGGGCGACGAGTTCCAGGGGGTGCTCGACGACCCCGGGCTGGTCGCCCCCGTTCTCGAGCCGCTCCTGCGCTCCGGGGAGTGGAACATCGGGCTGGGCCTCGGCGACGTCGAGCAGCCCCTCCCGGCTCACGCGCGGGCCGGGCGCGGCCCCGCCTACGTCCGCGCGCGTGAGGCGGTGACGGCCGCCAAGGCGACGCCGTGGCATGTGCGGGTGGTCGGCGAGGGCGCGTCCGGCCGCGACCTGGAGAGCGCGCTGTGGCTGTGGGCGGCGGTGCTCGGACGGCGTACCGAGAAGGGATGGGAGGTCGCCGACCTGCTCGACCGTCAGGTGACCTACGAAGAGGCGGCCCGCAAGCTGGGCATCACCCAGTCGGCCGTCAGCCAGCGCGCCCGCGCCGCCGGCATCGCCGAAGGGGTGCGCGGACGGGAGCTGGTGACGGCTCTGGCCGAGACGCTGCTCACCCGCGGCGGGGGCCCCGCATGATGACCTCCGTCGCGATCCTGGTGCTCGGGGTCGGCGCGCTGGCCGCCTTCGCCGGATGGGTGCTCCCCCGGCCGGCGGTGCCGGCCGCCGCGGCCGTCGCCGCCCTGGGAGTCGCCGCCCTCCTGGTGCTGCTGGACGACGATCCCCTCAGCGACGAGACCACCGCTCTGCTCCTCGTGGTCGCCGGCGGCCTCGCCGTGCTCGGCGGGAGCCCGGTCGCCACCACGACGTTCGCGCTGGCCGACGGGCGCGGCGCCGCTCGCGAGGACGGCGGCTCCCTCGACGGCGCGGGTGAGGTGCTGCGTGGGGGCGCGTGGATCGGCGCGCTGGAGCGGGTGGTCGTCTTCGTGTGCCTGGTGGGCGGGTGGCCGTCGGGGCTGGCCGTGCTGCTGGCGCTGAAGGGGCTCGGGCGCTATCCCGAGCTGCGCGTGCAGGAGAGCTCGGGCGCGGCGGAGCGCTTCATCATCGGCACCCTGGTCAGCGCCCTGTGGGCCGCGGCCTGCGCCGGGGTGGCACTCGCCGCCTGACCGGCCCGCCGCCATGCATCGCGCCGGGGGTGGCCCCCCTCCCCCGACTGGTGCGGTCGGCGGCGCAGCCGCCGGTCGAGGCCCTGCGGCGCAGCCGCGGGCGAGGAGCCGCGGTCAGGGCGGGCGTCAGCTGTCGGGACCGACGACGGCCAGGACCTGCGGCTGCGTCAGCAGCGTCCGCGCGAGCTCGTGGACGTCGGCGGGGGTGACCCGCTCGATGCGGGCGACGACCTCGTCGAGCGGCAGTACGTCGCCGTAGACCAGCTCGGCCTTGCCGAGGCGCGACATGCGCGAGCCCGGGTCCTCGAGACCCAGCACCAGGCCGCCTCGGAGCTGTCCCTGCCCCCAGGCCACCTCTTCCTCCCGCAGCCCGTCACGGGCCACCCGCTCGAGCTCGGAGCGGACGGTGTCGAGCACCGCGTCGAGCTTGGCCGGCAGGCAGCCGACCGAGACTCCGACGATGCCGGCGTCGCGGTAGTGATGGGCGAAGGAGTAGACGGAGTAGGCCAGGCCGCGCCGCTCCCGGACCTCCTGGAACAGCCGCGAGGAGGTGCCGCCGCCGAGGGCGGCGTTGAGGACCCCCAGTGCGTAGCGGCGGTCGTCGCTGCGGGTCACGCCGTTGACGCCGAGCACGACGTTGACCTGCTCGAGCGGCCGACGGGCCGAGACCTCGCCGCTGCGCACCCGGCGAGCGCGGGGGGTCGCGCGCACCTGCGTGGGAGCGGCGACCCCGTCGAGGAAGCCGCCGCGCCCGAAGGCACGGCGTACGGCGGCCACGACGGCGGCGTGGTCGAGCGCGCCCGCGACCGAGACCACCATCTGGTCGGGCCGGTAGTGCCGACGGTAGAAGCGCTCCACCTGCTCCCGCGACAGGTCGGTGATCGACGCGATGGTGCCGGCGATCCGCCGGCCCAGCGGCGAGTCGCCCCACGCCTGGGCGGCGAACAGGTCGTGGACCACGTCGTCGGGGTCGTCCTCGTGCATGGCGATCTCGTCGAGGATCACCTCACGCTCCGCCTCGACGTCGTCGTGCAGGAGCAGCGAACCGGTCACCATGTCGCCCAGGACGTCGACCGCGAGCGGCAGGTCCTCCTCGAGGACCCGCGCGTGGAAGACGGTGTACTCCTTGGCGGTGAACGCGTTGAGCTCCCCGCCGACGGCGTCCATCGACACCGAGATGTCCAGCGCGCTCCGCTCGGCGGTGCCCTTGAAAAGCAGATGCTCGAGGAAGTGCGAGCAGCCGTGGAGCACCGGGGACTCGTCGCGGGACCCGATCCCGACCCAGACCCCGATCGAGGCCGACCGGGCGCCGGCCATCTCCTCGGTGACGATGCGCAACCCGCTGGGCAGCACCGTACGCCGGATGCGTCCGGTCACCTGCCCGTCACGCCCCCGCTCGGTGTGCAGGGTGCGCGTGGACGGCCGGGAGACGGGCGACCCGCCCGAGGTGGCCCCCGGGCGGGTCGTCGCTTCGACGCGTCGGCTCACGCCGCGCGTCACTCCTCGTCGCCGGACGCGGCGTCGTCGGCCTCGGCGGGCGCCTCGGCCTCCTCCACCACGGGCACCAGGGAGAGCTTGCCGCGGTCGTCGACCTCGGCGATCTGGACCTGGATCTTCTGGCCGACCGAGAGCACGTCCTCGACCGCCTCGACCCGCTTGCCGCCGGCCAGGCTGCGCAGCTTGCTGATGTGCAGCAGGCCGTCCTTGCCGGGCAGCAGCGAGACGAAGGCGCCGAAGTTGGTCGTCTTGACGACCGTGCCGAGGTAGCGCTCGCCGACCTCGGGCATCGTCGGGTTGGCGATCGCGTTGACCGCCGACCGCGCGGCCTCGGCGGCCTCGCCGTTGGTGGCGCCGATGTAGATCGTGCCGTCGTCCTCGATGGTCAGCTGGGCGCCGGTGTCGTCCTGGATCTGGTTGATCACCTTGCCCTTGGGGCCGATGACCTCGCCGATCTTGTCGACGGGGATCTTGATGGTGATGATCCGCGGCGCGTGGACGCTCATCTCCTCGGGCGCGTCGATCGCCTCGTTCATCACCTCGAGGATCGCCAGCCGCGCGTCGCGCGCCTGGGTCAGCGCCTGGGCGAGGACCTCGGCGGGGATGCCGTCGAGCTTGGTGTCGAGCTGGAGCGCGGTGACGAACTCCTTGGTGCCGGCCACCTTGAAGTCCATGTCGCCGAACGCGTCCTCGGCACCGAGGATGTCGGTGAGGGCGACGTACTGCGTCGCGCCGTCGACCTCGCCCGAGATCAGGCCCATGGCGATGCCGGCGACCGCGGCGCGCAACGGCACGCCGGCCTGCAGCAGGGACATCGTGGAGGCGCAGACCGAGCCCATCGACGTCGAGCCGTTGGAGCCCATCGCCTCGGAGAGCTGCCTGATCGCGTAGGGGAACTCCTCGCGGGTCGGGAGGACGGGCAGCAGTGCGCGGCGCGCCAACGCACCGTGGCCGACCTCGCGTCGCTTGGGCGAGCCCACCCGGCCGGTCTCGCCGGTCGAGAACGGCGGGAAGACGTACTTGTGCATGTAGCGGCGCGTCTTCTCCGGAGACAGCGTGTCCAGCTTCTGCTCCAGCGTGAGCATGTTGAGCGTGGTCACGCCCAGGATCTGCGTCTCGCCACGCTCGAAGAGCGAGGAGCCGTGGACCCGCGGGATCACGCCGACCTCGGCGTGCAGCGGCCGGATGTCGGCCAGTCCGCGACCGTCGATGCGCACCTTGTCGCGCAGCACCCGCTCGCGCACCAACGACTTGGTGAGCGAGCGGTAGGCGGCACCGATCTCCTTCTCGCGGCCGGCGAACTGCTCGCCGAGCTGCTCGAGCACCGAGGCCTTGATCTCGTCGAGGCGCTCCTCGCGCTCCTGCTTGCCGACGATCGTCAGTGCGGACGTGGTGTCGGCCTGGGCCACGGCGGCGACGGCGTCGTAGGCGTCGTCCTCGTAGTCGAGGAAGATCGGGAACTCGGCCACCGGCTTCGCGGCGACCTTGGCCAGCTCGGCCTGAGCCTCGCAGAGCTGCTTGATGAAGGGCTTGGCGGCCTCGAGCCCGCCGGCGACGATCTCCTCGGTCGGCGCCTGCGCGCCGGACTGGACGAGGTCCCAGGTGGTCTCGGTCGCCTCGGCCTCGACCATCATGATGGCCACGTCACCGGTCTCGGTCACCCGGCCGGCCACGACCATGTCGAAGACGGCGTGCTCGAGCTGGCTGTGCAGCGGGAACGCCACCCACTGGCCCTCGATCAGGGCCACCCTGACGCCGCCGACGGGGCCGGAGAACGGCAGGCCGGAGAGCTGGGTGGACATCGACGCGGCGTTGATCGCGAGCACGTCGTAGGGGTGGTCGGGCTCGAGCGCCATCACGGTGATGACGACCTGCACCTCGTTGCGCAGCCCCTTCTTGAACGTCGGGCGCAGCGGGCGGTCGATGAGACGGCAGGTGAGGATGGCGTCCTCGGAAGGACGGCCCTCGCGACGGAAGAACGAGCCGGGGATGCGGCCGAGCGCGTACATGCGCTCCTCGACGTCGACCGTCAGCGGGAAGAAGTCGAACTGCTCCTTGGGGTGCTTGCCGGCCGTGGTGGCGCTGAGGAGCATGGTCTCGTCGTCGAGGTACACGGCGACGGAACCGGCGGCCTGGCGGGCCAGGCGACCGGTCT
>CAZQCA010000215.1:0-5787 GCA_964591845.1 uncultured Nocardioides sp.
GTCGACGGCGATCCGGTCCTTGGCCAGCTCCGCGTCGTGGGCCGCGGCCCGCCAGTACTCCAGCCACAGCAGCCAGCCGTCACGCCCACCCCCGTCGGCCTCGTCGAGGGAGACCGCGCCGACGGCGAAGCGGCGCAGCCGCTCCCAGGGGTCGTCGGTGTCACCGAGCAGGCTCTCGAGGTCCCCGAGCTCGGAGCGCACCAGATGGCGCAGCGCCTCCTTGCGGAGCTCCGCGAGGGTCGGGAAGTAGTGCCGGAGACTGGCGACGGCGACGCCGCTCTCCTCGGTCACATCTTGGTAGCGAAGGCCTGTGTATCCCCGCCGGAGCAGCATCCGAGAAGCGGCAGCGAGCAGTTCGTCGCGTCGGTGGACCGGCGGGCGACCACGGCGTCGGGGTTGTGTGGTGCCCACATCGTGAGAAGTTAGCGTGTCGGCGACGGGCGTGCGCCGGGTTTGAATTATCGTTTCTCAAGTTGATAAAGGCAGCGGCGTCGGGTTCGTGGGGTACCGGACGCCGCTTCTGCCGTTTCAGGAGCGCGATCACCCTCACTTGACGATGGAGTGCGACACGGTCCGCTTCTTGCCGAGGAAGAAGATCCCCGGGATCGTCTGGAAGCCGTCGTTGGGGTTGCGCCGCAGCGTCGACCAGGTGATCGCGAGCGTGCCCGACCGGTCGTTGGAGACGTAGAAGATGGCGCCGCCACCCTCGTTGGCGTGGTTGTCGGTGATCGTCGACCCGGCGACGAAGAGCCGCATCGTGTTGCCGTCGTTGTAGATCGCGCCACCGGAGCCACCGCCCTTGGTCCCGGGCCGGGCCGGGTTGGCGCCGTGCCCGACCGCCCGGTTGCCGGTGAAGGTGCTGTTGTAGACCGCCCAGGACACCCCGATGCTCGACAGTGCCCCGCCGTTGCTGCAGACGCCGCGGCGGAAGCGACTGTCCACGACGTAGACCGGACGGTCGCGGAACTGGTCGAGCACGCGTACGGCGGCGCCCCCCAGGTCGGGCCCCTTGCGCTCGCAGCGGTTGCGCACGAACGTCGAGTCGACGATCTTGAGCCGGCCGCCTCGCACGAAGATCGCGCCGCCCCCGCCCCCGTCGTACCGCTGCCCGGTCGAGTTGCCGCGCACCAGGCGCAGGTGCTGCACGACCAGCCGCGGCGTCGCCTGGTTGTCGCAGTGCGACGTCGTCCACGTCTGCCTGGGGTCGCAGGTGTTCTGGTAGAGGATCCGCCGCTTGCCGGCCCCGCTCAGCGTCACCAGTCCCTCGCCGTCGAGGACGACCCGCTTGCTCGTGTTGACGACCTTCGCCGTCTGCTTCATCACGATCGTCACCGGGTCGGGCCCGCAGCGGAAGCGGATCACCCCGCCGCGCTTCACCGCGCGGACGACTGCCTGGGACGTGCAGCTGGACGCCGTGCCGTTGCCGACCCAGCGATCCGGGCTGGAGGTGTCGACGGCCTTGCCCTCGGCCGGCACCCGGACGTGCTTGGCGCCCCTGCCGGCGGCGTACGCCGGCTGAGCGGCGAGGCCTGCCAGGGCGACCGCCGCGACGGCGACGAGGGTCGAGACACGGGACCAGCGACGAGCAGGCATGCGAGCCAGGCTACGGCGCTCGCGGCCCCGAGGACCCCCGGGCGCCTTCCTGAGAGAGGTCTCAGCAGAGGTTGTCACTGCCTTGAGGCGCGCTTGAGCCGAGTCCTCCTACGCTGCGTAGTAGCTGGGTCCGGCCCGCGGATCCGGCAGGAAGGAGTCCCCCGATGTGTCCCGCTCGTCTCCGTGCCCTCCGCGTCCCGTCGCTCGTGGCGAGCCTCCTGCTGGCGCTCGCCGTCGGGTGGCTGGTGCCGTCGGCCGCCTCGGCGCTGCCCGCCGACCCGCGCGCCTTCGCCTGCAGCGGCAGTGCGGGTGAGGTCTCCACGCAGGTCACCGTCACCGGCCTGGTCACGTCGACGGCGCGGCCCTATGAGGTCGTGGTCACCCGCACGCTGGGCGGCGCGCAGCTCTCGCACCGGCCTCGGCTCGCCACCCTCCTCGGATCCTCCCCGTGGCACGCCGGCTACACCGAGTGGGACGTCACCGGACCCAACCCCGACGGCAACCTCCTCCGGCTCAGCATTCCGCCGGTGCTGCCGGGTCACGGTGGGTTCTTCGACGCCGACCTCGACCTCGAGTACGCCGGGGGTGCCTCCGGCGCCCTGCAGATCCTGATGTTCGACTGCACCGTGAGCGGCGGCCCCGACCGGCTGGCCCATCCCGCCTCGCCCCGCCTCTTCACCTGCACGGGAAGCCTGGGTGAGCCCTTCACGCAGCGCACCGTCTCCGGTGTGCTCAACCGCAACAACCGGCCCTCCGCTGTCACCGTGGTCGCCACCGGGTCGGGCACGCTCGAGTCGCAGCGGACCGGGCTGGCCCGTCTGCGCGGCCCCTCCCCGTTGCACTCCGGCTACACCGAGTGGGACGTCACCGGACCCAACCCCGACGGCAACCTCTACTGGCTCAGCATTCCGCCGGTGCTTCCGGGCGACGGTGGGTTCTTCGACGCCGACCTCGATCTCGAGATCGCCGGCGGCAGCAACGGCGCGTGGCAGATCCCGATGTTCGACTGCACGGTGTCCGGCGTGGGCTGAGGGTCGCCCGCCCTGGTGACGTCGTATCCGTGGCGGGGCCTCCGGCTCCTCCAGGTCATGGCACTCGACCACGGATACGGCGTCGCGATCGGCACGTTCGCGTCGTTCGAGCGGGACGACCCCGACGAGTTCGGGCACTGGTACCACGGCCACCTGCGCATCGACACTCCGGCGGGACGCTACGACTCGGCGCTGGACGTCGACACGCCGGGCAGCGTCGGGGTCAGCTTCCGCATCGTCGACGGGCTCACGATCGCGGACTTCCCCCAGCTCGCGGCGCTCGGCGACGGCTTCCACCCGCTCGTGTCGTCGCCGACCTCCGGTGCACTCGACTATGTGCGCAGCCCGCAGCTGCAGAACTTCCGGTGGCTCCGCGTCGTCCTGCGGTGGCTGCCGCTGTCGCGTCTCGTCGTGCCGGTGGGACTGCACCGGCGGCTGCTGCCGTGGCGGCCCTGGCTGATCGTGTTCCGCTGGTTCCCCTGGGTGAGCAGCAACGGCGACAACGCGCTGGACCGCCTCGAGGCGATCCTGCCGAGCGCCAGCAGGATCTACCTGTTCGGCGAGCCGTTCACCTCCGGCCTCGGCGTCCACAACGTCCACCTCAACCAGGGCGACCCGCCCGGCCCGCACTGGGCCGAGAACGCCATCTGGCAGGACGGCGCGGTCCTCGTGCGGTACGCCGACGACTCGGTGACCGTCTGGCAGGTGAAGTTCAACCCGCAGTCCTTGAGCACCGACGCCGCCGGGCATCCCGCCTGACGTCGCGGGCCGCGCGCGGGGGCGCGCGCTGCGGGCGCCGTGCCGGATCTACTGGTGCGTAGGACCTACTGGTGTGTACGGCGCATATGCCGGCCGTACGCACCAGTAGATCGGCCCGGCCCGCGTCGTACACACCAGTAGGTTCTCGGGGGGTCGTCGCGCACCACGTGCTCAGGCGGGCACCGGCTCGGCGGTGGCCTCGTCCTCCTGGGCGGCCAGCGCACCGTAGTAGCAGTAGGTGGCCATCAGCGAGACCAGCGGCCACAGCAGGGCCAGCACGAGCGGCGGCACCGCGTTGAGGATCACGAAGGGCAGCGGTGCGACGACGAAGAGCAGGGCCGCCAGCACCGCGCCCAGCGTCGTCGCGAGCAGGATGCTGAGCAGCAGCACCGGCACCACCGTGCGGATCACCGGCCGCACCAGCGACAGGCTGCGCCGGAGCCCGCCGAACCCACCGCGCGACTCGATGACGACCACCGGGATGAGCAGGTTCCAGGCCGCGAGCAGCACCAGCGCCAGGGGCGCGAGCACCAGCGTGCCGGTCAGCAGCAGGATCGACACCACGGCCATGAGGATCGCGGGCAGCCCGGCCAGCATGCGGCGGGTGGCGACGGCGTACAGCTCCCGGACCCCGGGGACCTCGCCCTCACCGCTCCGGGCCACGGCGTAGGTCATGCCTCCACCCGCCACGAAGAGCACCACGATCGCGAGCACCGACACCGGGACGCCGACCCATCCGGGGAGGTCGCTGGTCAGCGTCGCCGTCTGGAGGACGGCGGCCAGGACGAGCAGCAGCCCCATCGGCAGCGACGTGAGCACGAAGAGCAGCCGATGGCGGCGCAGCATGCCGAGCGAGGCCGCGACCACCTCGCCGCTGTGGCGTCGCTGGCGCAGCGGGAGCGGCTCGGAGTCGAGGTCGGTGCGGCGCAGCAGCCAGACCAGCGCGGCCAGCGCCACTCCGAGGACCACCAGCGTGGTGCCGGGCTTGCTCACGAACGACCGGAACGCGTCGGAGCCGGCGCCGACGGCGTCGCAGTAGACCTGCGCGGTCCGGCTGCCGGTCAGCCCGGCCCCCGGCACTTCGATGCTGGTGCTGCGCGCGCTGCCCGACCACGAGAACGGCTTGGTCCACCCCGACTTGCGGTTGGGGCCGGTCGGTCCTTCGTAGAAGCGCTTGGGCCCGACCTCGCCCCAGTGGCCCTCGTAGGCGATCCACGGGTACGCCGTCCGCGCGGCCTCGGCGTCGGACGGGATCGTCTTGACCACCGGACGGATGTCGTCGTGGTCGCCGACCGTCGTGTCGCAGCCGAAGCCGGTGACCGCGGAGTTGCCCATGAAGACGCCGGCGGAGAACTGGTTGGCGTGCGACCCCGCGGACACGAAGACGACGGGGTGGGTGTCGTCCTCGAGCTCCAGCTTGTCGTCGCCCCACGCGGCCTTCTCCGAGCCGTAGTGCTGGGAGTAGACGGCGAGCTCGGGCTCGAGTCCCTCCGCCAGCGCCGTCGCGGCATCGGGGGCGGCGAACTCGAGCTGGATCCGCTCCCAGTCGGTCTCGTGCTTGTTGTTGTAGTCGTTGAACGCGTAGAAGAAGTAGTACTGCAGCGCGATCCGGTCGTCGACGCCCGACTGGGTGGCGACGTGGGCGTAGATGGTCGGCTCGCTGCCCTTCCACTGGCCGTCGGCCCACTTCTCGTAGTCGCAGCCGGGGTTGAGCGGGTCGCCCGGGAGGTCCAGCGCATAGCCGGGCAGGCCGCGGCTGAGGACGTCGGCGGACGGCGCGATCGTGGCCAGGTCGTGCTGCGGCACCCACGGCCCGCGCAGGGCGATGGTCGGGTTGTCGAACATGACGTCGACGTCGCTCGGCAGATACGGCTCGCCCGGTCCGCAGGCCTCCGCCTGGGTGACCAGCTGGAGCACCGGCGCGAACGTCTCGGCCAGCTGCGCCTCGGCCGCCGCGGCCTCGCTCGCGTCGTCGGCGTACGCCGACCACGGCGCCCAGCAGGCCGCTCCGACCACCAGCATCCCGACGACCGCTCGGACCGCCCACCGCACCATGGGCGTCACCCTGACACGGCCGGCAGCCGCGCGGAAGCGCCGGGGCTCGCTCAGCCCCCGCGGCCCCCCGCCCCCCGGTCGCCAACTGCCGCGGCGCTTTGGCTTGTGTGCAAGCGGTACTCCACGTGCAAAGAGACCGCAGCACCGCGGCAGTTGGTCGCCGGCATGCGGGCCGCCGGCCGCCACGTCCACGACTGCCCCGACACGCAGAAGGCCCCGGTCTCCCGGGGCCTGTCACACGTGCGCGAGGGGGGAGTTGAACCCCCACGTCCTTTCGGACACACGGACCTGAACCGTGCGCGTCTGCCTATTCCGCCACTCGCGCGAGAAGCGCGCTCAGGGTATCCCA
>CAZQCA010000216.1:0-5768 GCA_964591845.1 uncultured Nocardioides sp.
GTGCGGGCCGACGGCGTGGTCTCGCTGCCCGTCGCCCAGGCGGCTCTGGAGCTCTACGAGGTCGACGAGCTGGGCCTGGACCGGCTCGACCGCGCCGTGATCGACGTCCTGTGCCGCCGCTTCGGAGGGGGGCCGGTCGGCATCTCCACCCTCGCCGTCGCCGTCGGCGAGGAGCGCGAGACCGTCGAGGAGGTCGCGGAGCCGTTCCTCGTCCGCAACGGCTTCCTGGCCCGCACCCCGCGCGGCCGGGTCGCCACCCCGGCGGCCTGGCAGCACCTCGGGCTGACCGTGCCCGCGTCGGCCCAGGTCGCCGACGTGACGCTGTTCGACGAGTGAGGTCGACGAGTGAGCTGGCCCGAGGGTCGAGGCGCGAGGCGACGAGCCGGGCGCCCGTGAATCGGCCCCCGGAGGAACCCACGGCTACACTTCACCGTTGGTCGAGCCGGGGCCGGTGCACCCGTGCCCGCCCGACCGATCCGTCCCCACGCTGCTGAGAGGTTGTGTCTCGCGTGAAGGAGCTCGCCCAGCTCTTGCCGCTGCTGGCTGTCCTGGCGCTCATCTATCTCCTGATGATCCGGCCGGCCACGCGGCGCAACCGGATGCAGGCCGAGCTGCAGGGCTCCCTGCAGCCGGGCGACCGGGTGATGCTCACCTCCGGCTTCTTCGGCACGGTGCGCACGCTCGACGACGACCGACTCGACCTCGAGCTGGCCCCCGGGGTCGTGGTCTCGGTGGCCCGGGGCGCGGTGTCCACCGTCGTCGGCGGCCGCTCCGACGACGGCACCGCCGAGGCGACGGACGACCAGCCGCGCACCGACACCCACGACGACACCACGCAGGAGAGCTGAGCAGTGGCCGCGAACAGATACCGCCCGGGTCGCACCCTGGCGATGTTCTTCCTCGGGCTGGCCGTGGCCTTCGGACTGGTGGCGCTCGCCGGCACGTGGAAGCCCGACCTCGGGCTCGACCTGCGCGGCGGCACCCGCATCCAGCTGACGGCGCAGGGCGACGTGACGCCCGAGAGCCTCACCCAGGCCGCCGACATCATCGACGCCCGCGTCAACGCCCGCGGCGTGTCCGAGACCGAGGTCACGACCTCCGACAACAAGTACGTCATCGTCGAGATCCCCGGCAAGTCACGCGCCGACCTGGTCGAGATCGTCTCCCGCCAGGCGCAGCTGCGCTTCCGGGTCGTGGCGCAGTCGGCCGTCGGCACCACCGCGGGTGCCTCCCCGAGCGCCTCGGCGTCGCCGGGCACGGGTGCCGGCGTCCTGCTCCCCTCCTCGTCGGCGACCGCGTCCGGCAACCCGTCCGGGGGCGCCTCCGGCAAGCCCTCCGGCTCGGCGTCCGACTCGCCGTCGGCCGGATCGACGGCGACCCCGGCCGGCCGGGGCCCGTACGCCGCGGAGTCCTCGAGCGCCCAGCCGTCGGGCGAGTCCTCCGCGCAGCCGTCGGACGACCCCTCGGCCCAGCCGTCGGAGTCGTCCAGCGCGTCGACGCCTCCTGCCGACACCGGTACGGCGTCCGTCGACGACCCGCTGGCCTGGGCGCTCAGCCCGGGCGCCGACTGGGTGCAGCGGTTCGAGAAGTTCACGTGCCCGGCCGACGGCGTACCCCCTGAGGTCAAGGACGACCCGGCCAAGCCGCTGATCACCTGCGACGAGTTCGGCAACAAGTTCCTCCTGTCGAAGGCGATGATCGAGGGCACCCAGCTCGACGGCGCCGACGCCGGCACCCCCAGCCAGCAGAGCCTCGACTGGGTCGTCCAGCTCGACTTCGACAAGGAGGCCACCAAGACCTTCGCCGACATCTCCCGGGCGCTGGTCGGCACCGAGCGGCTGTTCGCGATCGTGCTGGACGGCCAGGTGATCTCGAGCCCGACGATGGACGGCCTGATCACGAACGGCCAGGCCGAGATCCGCGGCAACTTCAGCCAGACCGAGGCACAGGACCTCGCCACCAGCCTCAAGTTCGGTGCGCTTCCGGTGGCCTTCGACGAGCCCAGCTTCGACACGGTCGGGCCGACGCTCGCCGGCGACCAGCTGTCGGCGGGCATCACTGCCGGCCTGATCGGCCTGTTCCTCGTGATGCTCTACTGCCTGCTCTACTACCGGGGCCTTGGGACCGTGGTGATCGCCTCGCTGGTGGTCGCCGCGGCGCTGACCTACGCGATGGTGCTGCTGCTGAGCAAGACCGCAGGCTTCACGCTGACCATGCCCGGCATCGCGGGTCTGATCGTGGCCGTCGGCATCACCGCCGACTCCTTCATCGTCTACTTCGAGCGGATCCGTGACGAGATGCGCGACGGCAAGTCGATGCGGGTCGCCGTCGAGGCCGGCTGGAAGCGCGCCCGGAACACCTGTCTGGCGGCCGACGCGGTGTCGCTGCTCGCGGCCGTCGTGCTCTACGTCGCCGCCACGGGCGTGGTCAAGGGCTTCGCGTTCGCGCTGGGCCTGTCGACCCTGATCGACCTCGTGGTCTTCTTCTGGTTCACCCACCCGATGGTGTCGTGGCTGGCCCGGTTCCCGTTCTTCCACAAGGGCCACCGGATGTCCGGGCTCGACGCCAGCAACCTCGGCATCCAACAGCTCCCCCAAGGAGGGAGGGCCTGATGAGCAGATTCTCCCAGTGGGGCGGCCAGCTCTACAGCGGTGAGCGGTCGATCGACTTCGTCGGCCGCAAGTGGCTGTGGTACGCCATCTCGGGCCTGATCGTGATCGTCGCCGCGGTCGGCCTCCAGGTCCGGCCGCTCGACCTCGGCATCGAGTTCGTCGGCGGCGCCCAGTTCAAGGTCTCCCTGCCCAGCGAGCAGGTCACCCAGGCCAACGCCGACCGGCTCCGCGACGTGGTGGCCGAGACCGGTATCGAGAACGCCGCCCAGCCGATCTCCTCCACATCGGGCGACAAGGCCATCCAGGTCCAGACCCAGCCCCTCACGTCGGCCGAGGGCGACCAGGTCGCCGAGGCGATCCGTGAGGCCTTCGACCTCCAGGAGGCTTCCGACGTCAGCCGCTCCGAGGTCGGTCCGAGCTGGGGAGAGACGGTCGCCAAGCGGTCGCTGATCGGCCTCACGTTCTTCCTGGTGTTCGTGTCGATCTTCATCGCGCTCTACTTCCGCGAGTGGAAGATGTCGGTGGCCGCCTTGGTCGCCCTGGCGCACGACCTCATCATCACCGCGGGGGTCTACTCCTGGACCGGGTTCGAGGTCACCCCGGCGACCGTCACCGGTCTGCTGACGATCCTCGGCTTCTCCCTCTACGACACAGTGGTCGTCTTCGACAAGGTGCGGGAGAACACCAAGAACCTCCGCAGGACCCACATGACCTACGCCGGTGCGGCCAACCTCGCCGTCAACCAGACGCTGGTGCGCTCGATCAACACCTCCATCGTGGCGCTGCTGCCGGTGGGCGCGATCCTCTACGTGAGCGTCACCCAGCTGGGCTCCGGGTCGCTGAAGGACCTCGCACTGGCGCTCTTCGTCGGCATGGCCGCGGGCACCTACTCGTCGATCTTCATCGCGACGCCGCTCCTGGCCCACCTCAAGTCGCGCGAGAAGCCGATCAAGGAGTCCGACCGCCGGGCCAAGGCGCGGCAGCGGCGCGAGGCCGACCCCTACGCCTCGGTGCCGGCGTTCGCCGACGACATGCCGATCTACGACGAGCCGAGCGCGGGCCGCGGCGCGCCGCTCGCCGACGTGGACGTCGCCGACGACGACCTGCCCGACACCCCGCGGCCGGAGCGCAACGAGCCGGCGATGGGCAAGGGCCGGGTCACCCCGACCCCGCGCAGCGAGGTGCGCCGCAGCGGGTCGGCCGGGCGGTCCCAGCCCGCCCGCGAGTCGCGCGCCAAGCGGGGCAAGAAGTGACCGCCGACCTGGCGGCCGCGGTCGACGCGATGACCCGCCTGGTCGTCGACGTGCCCGACTTCCCCGAGCCCGGGATCCTGTTCAAGGACATCAGCCCGGTCCTGGCCGACCACAGCGCGTTCACGGCCGTGATCGACGCCCTGGCCTCCGCGGGGCGCGACGGCGACTCCGTGGTCGTCGACAAGGTGGTCGGCATGGAGTCGCGCGGCTTCATCCTCGGTGCGCCGGTGGCGCTGGCCCTCGGCGTCGGCTTCGTCCCGGTCCGCAAGGCCGGCAAGCTCCCGCGGGCGACGTACGCCGTGTCCTACGACCTCGAGTACGGCCAGGCCACCCTCGAGATCCACCAGGACGCCATCTCGTCCGGCGAGAGGGTGCTGCTCGTCGACGACGTGCTCGCCACCGGCGGGACCGTCGCCGCGACCCGCCAGCTCGTGGACAGGTGCGGCGGCACCACCCACGCCGTCTCGGTGCTGATGGAGCTCGGCGCGCTGCCCGGCCGCGACGCCGTCGGCGGCCTTCCCCTCACGGTGCTCGCCACCGTCTGAGGAGCGGCTCCGGCCCACTAGACTGGGTCAATGGATGTGGCCGATGAGTGAGGAGCCGGTCGTCGAGACGACGCGTCAGCGCGTCTCCGAGCCGGTCCTCACCCCGCGCGGCATGCGCGCCCGCATCGCCCGCATCGGCACCCGTCAACAGGACCGCAACCCGGTGCTCGACCCGCTGTTCAACGCGGTCCGCGCCAACCACCCCAAGGCCGACCTCGCGCTGCTCGAGCGCGCCTACACGACCGCCGAGCGCTTCCACCGGGGGCAGATGCGCAAGAGCGGTGACCCCTACATCACCCACCCGCTCGCGGTGACGACGATCCTCGCCGACATCGGCATGACCGAGCCGACGCTGGTGGCGGCGCTGCTGCACGACACCGTCGAGGACACCGCCTACACGCTCGAGGAGCTGACGGTCGACTTCGGCGACGAGGTCGCCGCTCTCGTCGACGGCGTGACCAAGCTCGACAAGGTGCAGTACGGCGACACCGCCGCGGCGGAGACGATCCGCAAGATGATCGTCGCGATGTCGCGCGACATCCGCGTGCTGCTGATCAAGCTCGCCGACCGGCTCCACAACATGCGCACCCTGCGCTACGTCAAGCGCGAGACCCAGGAGCGCAAGGCACGAGAGACGCTCGACATCTACGCGCCGCTGGCCCACCGGCTCGGCATGAACACCATCAAGTGGGAGCTCGAGGACCTCGCGTTCGCGACCCTCCACCCCAAGATCTACGACGAGATCGTGCGGCTGGTGGCCGAGCGGGCGCCGTCGCGCGACCAGTTCCTCGCCCAGGTGACCGCCCAGGTCGAGGCCGACCTGCGGGAGGCCAAGATCAAGGCGTCGGTCACCGGCCGGCCCAAGCACTACTACTCGATCTACCAGAAGATGATCGTCGGGGGCCGCGAGTTCTCCGACATCCACGACCTGGTCGGCATCCGCATCCTGGTCGAGGAGGACAAGGACTGCTACGCCGTCCTCGGCATCCTGCACGCGCGCTGGAACCCGGTCCTCGGACGGTTCAAGGACTACGTCGCGATGCCGAAGTTCAACATGTACCAGTCGCTCCACACCACGGTCATCGGGCCGCAGGGCAAGCCGGTGGAGCTCCAGATCCGCACCCACGGCATGCACCGTCGCGCGGAGTACGGCGTCGCGGCCCACTGGAAGTACAAGGAGGCGGGCCGGGCCGGCCTCGACACCGAGCGGCACGGCGACCTCGACGACATGACGTGGGTCCGCCAGCTGCTCGACTGGCAGAGCGAGGTCGAGGACCCCGGCGAGTTCCTCGAGTCGCTGCGCTTCGAGATCAACCGGGCCGAGGTCTACGTCTTCACCCCGCGCGGCGACGTGATCG
>CAZQCA010000217.1:0-5748 GCA_964591845.1 uncultured Nocardioides sp.
GGTAGCCCGAGGCGCCGCTCTTGACCGCCTCGTAGAGGTCGGCCTCCTCGTCGGACACGGTGAGCATGATGATCTTGGCGGAGGGCACGGCCTCCTTGATCTGGGTGCAGGCCTCGATGCCGGTGCGCTTGGGCATGCGCACGTCGAGCAGCACCACGTCGGGCATCGTGCTCACGGCCAGCTGTGTGCCCTCGACCCCGTCACCGGCCTCGCCGACGACCTCGATGCCGTCCTCGGCGGCGAGCAGCATCGTGATGCCTCGCCGGAAGAGCTCCTGGTCGTCGACCACCAGCACGCGGATCGGCTCCGGCTCGGCGCTGCCGCCCTGCCCAGTTGCTTGACTCACGAGGGAATCATGGCAGACGGCCCTGCCCGACGCGTGTCAACGCTCGGGCTGCACGTCCAGTGAGATGACGCCGTAGTCGTAGGCCCGCCGGCGATAGACGACCGAGGGCCGCTCGCTCTCCTTGTCGACGAACAGGTAGAAGTCGTGGCCCACCAGCTCCATCTCGTAGAGCGCCTGGTCGAGCGTCATCGGACCCGCGTGGTGGGTCTTCTCGCGGACGACCAGCGGACCGTCGCCGGTGACGGTGATCGGCCCGACCTGGCGCTCGAACTCGTCGTCGAGCTCGGACTCGGGCTCGGCGTCGAGGCCGAGACCGACCGCCTGGCCCACCGGCACCCGCTGCTGACGACCCCGGACCCGGCGGTCGGCGGCGCGGCGCATCTGTGACGTGATCTTGTCGAGAGCCATGTCGAGGGCAGCCATCTTGTCGGCCGCCTTGGCCTCGGCACGGATCACCGGCCCCCGCGACACGGCGGTCAGCTCGACCCGCACGGCGCGGTCGGCCTGCCTCGGGTTGCGCTCCTGCTCGACCTCGACGTCGACGCGCATGATGTGGTGGTCGTGCTTCTCGAGCCTGGACAGCTTCTCGGCGACGTGACTGCGGAACCGGTCGGACACCTCGATGTGCCGACTCTTGACCACCACTTCCATGTGAACCTCCTCAGTCTCAACACCGGGACGAGCCGACGGCCGCGGCACCTACCTCATACCCCGACGCTAGTCGTTGGACCCCGACCACGAAAGGGAACCCCGGATCAGCGGACGCCGGACCCGGCGGGCCGCGGCATCGTCGACGGAGTGCGCCTGCGGGTGGCGGCGACGGTCGCCACCGCGGCGACCCGGAGACCGACCGCCTCGAGCGCTCGCTGCGCCTCGCGCGCGGTCGCACCGGTGGTGAGGACGTCGTCGCACACCACCACTCGGACGGGCGAGGACCCCCGCGCGGCGCCCCGGGCCGCGCGCCGCAGCCCGGCGGGGGGCACCCACATCGAGCGGTCGAGGTTGTCCGCGCGCCGGCGGGCGTCGAGACCCGCCTGGTCGACCACGCCTGCGCGCAGCCGCAGCAGCTCGACGCAGGCGGACTCCAGGCCGGCGCGGCGCAACCGCGCCGCCGCCTCGAGGACCAGCGCCCGCGTGGGGTCGCGGCCGCGGGCGCGTACGGCGGCCGCACGGGAGGGCACGGGCACCAGCAGCACGGGGAGCTCGAGCCGGACGGCGACTCCGACGACACCGGCGAGCAGCCGGCCGAGCACCGGCGTGAGGGCGAGCATCCCGCGCTCCTTGTGGGCGAGCACGATCGACCGGAGCGCGTCGGCGTAGTCGCCGGCCGCCCAGGGCGTCGCGAGCCCCGGGGGCACCGGCGTCGGCCAGGCGGGCCGTCCGCCCTCCGGGAGCGCGGACCGGCAGGATGGGCACAGGACGCGCCCCGGGCGGCCGCAGGCGCAGCAGGACCCTCCGAGGAGCAGGTCGCGCGCGGCGTCGCGCAGGGTGGTCACGGACCGAGCCCAGCACGAGGGGCATCCCCGGCGACGGACGGGCTCCGGGGGGCTGTGGACGAGCCGCGTCCGCGCGTCCCCGTGGAGGGAGAGTGGCCCGCGCGACTCGGCTGCGAGCGCTCTCAGCCGGCGTAGGTCAGGGTGCGCAGGTCGACGCCGTCGAGGGAGGCGACGTACTGGGTGAGGGACGCGTCGAGGACGCTCGGGGGCCTCACGGACACGGCGTACCAGGTCTCCCCCTCGACGGGCGACCCCGCCAGCCACTGCTGGTTGCCGCTTAAGGTGGTGCCGGACGGGAGCCCGCTGGCGGGCGAGCCGTCGACGGAGAGCGTGCGCACCTCGTTGATGCCGGGGCTCAGCGGCGACAGGACCAGCAGCGACGTAGGCGAGCTCCACGACAGGTCCCGCACCCGGGTGGCCGTCTGCTCGTCGAAGGAGATCTGGCGGGCGACGGTCCCGCTCAGCCCCCGGTCCGTCACCCGGATCCGGCTCTGCAGGATCACGTCGCGAGCCCGGGTGCGCACCACGGCCACGAGGCGACTGCCGTCCCGCGACACCGCGAACGTGGTCACCTGGGCGCCGGTGATCCCGCGGATCGGCACCTCGCTCACCTGGCCACCGATGACCACGGAGACCAGCGCCCCCTGGGCCCGGCGGTCGACCAGCCACAGCCGGCCGGCGAGGTCCCATCCGGGCTGGAGCAGGTCGGTCGCGCCCCGGACGACCTCTTGGACCCGCCCGTCCGCAGGCCCCTCCAGGGCCGCGACCAGCAGTCGGTCGCCGCCGAGAGTGACGCCGGCCACCCGTTCGGAGCGCGGGTCGACGGCGATCGAGCGCACGCCGAGGTCGAGCCGGCCGAACGGCCCCGCCACCGGCGTGGGCTCCTGGAGCGGCCCCGTCACCAGCAGCCCCTCGCGCAGGGCGAACGGCTCGGCCGGGGCGTAGACACCCGTGGGGTTGAACTGGGAGCCCTGGATGACGGGGATCTCCCCCGACGTCGTGTCGGACGCCGGGAGCCGCTGGTCGCCCACGGTGACGTCGACGAACTGGATCTGCGGGATCTGCCGCAGCGTCCAGGTGAGCTGGGCCACCAGCAGCTCGGCCGCACGCGGCGTCAGCTGGGCGGGGTCGCCGCGGAGCGCGACCTCGGCCCGGCCCTGGTTGTCCACGGTGACGGGCTGCACGGTCGCCGAGGCGGGGAAGAAGCTCCGCTCCACGTCGCGCAGGTCGGGACCGGTCCCCGCGATCAGGTCGGTGACGAGCGACGTCGCGAGCTGGTCGCCGGTCGGGAGGTAGACCGGCTCCGGCACGAGGAACTGACCCGACGGGTCGAAGTAGTAGACCGACACCTGGGTGAAGCGCTGGGCGAACCAGGTGTCGCGGACGATCAGCGCGTTGGGGGCCTGGGAGATCCGCCACTCGCCGTCCTCCCGGGCGACCGGGAACAGCAGCGTCGGGTCGGAGAGGGGTCCGCGCCAGCGGCCGTTCTCGTCGAGCCGGGCGGCGCCGTCGAGCGTGACGCTCACGACCGAGCTGCCGGACGGCGCCGACTTGGCGGAGTAGACGATCGTCCCCAGCTCGGGGTCCCAGGCCGCCGCGGCCTCCTCCGACAGGAACTGACGAGCCACCGTCGTCGAGATCGGGGAGGCCTCCATCGCCTCCAGGAAGTGCACGACGATGTCGCGGGCCGACTCGCCCGGCTGCGGAGGCCGGACGACGATGTCGGCCGGGACGTCGGACTGCGGCGCCTCGGGCGCCTCGACCTCGGTCACCGGGCCGGAGGTCGGCAGCGACATGCAGCCGGTCAGGAGCAGCGCCGCCACCAGCCAGGGCGCGCGCCGGCCGAGTGAGGCCCTCACACGGTCACCTCGGAGTCCTCGGGCACCAGCGGCAGGGGGCTGTGTCGCAGCTCCTCGCCGGCGCGCCGGGGCAGGGTCAGCCGGAACTGGCTGCCACCCCCGGGGGTCCCCCACGCCTGCAGCCAGCCTCCGTGGAGGTGCGCGTCCTCCATGGCGATCGACAGGCCGAGGCCGGTGCCGCCGCTGGTGCGCGCGCGGGCGGGATCGGCCCGCCAGAAGCGGTTGAAGACCATCGCGCTCTCACCCGGCGCGAGCCCGACGCCGTAGTCGCGGACCGCGATCGCCGCGGCCTGGTCGTCCCGCGCCACCCGGACCACGATGTCGCGCGACTCCGCGTGGTCGATCGCGTTCGTCACCAGGTTGCGGACGATGCGCTCCACCCGGCGTACGTCGGCCTCGGCGAGGCACGGCTCCTCGGGCGCCTCGATGAGGATCCGCGTGTGACGCTGCTCGGCGAGCATCCGGCTGGCGGCGGCCACCCGCCGAGCGACGTCGGCGAGGTCGACGTCCTCGGTCTCCAGGGCCGCGGCACCGGCGTCGAAGCGGCTGATCTCGAGCAGGTCGGCCAGCAGACCCTCGAACCGGTCGAGCTCGGTCTGGAGCAGCTCGGCCGCGCGCGCGGTGGCCGGGTCGAAGTCCTGACGCGCGTCGTGGAGCAGGTCGCTGGCCATCCGCACCGTGGTGAGCGGCGTGCGCAGCTCGTGGGAGACGTCCGAGACGAACCGGCGCTGCACCCGGCTCAGCTCCTCCAGCAGCCGGATCTGCCGCTGCAGGTTGGACGCCATCTGGTTGAAGGAGGTCGCCAGCCGCGCGAGGTCGTCCTCGCCCCGCACCCGCAGCCGCTCCTGCAGCTGGCCTGCGGCCAGTCGCTCGGCGACCCGGCGGGCCATCCGCACCGGGGTCACCACCTGGCGGGTCACCAGCCACGTGAGGACGGCCACGAGCACCAGCAGCAGCCCACCCGCGGTGAGCATCGCGCGCGTCACCAGGGCCAGCGTCTGCTGCTCGTCGTCGAGCGGGAAGAGGAAGTAGAGCGTGGACGGGTCGTCGTCGGCCGGCAGCTTGATGCGCGACCCCACGACGATGCCCGGCACGTCGGGCTGACCCGCGCGGCTGATCGTGGTGTAGGACCAGGCGGTCTTGGGGGAGGTCTCGAAGTGCTGGAGCATCGCCGACGGCAGGCTCTCCTGCAGCGACAGACCCGACGTCGAGTAGGTCTGGTCGAGGACCCCCTCCTGCACCTCTCCCGCCGGGCCCACCAGGACGACGTCGAAGCCGCGCACCCGGCTGCGGTCCTCGACCGACTTGAACAGCTCGCTGCGCTGGCCGGCCGCGTCGACGTTGGTGGGCGACACCGCGCTCAGCTGACGGCGCGCGGCGTCGGTCTCGGCGCTGGCCTCCGCCACGACCACCTTGCGCCGCTGCTCCAAGAGGCCGTCACGGGTCTGCTGGAGCAGAAGCCAGCCGACGCCCGTGAAGACCAGGGCCGACAGCAGGACGGTGCTCACGACGACGCGAGCCTGGATCGAGCGGCGCCAGAACGTCAGCCACGGGGCGACGGCCTGGGGAAGGGCGGGGCCGGCCATGGTCGTCCTAGGACGACCCTGCCTTGTAGCCGACGCCGCGCACCGTCACCACGATCTCGGGCCGCTCGGGGTCGTGCTCGACCTTGGAGCGCAGCCGCTGCACGTGGACGTTGACGAGCCGGGTGTCGGCGGCGTGACGGTAGCCCCAGACCTGCTCGAGCAGGACCTCGCGGGTGAAGACCTGCCACGGCTTGCGCGCCAGGCAGACCAGCAGGTCGAACTCGAGCGGGGTGAGGTTGACCGGCTCGTCGCCGCGGGTCACGGCGTGGCCGGCGACGTCGATCATCAGGTCGCCGATCTTGAGGATGTCGGCGGAGTGCTCGCTGAGCCGGCGTACGCGGGCCCGGATGCGGGCGACCAGCTCCTTGGGCTTGAACGGCTTGACGACGTAGTCGTCGGCGCCGGACTCGAGCCCCACCACCACGTCGACGGTGTCGCCCTTGGCGGTGAGCATCACGATC
>CAZQCA010000218.1:0-5738 GCA_964591845.1 uncultured Nocardioides sp.
AGATCAGGTCGCTGCCGCCTCCCTGGACGTCGAAGCCCGGCCCCAGGAACGCCATCGCGATGGCGCTGCACTCGATGTGCCAGCCCGGCCGGCCCCGGCCGAGCGGCGAGTCCCAGGCGGGCTCACCCGGACGCTCGGCGCGCCAGAGCAGGGCGTCGAGCGGGTCCTTCTTGCCCACGCGGTCGGGGTCTCCGCCGCGCTGCGGGAACAGGTGCAACATCTCCTCACGGAGCATCGAGGAGACCTCGCCGAAGTCCGCGTCGGCGGAGACGGAGTAGTAGACGTCGCCGTCGAGCCGGTAGGTCGCCCCGGCCTCCTCGAGCCTCTCGATCTCGTCGAGCACCAGCGGGATGGCCTCGACGACCCCGACGTAGTGGTCGGGCGGCAGCACCCGCAGCGCGGTCATGTCCTGGCGGAAGAGCTCGGTCTCGCGCTCCGCCAGCTCACGCCAGTCCACGCCGTCGCGGTCGGCGCGCTCCAGCAGCGGGTCGTCCACGTCGGTGACGTTCTGGACGTAGACGACCTCGTGGCCCGCGTTGCGCCAGGCCCGGTGCAGCAGGTCGAAGGCGACGTACGTCGCCGCGTGGCCCAGGTGGGTGGCGTCGTAGGGGGTGATGCCGCAGACGTAGAGGCGCGCGGGACCCTCGGGGCGGGTCACGACGACGGCGGCGGCGGAGGTGTCGAAGACCTGGACGGCCGGGCCCGGCAGCGGCAGCGCCGGGAGCGGCGGGGCGGGCCAGGTGCGCATGCCGCGAAGCCTAGACGAGGCCACGCGCCTCAGAAGGGGGGCCAGGGGATCGACGGCCATCCACCGGAGGGGAGCGGAAGCGTCCCCTCGCGCAGCAGCCGGCGGCATCGACGGCGACACGACTCGATCTCGAACGCCTCGAGCAGGTCGGCGAGGTCGGCCCCGAGCGGTCCGTCCAGGGCGGAGGCCACCCGCCGCACACCCTCGAGCTCGTCGTCGGTGAGCGCCTCGCCGCACCATCCCCACAGCACCGTGCGCAGCTTGTCGTCGGCGTGGAAGGTGACCCCGTGGTCGACGCCGTACCGGTGCCCGCCGGGCATCGCCAGCACGTGCCCGCCCTTGCGGTCGGCGTTGTTGACGAGGACGTCGAAGACCGCCATCCGCCTGAGGGCGGGCGTGTCCTCGTGGATCAGCGAGACCTCGTGGTCGTGGTCGTCGAGGCCGTCGAAGACGTGCCGCCAACCGTCGGGCAGGCGCCCGGCGCGCACGATGTCGACCGCCGTCTGCGCCTCGTCGGTGTCCTGCCAGACCTGGACCATGCCAGGCCCGTGCGGACCGTCGCGCAGGAACGTCAGCGGCACGACGTCCCAGTCGAGCGCCTCCGAGAGGAGGTACGACGCCCGCTCCCGGCGGGCGAGCGTGCCGTGCGGGAAGTCCCAGAGCGGCCGTTCGCCCGCCTCGGGCTTGTAGACCACGCGCGTGCCCTCGATCTCTCCCAGGAAGGTCGCGTTCGACGCCGGCATGATCCGGCCGTGCAGCGTGAGCTCGCCGGTCAGGAGGACCGGATCGGGCTGCGTGGCGGGCTGGGTCACGGCCTCAGTGGGGTCAGGCAGACCGGCGGCGGAAGCCGTTGGCCCGCACACACAGATGACCCTCGGGGTCGATCGGCTGGCCGCAGAACGGACAGCTCGGCCTCCCGGCCCCGATCACCAGCTCGGCACGCTTCACGAACGCGCGCGCCGACGAGGCGGGGAGCCGGACCAGGAAGACCTCCTCGGGCTCGGGCTCCTCGAGCTCCTCCCCCACCTGGGCCGGGTCGACGACGGCCGCCTCGGTGTAGGGGAAGACCTCCACCACGATCCGCTCGTCGTCGGGGTCCCACGAGAGGGTCATCGTCCCGGCGCGGAACTCCTCCTCGATCGGCTGGTCCAGCGGCGCGCCGTCCTCGGAGGCCAGCGGCGCGACCGCCGGGATGACAGCCCGTACGCGCGTGTCGTTCATGAGCTCGTCGAGGAGCTCGTCCATCCGCTCGGCGAGGGCCGCGACCTGCTGCTTCTCCAGCGCCACGCTCACCACCCGCGCCCCCGCCCGGGCCTGGAGGAAGAACGTGCGCGCCCCCGGCTCGCCGACCGTCCCCGCGACGAAGCGCTCAGGCGGATCGAACCGGTGGACGACGGGCATGCGCCCACCCTATGCCGCCCACCCAGCCGGGCCGATCGGGATAGTCCGGTGCGTTTGCGTGGTGAAAAGCCGCTCCAGACAACGCAAACGCACTGGACTACCCCGAGAACCTGTGGATATCTCAGGTGGGGCCGGCGCCGCCGCCGACGGCGGCGTCGGTGGGCCTGCGGCGGCTGCGGCGAGCTCGGGCCGGCGAGGCCAGCCAGCCCAGGTCGCCGTCGTGGGTGTTCATCCCGAGGACGTAGGGTCGCGTCGCGGTGTAGCGGACCACCGAGATCGAGGCGGGGTCGACGTGGATGCGCTGGAAGTGGTCGAGGTGGGTGCCGAGGGCGTCGGCCAGCACCGACTTGATGACGTCGCCGTGGCTCACCGCCACCCATACCGCCCCGGCGCCGTGCTCGGACTCGACGATGGCGTCGAGCCGCCGGCAGGCCGCGACCGCGCGCGCCTGCATCGCGGCCATCGTCTCCCCGCCGGGGAAGCCCGCCGCCGACGGCTGACCCTGCACCGTCCTCCAGAGCGCCTCGCGCGCCAGCTCCTTGAGCGGTCGCCCCTGCCACTCGCCGTAGTCGCACTCGGTGAGCCCCCGCTCGCTGCGCAGCGGCGGGCGTGACGGCTGGGCCGCGAGGATCGCCCTGGCGGTCTCCCGGCACCGCTCCAGCGGGCTGGTGACCACCAGCGCCAGCGGCACCGCGGCCAGCCGCCCGGCGGCCCGGGCCGCCTGCTCCGTGCCACGCTCGTCCAGGTGCACCCCGGGCGCTCGTCCGGCCAGGACGCCCGCCGTGTTGGCCGTCGTACGGCCGTGCCGCACGAGCACCACGGTTGCCATGGTCCGACCCTAACGGGCGGCCGGGGCGTAGCCTTCCGACGTGATCGTCGACAGCGCGCTCTATCGTCGCGGCACCCGCGTCCCGGTCGACTGCCGGCCGTCGGACTTCAACCGGCTGCGCTCGCTGGTGTCCGACGAGGACTTCGTGTGGATCGGCCTCCACGAGCCCACCGAGGACGAGCTGGCGGACGTCGCGATCGCGTTCGGGCTCCACCCGCTCGCCGTCGAGGACGCCGTCAACGCGCATCAGCGCCCCAAGCTCGAGCTCTACGACGACTCACTGTTCCTCACCCTCAAGACCCTCTGGTACGTCGACTCGGACGACGCGGTCGAGACGGGCGAGATCAACGTCTTCATGGGCCGCGACTTCGTGATCACGGTCCGC
The DNA here is from genome assembly GCA_964591845.1 of uncultured Nocardioides sp. Classification (GTDB taxonomy): domain Bacteria; phylum Actinomycetota; class Actinomycetes; order Propionibacteriales; family Nocardioidaceae; genus Nocardioides. The sequence continues at coordinate 3,364 of CAZQCA010000218.1, forward strand.
CACGGCGAGGGGTCGTCGCTGCACGGCTCCCGGGCGCTGCTCGAGGGCAAGCAGAAGGTGCTCAGCCACGGTCCCTCGGCCGTGGTCTACGCCGTCAGCGACTTCGTCGTGGACACCTACGAGGCCGTCGCGGCGGCGCTGGAGACCGACGTCGACGAGGTGGAGACCTCGGTCTTCTCCGAGCAGCGCACCCGCGACTCCGCCCGCATCTACACCCTCAAGCGCGAGATCGCGGAGGTACGCCGGGCGGTGCTGCCGCTGCGCGACCCGATGAGGCGCTTCGCCAGCGGTGTCGTGCCGGGCGTGGCGCCCGAGTCGGCACCGTTCTTCCGCGACGTGGCCGACCACCTGTCACGGGTGGCGGAGTCGATCGACGCCCTCGACATCCTCCTGTCGGCGGCCTTCGAGGCCCATCTGGCCTCGATCTCCGTCCAGCAGAACGAGGACATGCGCAAGATCTCGGCCGGCGTGGGCCTGGTCGCCGTGCCCACGCTCATCGCCGGCATCTACGGCATGAACTTCACGCACATGCCCGAGCTGCACTGGATGCTCGGCTACCCGCTGTCCATCGTGGTGATGGTCCTCAGCTCGATCGCCCTCTGGATCTTCTTCAAGCGGTCCGGCTGGCTCTGACCCGGCGTACGCCGGCCGCTCAGGTGGCGCTGACCACGCCGGCCCCCAGCAGCGCCAAGAGCCCGACCCCGAGCACCAGTCGGTAGGGGACGAACCACGCGATGGAGTGGTGGGCCACGAAGCGCAGCAGCCACGCCACGCTGGCATAGGCCACCACGAAGCTCACCAACGTGCCCACGACGGTCTGCCCGACGCCGATGCCGCTGCCGGTGACCTCCCGGAGCTCGAAGAGGCCCGCCGCGGTCAGCGCCGGGATCGACAGGAAGAAGCTCAGCCGGGTGGCGGCGACCCGGTCGAGGCCGCGCAGCAGCCCGGCCGAGATGGTCGCGCCCGAGCGGGAGACGCCCGGGACCAGCGCCACGCACTGCACCAGCCCGATCACCACGGCGTCCTTCAGGGTCAGCTGGCGCTCGCCGCGCTCCTGGGTGCCGCGCCGCTCGGCCCACCACATCACGGCGCTCCATCCCACCAGCGCCGCGCCGACCCACCACAGCGACCGGAGCGGCCCGGTGATCAGGTCGCGACCGAGCAGCCCGGCGAGTCCGATCGGGATCGAGCCGAGGATGATGTACCAGCCCATCCGGTGGTCGAACGTGCCGCGGTACTCCGGCTTCACCAGGCCTCGGAACCACGCGGCCGCCACCCGGGAGATGTCGGTGAAGAAGTAGACCAGGACGGCGGCGATCGCCCCCATCTGGATGACCGCGGTGTACGCCGTCACGCCGCGGTCGTCGACCGGCAGGCCGAGCATCTTCTCCACGATCGTGAGGTGACCCGTGCTCGACACGGGCAGGAACTCCGTCAACCCTTCGACGATGCCGAGGATCACGGCCTCGAGGTAGCTCACGGAGGTCCTCCCGGGTCGGCGGCCCGACCCGGCGGGTCCGGTCGGCGGCACCAGCGTAGACAGGCAGGCACGACTCTCCTCGGCGCCCTGCCGACCGCCTGCCCGGACAGTGGCTACTCTGCACTCCATGCAGAAGCGCCGCGTCGGCCGCACCGGCCTCCAGGTGTCGCGGCTCGGGCTGGGCACGATGACCTGGGGCAGGGACACCGACGAGCACGAGGCGCGCGACCAGCTGGTCGCCTTCGCGGAGGCCGGTGGCACGCTGATCGACACCGCGTCGGGCTACGGGGACGGCGCCTCCGAGGAGCTCCTGGGGTCCCTCGTCGGTCACGTGGTGTCCCGCGACGACGTGGTGATCGCCACCAAGGCCGGCATCTCCCGCCGCACCGGGGAGCGGGTCGCCGACACCTCCCGGGGAGCTCTGCTGCGCGGCCTCGACGCCTCGCTGCGCCGGCTCCGGGTCGACCACGTCGACCTGTGGCAGGTGCACGTGTGGACCGACGCGACGCCAATCGAGGAGACGCTCACCGCGCTCGACCGGGCGGTGGCGTCCGGGCGGGCGGCCTACGTCGGTGTGTCCAACTACACCGGCTGGCAGACCGCGCAGGCCGCCACCTGGCAGCGCGCGGTGCCCGGCCGGGCGACGCTCGCCTCGACCCAGGTGGAGTACTCCCTGCTCAACCGGGGCATCGAGGCCGAGGTCCTGCCCGCCGCCCGCGCCCTCGGCCTGGGCGTCCTGCCCTGGTCGCCGCTCGGCCGCGGGGTGCTCACCGGCAAGTACCGCTCGGGGGTCCCGTCCGACTCGCGCGCCGCCTCACCCCTCGTGGAGGGCGTCGTCGGCGGCTATATCGACGACCGCGGGGCCCGCATCGTCGAGGCCGGCGCCAAGGCCGCC
>CAZQCA010000219.1:0-5682 GCA_964591845.1 uncultured Nocardioides sp.
GCCTTCTTGAGGTCGAACCGCGCCGGGTTGGGGTTGACGTCGGCGATGTCGAAGGCGGCGTACATCTCCTCCATGGAGAAGACGTCGTGGTCGGGGGCGATCGCCCAGCCCAGCAGCGCGAGGTAGTTGAGCAGCCCCTCGGGCACGAACCCACCGTCGATGTAGCCGAGGAAGCTGGCCTCGGGGTCGCGCTTGGAGAGCTTCTTGTTGCCCTGCCCCATGACGTAGGGCAGGTGGCCGAACGCCGGGGTGCGCAGGGCGATGCCGAGCTCCTCGAGCGCGGCGTAGAGCGCGATCTGGCGAGGCGTCGAGGAGAGCAGGTCCTCACCGCGCAGCACGTGGGTGATCTCCATCAGGGCGTCGTCGACGGGGTTGACCAGCGTGTAGAGGGGGTCGCCGTTGGCCCGGCACAGGGCGAAGTCGGGCACGTGCTCGGTCTGGAACGTGATGTCGCCGCGCACCAGGTCGTGCCAGGTGATCTCTCCCTCGGGCATCCTGAAGCGGAGCACGGGTGCCCGGCGCTCGGACTCGAACGCCGCCCGCTGCTCGTCGGTCAGCGCGCGGCAGTGGCCGTCGTACCCGGCGATCTTGGAGCCGCTCGCCTGACGCCGCGCGTCGACCTCCGCCGGGGTGCAGAAGCAGTCGTAGACGTACGTCGTCGCGCGCAGCCGCGCCAGGACGTCGTCGTAGATCGCGCGCCGCTCGCTCTGCCGGTAGGGGCCGTGCGGCCCGCCCTTCTCGACGCCCTCGTCCCAGTCGAAGCCGCACCACCGCATCACGCGCAGCACGGTCTCGAAGGACTCCTCGGAGTCGCGCGAGGCGTCGGTGTCCTCGATGCGGAAGACGAACGTGCCGCCGTGGTGCCGGGCGAAGGCGTAGTTGAACAGGGCCGTCCGCGCCATGCCGACGTGGGGTGCGCCGGTCGGGCTGGGACAGAAGCGGACCCGGATGTCGGAGCCCGTGGGAGCGGAGTCAGTCACGGGAGGCGACCCTATTGGTCAGGGCGCCGATCCCCGCGATCGAGACCTCGACCTCGTCGCCCACCTGCATCGGCCCGACCCCCTCGGGCGTGCCCGTCAGGATCACGTCGCCGGGCAGCAGCGTCATCGCGGCCGAGATGTGCGCCACCAGCGCCGGGATGTCGAAGACCAGGTCCTTGGTGGAGCCGTCCTGCACGAGGTCGCCGTTGAGGTGGGTCTGCACCGCACGACCCTGCTCGAAGTCGAAGGGGTCGAGATCGGTCTCGATCCAGGGGCCCAGCGGGCAGAACGAGTCGAACCCCTTGGCGCGGCTCCACTGACCGTCGGACCGCTGGAGGTCGCGCGCGGTCACGTCGTTGGCGACGGTGTAGCCGAAGATGACGTCGGTGGCCCGCTCGGCCGGGACGTCGCGGCAGATGCGTCCGATCACGACGGCCAGCTCGCCCTCGTAGTGGAGGTCCTGGGTCTGGCGGGGGTAGAAGATCGGGTCACCGGGGCCGACGACGCTGGTGTTGGGCTTCAGGAACATCAGCGGCTCCGAGGGGAGCTCGCTGGCCATCTCGGCGGCGTGGGCGGCGTAGTTCTTGCCGATCGCGACGACCTTGCTGCGCGGGATCACCGGCGCGAGCAGGCGCACGTCGGCCAGCCGGTGCTGACGGTCGAGGGGCTCCACGCCGGCATAGAGCGGGTCGCCCTGGAGCTCGGTGACGACCGACTCGTCGGCGGGCTGACCGAGCTCGTCGACCTCTCCCGTGACCACGCCGTAGACCGGATCGTCGCCCGTGGTGAACCTCGCGATGCGCACGTGGGGAGCCTATCCGGGGGTCGGTTTTGGTTGACGTTTGAGCCCAAACGTCAACCAGACCGGCCACCGGCCTGCAGTTTCCGCACAATCGTGGCGTCGAGCACCGCGTCCCGGCGGCCTAGCCTGGCCCCGTGGACCTGACGTTGCCGGAGGAGGAGTGGCGAGGGCGGGCCGACGCCCACGCGGCCCGGCTCGATCCTTACCTCGTCCCCCACCTGGCCCGCCGCGCGGCCGACGTCACGCATCCCGTCCACGACTTCCTGTTCGCCTACTACTCCCAGCGCCCCGCGCAGCTGCGCCGCTGGCACCCCGGGCTCGGCGTCGCGCTGGCCGGCCCCGGCGCCGCCCCCTACGCCGGCCTCAAGGGCTACGCCGAGCGACCCGACGGCACCGTCGCCGTCACCCAGGAGTACGCCGCCGGGCAACGGCCGCTGGTCGAGCAGATCCACGCCCTTCTGGCCGCCACGGCGTCGCGCGCGCCGTCGTACGGCTGCCTGGGCCTGCACGAGTGGGCGATGGTCTACCGGCTCGACGAGCAGCAGACCCGCCACGCGGCCTGGCCGCTGCGGCTCGGGCCCGCGGGGACCGACGCGGTCGTCGAGTCCCACCGGATCGCCTGCTCCCACTTCGACGCGTTCCGCTTCTTCACCGGACCCGCCCGGCCGCTCAACACCCTGCAACCGGCGCGAGACGACCGCGTCGCGTTCGAGCAGCCCGGATGCCTGCACGCGACCATGGACCTCTACAAGCACGCCTTCCGCCTCACGCCCCTGGTCCCCTCGGAGCTGGTCGCCGACGCCTTCGAGCTGGCCTGGGCGGTGCGCGAGCTCGACATGCGAGCGGCGCCCTACGACCTCGCCGATCTCGGCTTCGAGCCCGTGCGGATTGAGACTCCTGAGGGCAAGCAGGAGTACGCCGACGCGCAGCGCGGCTTCGCTGCGCGTGCCGCGCCGATCCGAGAGCGGCTCATGGCCGCCTGCGACCGGATCCGCGGGATGGCGGGCACCACCCCGTCCGCCGCTGGGCTACCGTGACGAGGTGCTCTCCCGACGTCTCGGCGCGCTGGTGGCGGCCATGGTCGCGGCGAGCCTGCTGGTGGCCGTGCCCGGCCCGGCGCACGCCGGCGGCGACCCGCGGTGGGTCTTCTACACCCAGGACAAGACCTGGTACTCCTCGCCGTGGTGGGCCGGCAAACACCGCAAGATGGTGCCCTACGGGTGCACGAAGGCGCCCTACTACGACCCCGACCCGCGCTGCGCCCACGAGCGCGGCTTCCACCACGGGCTCGACGTCGCCATGCGCTGCGGGACGCGGCTCCATGCCGGCCGTCGCGGCTGGGTCGTCTCCAACGCCGCGCTCGGGCCGGCGTACGGCGTCAACCCGCTGCTGATCCGCAACTACCGGCTCGACCGCGACTTCCTGCTCGCCCACACACGCAAGGTCTACGTCTCTGTCGGCCAGCGCATCCGCCCCGGGCGGCTGCTCGCGAAGGCCTCCGACTCGGGCGCACCGGACGGCTGCCACCTCCACTTCGAGGTCCGCAAGGCCGCGGGTGGACTGAGCGACGCCCGGCTCCCCTACCGCTACCTCGACCTGCAGCCATGACGACGCCCGCCGAGCCGTTCCCCGACCCTGCCGAGGCCGCCCGCGTGGTCGCGCAGTTCACCCGTGCCGACGGCAGCCTGCACACGATCCCGAGCCGGCGCCGCAAGCTCCTGATCGTGCTCGACCACCTGGCGCAGGCCTTCGAGCCGGGTCGCCGCTATGCCGAGGCCGAGGTGACCGAGCTGCTTTCGCGCTTCCACCCCGACCACGCCGCGCTCCGCCGCTACCTCGTCGACGACGGGTTCCTCGCGCGCGAGCAGGGCGTCTACTGGCGGGCCGGTGGCACGTTCGATGTCTGAGGCCCCACCGGTCCAGGAGCACCGGCGGTTCGACGGCGACGACTTGGTACGCCGACGACCTGGGTGCCGCGGTGTTCCGCGACTGCACGTTCGTCGACGTCGACCTCACCGAGGCGACGACCCGAGGGGCGGCCTTCGAGCGCTGCCGGTTCGAGCGATGCCGTCTCAACGCCTCGCAGCACACGGCGAGCTCGTTCGTCGCGTGCGACTTCGCCCACACCAGCTTCTTCGACGCCACCCTCGACGAGTGCCCCCTGCTGGGCTCGGTGTTCACCCAGTGCGTGCTGCGACCGCTCACCCTGACCGGCGGGTCCTGGCAGGGCGTGACCATGCGCGCGGCCACCCTCACCGGTCTCACCCTCGACGGTCTCGACCTGCGCGACGCCGACCTCGCCATGAGCGATCTCGGAGGCAGCAGCCTGCGGGGCGCGCGCCTCGACGGCGCGTCCCTCCACGACGCCGACCTCAGCGGCGCGGACCTGCGCGGCGCCTCGCTCGCCGGCGCGGACCTGTCCGGCGCCAGGCTCACCGGCACCCGCGTCGACGTCGCGGGAGCCGTCGCGGTCGCCGAGCGCACCGGAGCCGTGGTCGACCTCGACCCGTGAGGCGTAGCCCACACGCCGGAATGTCCGTGCCCGCCCGCTCGTTGGCCTCGATGAAACCGCCCGACGAAGGAGACCCATGCCCGCCCTCACCGACTTCTCCGCCACGACGCTCGACGGCGAGCCGCAGGACCTCTCGGCGTACGCCGGGCAGGTGGCGCTGGTCGTCAACACCGCCAGCCAGTGCGGCTTCACCCCGCAGTACGGCGGCCTCGAGGAGCTGTGGGAGACCTACCGTGAGCAGGGGCTGGTCGTCCTCGGCTTTCCGTGCGACCAGTTCGGCGGTCAGGAGCCCGGCTCCGCGGAGGAGATCGGCGCCTTCTGCCAGCGCAACTACGGCGTGAGCTTCCCGATGTTCGCCAAGGTCGACGTCAACGGCGACGACGCCCACCCACTGTGGCAGTGGCTGCGCTCGGAGAAGGGCGGACTGCTCGGCGACAAGATCAAGTGGAACTTCACGAAGTTCCTGGTCGGCCGCGACGGCGAGGTCCTCAAGCGCTACTCACCCACCACCGAGCCCTCGGCGCTCGCCGACGACATCGAGCAGGCGCTCGCGGCCTGATCGCCGCCTGATCGCGCCCTGCGCTCAGCCGGCGAGCGGTCCGTGCTCGACGCACTCGGCCGACCAACCACGCGGGGTGACCTGGACCTTCATCCGGCGGCCACACCATCCGCAGAAGCGCGGCGGCTCGAGCACGAGTCGGGCGGCGCACGCCCGGTGGTCGCCGGCGTCGAGCCGCTGGCCGCAGTGACCGCAGCACGACGCCGCGGCCGCGCCGTCCGGTGCCGCGATCATCCGCCCGCGCTCCACGACTGCCCACTCACAGCGTCTTCGACAGCTCCTTGATCGGCATCCGCAGGTCGGCCAGCAGCGCCAGGTCCTCGTCGGCGTCGCGACCGAGCGTCGTGAGGTAGTTGCCGACGATGACGGCGTTGATGCCCCCGAGCAGGCCCTCTCGGGTGCCGAGGTCGCCGAGGGTCAGCTCGCGTCCGCCGGCGTACCGCAGGATCGTGCGCGGCATCGCCAGCCGGAAGGCGGCGATCGCCCGCAGCGCGTCGGCGGCGCTCATCACCGGGAGCTCGCCGAAGGGCGTGCCGGGCCGCGGGTTCAAGAAGTTGAGCGGCACCTCGTCGGGGTCGAGCTCCGCCAGCTGGGCGGCCAGCTCGGCCCGCTGCTCCAGCGTCTCCCCCATCCCCACGAGGCCGCCGCAGCACAGCTCCATGCCGGAGGCGCGGACCATCTCGCAGGTCTCCCAGCGCTCCTCCCAGGAGTGCGTCGTGACGACCGCCGGGAAGTAGGACCGCGCCGCTTCGAGGTTGTGGTTGTAGCGGTGGATGCCCATGGCGCGCAGGTCGTCGACCTGCTCCTGGGTCAGCATGCCCAGCGACGC
>CAZQCA010000220.1:0-5636 GCA_964591845.1 uncultured Nocardioides sp.
TCCCCGAGCCCTACATCCTCAAGGCGACGGCCAAGATCGCCGACCTGCAGGAGCCGCAGGCCAAGATGTCGAAGTCGTCGTCCTCGCCGTCGGGGATCGTCGAGATGCTCGACGACCCCCGGGCCAGCGCGAAGAAGATCCGCTCGGCCGTCACCGACTCCGACACCGTCGTGCGGTTCGACCCCGACGGCAAGCCGGGGGTCTCCAACCTGCTGACGATCTTCTCCGCCCTGTCCGGACGCAGCGTCGCCGACCTGGAGGCGGCGTACGACGGACGTGGCTACGGCGACCTGAAGAAGGACCTGGCCGAGCAGGTCGTGGAGTTCGTGACGCCGTTCCGCGACCGCACCCTGGCCCTGCTCGACGACCCGGCCGAGCTGTCGCGGATCCTGGCCGACGGCGCGGCGCGCGCGGGCGCGGTCGCCGAGGCGACCCTGCGCGACGTCTACGACCGGGTGGGCTTCGCACCCGCGTCGGCCGCAGGGCGCAACGGCTAGGGTCGGAGAGTGCCGACGATCGGGGTGGCCCTCGCGATCCCGGAGCCCTGGGCTCGGGACCTGCAGCACTACCGCATGTCGGTGGGCGACCTGACGGCGACCCAGATCCCGACCCACATCACCCTGATCCCGCCGGTGGACGTCGGGGCCGAGGACCTCGACGCCATCGAGGACCACCTGCGCGACGCCGCGACGTCGGTGGCGCCGTTCGAGGTCCACCTGCGGGGCACCGGCAGCTTCCGGCCCGTGTCCCCGGTCGTCTTCGTGACGCTCGCCGAGGGCATCTCGGCCTGCGAGCAGCTCGCCGACGCCGTACGCCAGGGGCCGCTCGAGGTGGACCTGATGTTCCCCTACCACCCGCACGTGACGATCGCCCACCACCTGCCCGACGACGTCCTGGACCGGGCGTTCGCGGAGCTCGCGGACTTCGAGTGCGTCTTCGAGGCCGGCGGCTTCCACCTCTATCTGCACGACCTCAACGAGGGATGGCGGCCGACCCGCGAGTTCCGGCTGTCGGGATCCGGCTGATGCCGGCGAGCGGCCTTCGCACCCGCCTCGCGGGCTCCGTGGAGCGCGCCCGGCTCCGCTGGCGGTGGCTGGACCGCGCCATCCGCACCCAGCAGCGCTACACCACCGTCAACGGCAACGTGCAGGCCGGAGGCGTCACCTACTTCGCGTTCCTGTCGTTCTTCCCCCTGCTGGCGCTGGCGTTCTTCGTGGTTGGCCTGGTCGCCCAGGTGTGGCCGGGTGCCCAGGACAGCCTGGCCCGGGGTATCGAGCAGGTCCTGCCGGGGCTGGTCGGCTCCGACGAGGGGGAGCTCTCGCTGGAGACGATCAAGGCCAACGCCGGCACCGCCGGGCTGATCGGTCTGGCCGGTGTCCTCTACGCGGGGCTCAACTGGGTCTCGGCGCTCCGCGGCGCTCTGCTGGCGATCTTCCGGGGGGAGCCGGGCCCGGCCCAGCCGTTCCTCGTGGGCAAGCTGCGCGACCTCGCGACCCTCACGATCATCGGCACGACGTTGTTGGCGGGGGTCGCGGTGTCGGGCATCGTCAGCGGCTTCTCCTCCCAGGCGCTCGACTGGCTGGGCCTGGGTGTCGGCTCGTCGTGGGTGCTGTGGCTGGTCTCCCTTGCCTTCGGCGTGGCGACGAGCGCGGTGATGTTCTTCGTCATGTTCCGGCTGCTCGCCAAGCCCGCGCTGCCGGCGCGTGCTCTCTGGGGTGGCGCGCTGCTCGGCGCCGCAGGCTACGAGGCGCTGAAGTGGGGATCGACGTACCTGCTCCAGGCGACCCGTGACCAGCAGGCCGCCCGGGTGTTCGGCTTCGCGTTGGTGCTCGTGGTCTGGATGTACTACTTCTCCCGGCTGGTGCTCTACTCCGCTGCGTGGTCGAGCACGGCTGGTGCGTCGCCCGGCGATGAACCGGCCGAGGACGCCGAGCCGGGTGAGGCGGAGCTGACCGTGGTGAGCGTCCGAGGGGGAGGGCCGGACGCACCGGCCCGCGGTCGGACCGTCCGGATGTTCCTCGGGGGCGCGGGGGTCGGTGCGCTGGTGACCCTGGTGGCAGGTCGACGCCGACGCCCATGACCCGGGTGGCGCCTGGCCGTCAGGCGGCGTACTCGATGGTCGGCCGGTGGAACTGCCAGTCGACCCGGGGTCGGGCCGGCACCCGCGGCGAGCGCGCGCCGGGCGGGTCGGGCGCTCGGCTGGCATAGGTGTGCCCGGTGGGAGTGATGGTCTCGACGGTGTGGGGTCCGGCTCGGCTCGCGACCTGGTCGACGACGCTGCGCCAGCCGGCGGCCTGCTTGGTGTGGTTGCACGCCTCGCAGAGGCCCTGGCCCTGATGGAGGGCGGTCTCGCCTCCCTCGGAGGCCGGCCGGATGTGGTCGGTGTGTCGGACGGGGGCGTCGCACCACGGGGTGCGGCAGGTCTGGTCGCGGATCGCGATCAACGTGGCCAGGGTCTTGGGGAAGCACCGGGCGGTGGAGTCGACCGCGGCCAGCTGACCCGACGTGGGACTGGTGAACAGTCGACGCAGCCAGGCCCGATCGGACGCACGGACGAGGTCGCGGGCGGTCTGCGCGGGCACCGGCCCGTAGCCGGCCACGCGCGCCGGCTCGGGAGCTCCGCCGAGGAGGGTCGTGTCGGTCATGACGAGGTGGACCATCAGCGGCACCGCGTCGGCCGTTGCCTGCCCGGTGACCCGCTCGACCAGGGTGTCGGCCATCACCTGGCCGCGCGAACGCTGGTCGCCGGCGGCGCGCGCACTGTCGGCCGTCCTGGTGAGCGCGGCGTAGCAGGCCACACCCTCCGCCACCGGCAGCAGCGCGGTCAGCCAGACCATGGTGTCAGGGGCGGGCCGCAGTGAGACCCGGCGCTCCTTGACGGCGTACGCCGTGCGGTCGGCCACCGCCTGAGGATCGGCCCGGTAGGCGGCCGTGGCCGCCTCGGCGGCGAGCCGTCGGTTGCCGAGCGTGGCCACCCGAGCGGGGTCGGCGCAGACCTCGGCGTCGACCCTCGTCCGGTCCTCGCGGGTCAGGCAGGCAGTCTCCTTGACCAGCACCTGGGCCCGGAACTCCGACAGGGCGCCGACCGCGAGCGCGTGCAGGGTGTGGGGCATCTCGTCCACGAGCGCCCGCGCCATCCCGACGAGCATGCCGCCGCGATGAGGCGACTCGCGTCGAGCCAGCGCCACCTGAGCGCTGATCCCTTTGCCGACCTCACGGGCGGGCATGCCGGCGGCCTCCTGCTCGGCGCGCTGGGAGCGCACGAAGTCCACGGTGATCCGGGCCTGCGCGGCTGCCGCCGCTGACTTCAGCCCCTCCAGGGCTCGCAGCTGCTCGATCCGCTCGGCGTCGCTGACCGCCGCGTCGACGTGGGTCAGTCCCGCAGTCCACTCCCTCACGTCCCGGGCCGTCACGGGCGCCTCACGCCCCGGCTCGGGCAGCTCGGGGGAGCTGTGTGGAAGTGGATCGAACATGTGTTCGATTCTAGTGTGCCGACGGGTGGGCGTCAAGCCACCTTCCACAAGGGTCGAACGAGAATTGCCGTGGCTGGACTGCGCCTGGGCAGTGAGCGCCAATGCCGAGGACAGGGCGGCGCGCGTCAGCGCTCAAGCACCCGACGAGCCTCGGCCCAGGAACGCTCGAACTCAGCCTCGCTGATGTCCTCGTGGGGGAAGTCCCACTCTGAGATCGGCTTCTCCGGTGCTACTCCGTACCGACTCTCGTATGCCCGGACGCCACGGAGCCCACCCGTGTCCCGTGCCCGGATGACCTCGTCCAGGGCGGCGGCGGTCTGCGGGTGGTCTTCCGGCCCCGCGAACTCGATGGATCGAGCAACCCAGCCGTCGTCCCCTACCTCCCATAAGCACGTGGTGTCCTCTTCATCCCAGTACCAGCGAATCCACTTGGGCATGCAGGGATTGTCCCATCGCCAGGCATCCGGATCTGCCGCCAGCCAAGCGCGATGGTGCCGATGAGCGAGCCGGGCTGGCTCCTGATCGCCGAGGCGCGAGCAGTCACCAGTCCCGACGCCGTGCGCGAAGCCCGACTGTTCTTCGAAGGTGTGGCAAGCCGTCACGAGGGGGGCGACTATGACGGCTGGGAAGCGAGCGTGTAGCAGTCGTCACGCAGGCACGTAGGTCAACCTCACGACGTCGTCGTCCATCTGGTCGTGACCGGTGAGGTGCAGCGGCGGGCGAGGTCCGGCGAAGTACGGCGTGCCGCTGCCGAGCACGACGGGGTGCAGGTAGAGGCGGTACTCGTCGATCAGCCCGAGCTCGGTGAGGGCGCTCGCCAGCCGGGGACCGGCGACCTCGAACTCGCCGTCCTGCTCGGCCTTCAGCCGGCGGACCGCGCCCTCGAGGTCCTCGCTCACGAGTGTGGCTCCGGCGCCGACGGAGGTCAGCGTCCGTGAGACGACCCACTTCGGCTGCCGGCGCCAGGCCACGGCGTACTCCCGCTCGGCGTCGTCCCAGCCGGGCTGGTCGTCCTCCCAGTAGCTCATGAGCCCGTACATCACGCGACCGTAGATCGACCCGGTCTGCTGCCGGGCCTGTTCGGTGAAGTGCTCGAAGAGGGCCGGACTCGGTCCGAACTCCTCGTGGTCCACGTAGCCGTCGAGCGACACGTTCATGCCGAACACCAGTCTCATGCTCACTCCTCTCGCGAGAGGTCGGCGGCGGTCGGGTCAGTGGCCGTGGCGGATCGACGCGCGCAGGTCGTGGTTGAGCTGGGAGATCACGTCGAGCGGGATCTCCTTCGGGCAGGCCGCGGTGCACTGACCGATGTTGGTGCAGCCGCCGAAGCCCTCGTGGTCGTGCTGCGCCGCCATCGTGGCTACCCGCGACCAGCGCTCCGCCTGGCCCTGGGGGAGCTCGGCGAGATGGGTGATCTTGGCCCCGAGGAAGAGCGAGGCCGAGCCGTTGGGACAGGCCGCCACGCAGGCGCCGCAGCCGATGCAGGTCGCGGCGTCGAAGGCGCGGTCGGCGTTGTCCTTGGGCACCGGCATCGCGTGGGCGTCGGGCGCGGCACCCGTGTTGACCGAGATGTAGCCACCTGCCTGGATGATCCGGTCGAACGCCCGGCGGTCGACGCACAGGTCCTTGATCACGGGGAACGCGCTGGCGCGCCACGGCTCGATCGTGATCGTCTCGCCGTCGGAGAACGACCGCATGTGGAGCTGGCAGGTCGTCGTCACCTCGGGCCCGTGGGCGTCGCCGTTGATCATCAGGCCGCACATGCCGCAGATGCCCTCGCGGCAGTCGGAGTCGAACGCGACCGGCTCCTCGCCCCGGGCGTTGAGCTCCTCGTTGAGCACGTCGAGCATCTCCAGGAACGACATGTCGGGCGACACGTCGTCCAGCTGGTAGGTGTGCATCGCGCCCTCGGCGGCCGCGTCGGCCTGGCGCCAGATCTTCAGAGTCAGTCTCACTTGTAGCTCCGCTGCTTCATCTCGACGAACTCGTAGACCAGGTCCTCCTTGTGCAGCACGGGCCGCTCGCCCTCGCCCGCCCACTCCCAGGCGGAGACGTAGGCGTAGTGGTCGTCGTGCCGCAGGGCCTCGCCGTCCTCGGTCTGGGACTCGGCCCGGAAGTGGCCGCCGCAGGACTCGCGCCGGTTGAGCGCGTCGACGCACATCA
>CAZQCA010000221.1:0-5626 GCA_964591845.1 uncultured Nocardioides sp.
CGGCCATCGTGTGCAAGTCGCTGCTCGGCAAGGCGCACACGGTGATGGCCGAGGGTGGGATCGCCGCGGCCATGGGCAACCGGTGGCCCGAGGACAACTGGGAGGTGCACTTCCGCGACACCATGCGCGGCGGCAAGATGCTGAACAACTGGCGGATGGCCCAGCTGCACGCCCAGGAGGCGCCCGAGCGGGTCATGGAGCTGGAGGACTGGGGAGCACTCTTCGACCGCACCGACGACGGGCTGATCTCCCAGCGCGACTTCGGTGGCCACAAGTACGCCCGCCTCGCCCACGTCGGCGACCGCACCGGTCTCGAGATGATCCGCACCCTCCAGCAGCGGGCGGTCGCGCTCGACATCGACGTCTTCATGGAGTGCACGGTCACCGAGCTGCTGAAGAGCGGCGACGCGATCGCCGGGGCCTTCGGCTACTGGCGCGAGACCGGACGCTTCGTGGTCTTCGAGGCCCCGAGCGTGGTGCTCGCCACCGGCGGCATCGGCAAGTCCTACAAGGTGACCTCCAACTCCTGGGAGTACACCGGCGACGGACATGCACTCGCGCTCCGGGCCGGGGCGTCGCTGATCAACATGGAGTTCGTGCAGTTCCACCCGACCGGCATGGTGTGGCCGCCGTCGGTGAAGGGGCTGCTGGTCACGGAGTCGGTGCGCGGCGACGGCGGCATCCTGAAGAACTCCGAGGGCAACCGGTTCATGTTCGACTACATCCCCGAGTTCTTCAAGGCCGAGACGGCCGACTCCATCGAGGAGGCCGACCGGTGGTACGACGACAAGAAGAACAACCGCCGGCCGCCCGAGCTGCTGCCGCGTGACGAGGTGGCCCGGGCCATCAACTCCGAGATCAAGGCCGGGCGAGGGTCACCGCACGGCGGGGTGTTCCTCGACATCGCGTCGCGGCGCACGCCGGAGTTCATCCGCAAGCGGCTGCCGTCGATGTACCACCAGTTCAAGGAGCTCGCCGACGTCGACATCACCGCCGAGCCGATGGAGATCGGCCCGACCTGCCACTACGTCATGGGTGGCATCGAGGTCGACGCCGACACCGAGCTGTCGGCGGTCCCCGGGCTGTATGCCGTCGGGGAGTGCTCGGGCGGCATGCACGGGTCCAACCGGCTGGGCGGCAACTCGCTGTCCGACCTGCTCGTCTTCGGTCGGCGGGCGGGCGAGGCGGCGGCGTCGTACGCCTCGCAGCTGGGTGGGACGCGCCCGGCGGTCGACGAGGCCGCGGTGGGCGCGGCCGAGGCCGACGCGCTGCGACCGTTCTCCGAGGAGGGCGGCGAGAACCCCTACACGATCCAGCACGACCTGCAGCAGGCGATGAACGACCTGGTCGGGATCATCCGCACCGGCTCGGAGCTCGAGGAGTCGCTGGCGGAGATCGAGGGCTTCAAGCAGCGGGCCGAGCACCTGTGGGTGGAGGGGCACCGGCAGTACAACCCGGGATGGCATCTCGCCCTCGACCTGCGCAACATGCTGCTGGTGTCGGAGTGCATCGCCAAGGCCGCCCTGGCGCGCGAGGAGTCGCGAGGGGGACACACCCGCGACGACTTCCCGGCCACAGACTCCACCTGGGGCACCAAGAACCTCGCCCTGCGCCTCGATGCCGCCGGCACCGGGGTCGAGGTGTCCGAGCAGCCGCTGCCCGTCATGCCTGACGAGCTGAAGAGCTTCTTCGAGAGCAAGTGAGGGGACCGGCATGGGCTACGACTTGAAGATGCGCGTCTGGCGCGGCGACACGGAGGGTGGTGAGCTGGGCGACTACACGGTGGAGGTGTCGGAGGGCGAGGTGGTCCTCGACGCCATCCACCGGCTGCAGGCGACCCAGGCGGGCGACCTCGCCGTGCGCTGGAACTGCAAGGCGGGCAAGTGCGGCTCGTGCAGCGCGGAGGTCAACGGCAGGCCGCGGCTGATGTGCATGACGCGGCTGTCGGACTACGAGCCGGCCGAGACGATCACGGTGACGCCCATGCGGGGCTTCCCGGTGGTGCGCGACCTGGTGACCGACGTGTCGTTCAACTACGAGAAGGCGCGCCAGCTCCCGTCGTTCGCGCCGCCCCCGCGCGACGACGACGGCAAGCGGCGGATGATGCAGGTCGACGTCGAGCGCGGGCAGGAGTTCCGCAAGTGCATCGAGTGCTTCCTCTGCCAGAACACCTGTCACGTCGTCCGCGACCATGAGGAGAACAAGCCCGACTTCGCCGGGCCGCGCTTCTTCCTGCGCTACGCCGAGCTCGACATGCACCCGCTCGACACCCACGACCGCCGCGAGCTGGCCCAGGGCGCGGCCGGTCTGGGTCTGTGCAACATCACCAAGTGCTGCACCGAGGTCTGCCCGGAGAACATCAAGATCACCGACAACGCGATCATCCCCATGAAGGAGCGGGTCGTGGACAAGAAGTACGACCCGCTGGTGTGGCTCGGCAACAAGATCGGGCTGCGCAACAAGGACGACGAGGGGCGCACGCCCGTCTGACTCCGGGCAGCCTCAGCGCGAAGACGCGGGCGCCGCGAGCACGCGCCGGGTGACGGAGCGCACCGTGGCGATCGCGAGGACCGCGGCGATCGCGTCGACGCCCTGGGCCGCGGCGTCGACCAGGTAGGCGTCGGCGATGCGACGCAGGTCCTCCAGGGAGCCGGCGCTCTCCTCCGGCATCATGGCGGAGGCGACCAGGTACATCACCCGGCTGCCGAGCCAGCCCGCCCACCAGAGTCCCACCACGGGCGAAGAGCTCATCCCCGACGTCGCGCCGCGCTCGACGTCGCGCACCATCTGATAGGGCCGCCACAGCGCCAGGACCGGGACGAACCAGCCGCCGATGGCCCACCCGGACCCGTGGCGCAGGGCCGCCGGGTTCATCCGGTCGCTGGCGTGGGCGCGGTAGAGCCAGACGATCATCAGGATGCCGCCGACCAGGAGCAGCGCGAACTGCAGCACGACGACGGCGATCTCCAGATCGTCGATGGTGTCGGCCAGGCCGATATCGGCGGATGCGGGGTCGTCGTACCACCCCCGGATGACTCGCGAGGCCCAGATCGAGATGGCCCCGGCGGCGAGGTCGGCGACCACGGCGACGGCGAGGACCACCTGCGCGGCGATGGCCGTCGGGCGCCAGCCGCCGCCCAACGGAGGACGCCGCGGGGCGACCGGCAAGGACGTCGCCGGCATCGTCGCCGCGAACCACTGCTGCCCGTCCCACCAGCGGGCGAGCGAGGGGTCCTGGGGGTCGGGGTACCAGCCGGCGGGGGGCAGCGCCGCGGGGCCGGTCTGCGGAGTCGTCACGCGAGGAGTATCCGGCCCTCCGGCTCGGGACCGCAGCCGAACCGCTCGACGCGGCGATCGACCGGTGGCGGATCGGATAGGTCACAGACGGTGGCTCCGCCCGCGGGCCGCTCCCTATCCTGCGGCCATGGAGACCGCCGGAGTCGACGCGCTCGCCCTGACGACCGACGCCGATCACCACGACCGTTCCGCGTGGGAGTCGGCGGCGGCCGCCGTGCTGCGCAAGAGCGGACGGCTGGGCGCGGACGACGCCGACGCCCTCGTCTGGGACAGGCTGACGAGACGGACGGTCGACGGCGTGGCCATCCCGCCCCTCGCAACCGCGGACGACCTGGCGCGGCTCGTCACGAGCGGCCGGCCCACCCGCTCCGGTCCGTGGGACAACCGGGTCCTGTCGGCGACGGGCTCGACGTCCGAGCAGGTGCTGGCCGATCTGGAGGGCGGTGCGACCTCGGTCTGGCTGCGGATCGACGGGGACGTGTCGCCGGACATGCTCGCCACGCGCCTCGACGGAGTGCTGGCCGACCTGGCGCCGGTCGTCGTCGACGCGCCCGACGACCCCGTGGGCGCGGCTCGCTCGCTCGCTGCGTGGCTCGAGCGTCTCGGGGTCGTCCCGGCTGCGGGCACCCAGGCCGGCGCGGACCCGGTCGGGGCGCTCGTGCGTGAGCGGGGGCCGGCCGAGGAGACCGCCGACGAGATCGCAGACGTGGTCGCCGAGGTGGCCGCGCTGGCGCGGCCCGCCGGCGTGCTCGCCCTGGTGGCCGACGGGACCGCCGTCCACGAGCTGGGTGCGGGTGACGCGCAGGAGGTGGGCTACACGCTCGCCGTCGGCGCGGCGTACCTGCGCGCGCTGGGCGCGGCGGGGATCGGGGTCGAGGAGGCGGCCGGGCTGCTGGAGTTCCGGTATGCCGTCACCGACGAGCAGTTCGTGTCGATCGCGAAGCTGCGCGCGGCCAGGCGCTGCTGGGCTCGGGTGCTGGAGCTCTCGGGGGTCACGGGGGTCGAGCAGCGCCAGCACGCCGTGACGAGCCGGCCGATGATGAGCCGCTACGACCCCTACGTGAACCTCCTGCGCACCACCGTCGCGGCCTTCGCGGCCGGCGTCGGCGGGGCCGAGGCCGTCACGGTGCTGCCGTTCGACAGCCCGCTGGGTGAGCCCGAGGCGTTCGGCCGCCGCCTGGCGCGCAACATCTCCTCGCTGCTCACGGCCGAGTCGCACGTCGCCGTGGTCACGGACCCCGCGGGCGGCGCCTACGCAGTCGAGCGGCTCACCGACGGCCTGGCCGCGGCCGCGTGGGAGGAGCTGCAGCGCATCGAGGCCTCCGGAGGCGTGGTCGCCGCCTGGGACGACGGGTCGCTGCGCGAGCGGATCGACGAGGTCGTCGCTCGCCGAGACCGTGACGTGGCGACGCGCCGGCGTCCCCTCACCGGCCTGAGCGAGTTCCCGGCACTGGGCGAGCCGCGGCTGGACCGCGCAGGCGCGCCCGACCCGGTGCGGCGCTGGGGCGCGGCGTACGAGGCGATGCGCGACGCGCCGGCGCCGCGGCCGGTCTTCCTCGCGACCATGGGGAGCATCGCCGCCCACTCGGCGCGCGCGCTCTTCGCGACCAACCTGCTGGCCGCGGGCGGGGTGGAGGTCGAGGTGGCCGGGGCCACCGCCGACGTGGCAGACGTGGTGGCGGCGTACGCCGGTCAGCAGGTGGTCTGCCTGGCGGGGCCGGACGCCGCCTACGGGGCGTGGGGCCCGCCGTTGGTGGAGGCGCTGCGCGAGGCGGGAGCGACGCGGGTCGTCCTGGCGGGGCGACCGGGTGAGGCGACGGTGCCGGCCGACCTCGTCGACGACTTCTGCGCCGTCGGGGAGGACGCCGTGGCGTTCCTCGCCCGCACTCGCGACGCGCTGGGGGTGGCCCGATGAGCGGGGTCCCCGAGAGCTTCGCCACGCTGTCGCTGGCCGACGTACCAGGGGACGCCACACCGCCCGCGATTGTGCCGAAACTGCAGCCCGATGCGCGGATTTCCCGACGTTTGAGCCCAAACAACAACATCTGGCGCTCCCCCGAGGGCATCGACATCCTCCCGGTCTACGGCCCCGAGCACCTGGCGGGACTCGACGGCCTCGACACCTGGCCGGGACTGAGCCCGTTCCTCCGGGGCCCCTACCCGACGATGTACACCACCCAGCCGTGGACCATCCGGCAGTACGCCGGCTTCTCCACCGCCGAGGAGTCCAACGCGTTCTACCGGCGCAACCTGGCGGCCGGGCAGAAGGGTCTCAGCGTCGCCTTCGACCTGGCCACCCACCGCGGCTACGACTCCGACCACCCCCGGG
>CAZQCA010000222.1:0-5576 GCA_964591845.1 uncultured Nocardioides sp.
CCAAGAAGGCGGCCCCGGCCAAGAAGGCGGCCCCGGCCAAGAAGGCGGCCCCGGCCAAGAAGGCGGCCCCGGCCAAGAAGGCGGCCCCGGCGAAGAAGGCGGCCCCGGCGAAGCGGACCGCGCCCGCGCGCACGGGGCGCGCCACGCGCTTCACCGAGCTCGCGGTCAAGGACGGCGAGTCCGCCTGGACGAAGGCCGAGCTCGACGAGGTCCTGACCGACCTGCACGACCACCGCGACCGCATCGTCCGGCTGCTCCACGACCACGAGGCCGAGCTGGCGGGGCTGATGCGGGACGCGGGCGACGGCGCCGGGCACGACCAGGCCGACATGGGCGCGACGAGCTTCGAGCGCGACCAGGAGCTCACCGTCCTCAACAACGAGCGGGAGATGCTGGCCCAGATCGACCGTGCCCTGGAGCGCATCGACGACGGCACCTACGGCGTGTGCGAGTCCTGCGGACAGCCGATCGGCAAGATGCGGGCCATGGCGTTCCCCCGTGCCACACTGTGCATGTCATGCAAGCAGCGCGAGGAACGCCGCTGACCTCCTCGCAGGGCGCCCCGGACGACGTGGGCGACGAGGCGGTCGGCTCCGGCGACGCTCCCGCTCCTCGGCGGCGAGGGCTGTTCGTCGCCGTCGCGCTGGCGGCGTACGCCGTCGACGTGGGCACCAAGGTCTGGGCGGTGCACGCCCTGGACGACGGGGTCACCCGGCCGCTGGTGGGCGAGCTGCTCCAGCTCCACCTGACCCGCAACCCGGGCGCGGCGTTCAGCACCGGCACCGGCTACACCTACGTGTTCAGCCTGCTGGCGATGGTCGCGACCGTCGTGGTGACGGTGGTCGCGCGCCGGGTGCGGTCGGCGGGCTGGGCGGTCGCGCTCGGCCTCCTGCTGGCCGGCGTCTCCGGCAACCTGACCGATCGCCTGCTGCGTGACCCGGGACCCCTGCACGGTCACGTGGTGGACTTCCTGATGCTGCCGCACTGGCCCATCTTCAACGTGGCCGACATCTGCATCGACGTGGCAGCCGGCCTGATCGTCCTCCAGGCGCTGCGCGGGGTCGGCGTCGACGGCACCCGTCACGCGCGGAGGGGCGAGGAGTGACCCGGGCGGGCGACCACCGCGTGGTGCTGGTGCCCGACGGCCTCGCGGGCGAGCGGGTGGACACCGCCCTGGCCCGGATGTTCGGGCTCTCGCGCACCCGCGCCGCCGACCTGGCCGGCGAGGGTCTCGTGCAGCTCGACGGGCAGCAGGTGGGCAAGAGCGAGCGCGTGCTGCCGGGGTCGATGCTCGACGTCGTCATCCCCGTCGTCGCCGACCCTCTCGAGGTCGTGCCCGAGACGGTCGAGGGCATCGGCATCATCCACGACGACGAGTCGATCGTGGTGATCGACAAGCCGGTGGGCGTCGCCGTCCACCCGTCGCCGGGCTGGTCCGGGCCGACCGTCGTGGGCCACCTGGCCGCGGCGGGGTTCCGGATCTCGACCAGCGGCGCCTCCGAGCGGCAGGGGATCGTGCAGCGGCTCGACGTCGGCACCTCGGGCGTGATGGTGATCTGCAAGAGCGAGCACGCCTACTCCGTGCTCAAGAACGCCTTCCGCCGGCGTACGGTCGACAAGGTCTACCACGCCCTGGTCCAGGGCCACCCCGACCCGCTCGAGGGCACCATCGACGCCCCGATCGCGCGGCACCCCAAGCACGACCACAAGTTCGCCGTGATCGCGGGCGGCCGGCACAGCGTGACCCACTACTCGACCCTCGAGGCCCATCGGTTCGCGAGCCTGCTCGAGGTGCACCTCGAGACGGGCAGGACCCACCAGATCAGGGTCCACATGGCCGCCCTCAAGCACCCCTGCGTCGCCGACTTCCACTACGGCGCCGACCCGGTGCTGGCCCGGCGGGTCGGCCTGGACCGGCAGTGGCTGCACGCCGTCCGGCTGGGTTTCGAGCACCCCGACACGGGGGAGTACGTCGAGTACGAGTCGCCCTATCCCGACGACCTGGCCCACGCGCTGGACGTGATCCGCGATGCCCACTGACACAGGCCTGCTCCTGCGGCCCGCCGCTGCCGAGGACCTGCCGGCGGTGGCCGAGCTCTTCCTGGTCACCCGCGCCGCGGCGGTCCCGGCGATGCCGGCCCTGGTGCACGCCGCGCCCGAGGTGCGGGCCCACATCGAGGCGCTCGACCTCGACGAGCGGGGTCGGGAGATGTGGGTCGCCGAGCTCGCGGGCGGCACCCTGGCGGGCTTCGCCGAGCTGCGCGACGCCTGGCTGGACGACCTCTACGTCCATCCCGAGCACCAGGGGGCCGGCGTCGGTGCCGCCCTGCTCGATGTGGTGAAGGCCGAGCGTCCGACCGGGTTCTGCCTCTGGGTGTTCGAGTCCAACACACCCGCGCGGACCTTCTACGAGCGTCGCGGGCTGGTGTCGCTCGAGCGCACCGACGGCAGCGGCAACGAGGAGCGGTCGCCCGACGTGAGGATGGCCTGGCCGGGGACCGAACCGCTGGCCTTCTTCCGCGGCCTGATCGACGAGGTGGACGCGGGCCTGGGCGATCTGCTCGCACGCCGCGCGGCCCTCACCCGCGTCGTACAGGACCACAAGGCCGCGCTCGGGGACGCCGAGAGGGACCTCGACCGCGAGGCCCGGGTGGCCGAGGCGCTCGCCGCCCGGGCACCCGAGCTCGGGGTCGACCGGCTGCGCCGGATCGTGCACGCGATCATCACCGAGAGCATCGACGCCGCCCGGGCCTAGCCCGGCAGGCCGGGACCCCCGCCGCGCGGCCGGCGTACGCCCGCATGTCGGAGCGTCCTGTCAGGATCGGGGCCGGCCGTCGCGTAGGGTGGGTGCTCTTCCCCGAGACACCGGCCCCGGCGCTGCGCTGGGGGTCGACTCTGTCCGTCTCGAGCGTTTGGGGAGTGCCGTCCAGGATGTCGTCAGCATCGCGGTCCGGCGACTTCGTCCACCTGCACAACCACACCGAGTACTCCATGCTCGACGGGGCGGCCCGGCTCGACGACCTCTTCGCACGCACCGCCGAGCTGGGCATGGGTGCGATCGCGATGACCGACCACGGCAACGTGTTCGGCGCGTTCGACTTCTACAGCAAGGCCACCGCCGCCGGCATCAAGCCGATCATCGGCATGGAGGCCTACTTCACGCCCGACACGCCTCGCCAGGAGCGCAAGCGGGTCCGCTGGAACGACGGGGGCGACGACGACGTCTCGGGCTCGGGGGCCTACACCCACATGACCCTCCTGGCCGAGTCCACGGCCGGCATGCACAACCTGTTCCGCCTCTCCAGCCGGGCGTCCATGGAGGGCTTCTTCTACCAGCCGCGCGCCGATCGGGAGCTGCTGGCCACCTACAGCGCCGGCCTGATCGGCACCACCGGCTGTCCGTCGGGCGAGGTGCAGACGTGGTTGCGCATCGGCGACTACGACAAGGCCCGCCGCGCGGCCGGCGACTTCCAGGACATCCTGGGCCGGGACAGCTACTTCCTCGAGCTGATGGACCACGGCCTGTCGATCGAGAACCGCGTCCGCGACGGGCTGCTCCGGCTCGCCCAGGACCTGGCGATCCCGATCATCGCCACCAACGACTCGCACTACGTCCTGCGTGAGGACGCCCCGGCCCAGGAGCACCTGCTGTGCGTGTCGTCGGGCAGCACGATGGCCGACCCCAAGCGCTTCAAGTTCGACGGCGACGGCTACTACATCAAGTCCGCCGCCGAGATGCGCGAGCTGTGGGCCGAGCGCAACGGGCTCCCGGAGGCCTGCGACAACACACTGCTGATCGCCGAGCGCTGCGAGGTGTCCTTCACCGAGGGCAACGGCACCTACATGCCGAAGTTCCCCTGCCCCGACGGTCACAGCGAGGAGTCCTGGCTGCGCGAGGAGGTGCTGCGCGGCCTCGCGGCCCGCTACCCGGGCGGGATCTCCGCCGAGGTGCGCGAGCGCATGGAGTTCGAGCTGGGCGTCATCTTGTCGATGGGGTTCCCCGGCTACTTCCTGGTCGTGGCCGACTTCATCAACTGGGCCAAGCGCAACGGCATCCGGGTGGGCCCCGGCCGCGGCTCCGGGGCCGGCTCGATCGTGGCCTACGCACTGCGGATCACCGATCTCGACCCGCTCGAGCACGGCCTGCTGTTCGAGCGGTTCCTCAACCCCGAGCGCATCTCGATGCCCGACTTCGACATCGACTTCGACGAGCGCCGGCGCGGCGAGGTCATCCGCTACGTGACGGAGAAGTACGGCGACGACCGGGTCTCCATGATCGTCACCTACGGCACCATCAAGGCCAAGCAGGCCGTCAAGGACGCCTCGCGGATCCTGGGCTACCCCTTCGCCATGGGCGACCGCATCACCAAGGCGATGCCGGCCGCCGTGATGGGCAAGGACATCCCGCTCGGCGACATCTTCGACCCCCAGCACCGGCGCTTCGGCGAGGGCGGCGAGTTCCGCTCCCTCTACGAGTCCGACGCCGACGTCAAGCAGGTCGTCGACACCGCGCGCGGCATCGAGGGCCTCAAGCGGCAGTGGGGGGTGCACGCGGCCGGGGTGATCATGTCCAGCGAGCCGTTGATGGAGGTCATCCCGCTGATGCGGCGACCCCAGGACGGCGCGATCATCACCCAGTTCGACTACCCGACCTGCGAGCGCCTCGGCCTGATCAAGATGGACTTCCTGGGGCTGCGCAACCTCACGGTGCTCGACGACGCGCTGATCAACATCGAGCGCAACCGCGGCCAGACGGTGGTCCTGGAGGACCTCACGCTCGACGACCCGGCCACCTACCAGCTGATGGCCCGCGGCGACACCCTCGGCGTCTTCCAGCTCGACGGCGGCCCGATGCGTGCGCTGCTGCGATCGATGCGTCCCGACTGCTTCGCGGACATCTCCGCGGTGGGCGCGCTCTACCGGCCGGGACCGATGGGCGCCGACTCCCACAACAAGTACGCACGCCGCAAGACGGGCCGCGAGCCGGTCGAGCCGATCCACCCCGAGCTGGCCGAGCCGTTGGCCGACATCCTCGGCGAGACCTACGGCCTGATCGTCTATCAGGAGCAGGTGATGGCGATCGCCCAGCGGCTGGCCGGCTACTCGCTCGGCCAGGCCGACCTGCTGCGCCGGGCGATGGGCAAGAAGAAGAAGTCCGAGCTCGACAAGCAGTTCGAGACGTTCTCGGCGGGCATGGCCGAACGCGGCTACTCCGCCCACGCCGTCAAGACCCTGTGGGACATCCTGCTGCCCTTCTCCGACTACGCCTTCAACAAGGCCCACTCCGCGGCCTACGGCCTGGTCTCCTACTGGACGGCCTACCTCAAGGCCAACTACCCGGCGGAATACATGGCGGCCCTGCTCACCTCGGTCAAGGACGACAAGGACAAGTCCGCGATCTACCTCAACGAGTGCCGCCGGATGAAGATCCAGGTGCTGCCCCCCGACGTCAACGAGTCCGAGGCGACGTTCACCCCGGTCGGCAACGACATCCGGTTCGGGCTGACCGCGATCCGCAACGTCGGCGCCAACGTCGTCGACGCGGTCGTGACCGCCCGGCAGGAGCAGGGTCGCTA
>CAZQCA010000223.1:0-5575 GCA_964591845.1 uncultured Nocardioides sp.
GCTGCAGACCAACCACAACCACGCCCAGCGCGGACGCGTGGGCCGCATCTTCACCGCGCACGACCGGGCGGGCGAGGCGATCCTGTCCAGTCGGCTCGGGCTGACCCACGACGCCATCGAGGTGCCCACCGACCTCGACTTCTGGCGCTACGTCGTCGACGCGCTCACGCAGGGAGGGCGGATCGACTACCTCATCTGCGACGAGGCGCAGTTCTACACGCCGCGGCAGATCGACGAGCTCGCCAAGATCGTCGACGAGCTCCAGATCGACGTCTTCGCCTTCGGCATCCTCACCGACTTCCGCAGCATGCTCTTCCCGGGCAGCGCCCGCCTGGTCGAGCTGGCCGACCGGGTGCAGACGCTTCAGGTCGAGGCCCTGTGCTGGTGCGGCAAGCGGGCGACCCACAACGCCCGCACCGAGAACGGCGCGATGGTGGTCGAGGGCGAGGTGATCGTCGTCGGCGACGTCGAGGCCGCCGACCAGGAGCCGGCCGACGTGGCCTACGAGGTGCTGTGCCGCCAGCACCACCGGCGCCGACTCACCGCGGCCCGGGCCAAGGCGGTCTCGCTGGCCCCCGAGCCGCTGCCGTTCGGCTGAGGGACGCACCCCACCCGACACCGACCGCCGGGGCATGAACGAACATCCGGTCAACGAGGTTTTTGAACTGACGTTCGGTCAACCGACGGCAGACCCCTCAGCAGACCAGCACGGGGATGCTCATCTCCTCGAGGGTCAGCGACCCGTGGAGCCCCACCAGCGACATCTCGTAGCCGAAGTCGGCGCTGGAGAAGATGCCGAAACTGCCGTGGCAGGCGACCACCAGGTCACCGAGCCGGGGCAGCACGCCCGGCGACACCTGGCCGAACCACCCCTCCCCGAGCGCCTGCTCACGGGTCAGCACGCTGGCCCGGCCGCCCAGCGTCTCGCCCCAGGCCGCGGCCACGTCGGCGATCGCGCCGCTGGCGCAGTAGACGTGGCGGAACCGCGCCTCGCCCCCGAGCAGGACCACGCCGTCGCGCAGCAGCGGGTGCTCGGCGACGTCGATCCGGTCGTCGTCCGGGCAGTCGACCATGCCGTGGTCGGCTACCACGACCAGGCGGACGTCGGGCGGCAGCTCCTCGCGCAGCTGCTCGGCCTCGGCGTCGACCATGGCGAGCTGCTGGAGCCAGTGGGACGACGCGACGCCGTAGCGGTGGCCGGTCCAGTCGAGGTCGCCGTCGTAGACGTAGGTGAACGAGGGCCGCTCGGCGGCGGCCGCCAGCACCGCGGCGATGCGCTCGCCCACGCGGTCGGCTCCCACGAAGTCCGCGCCGCGATGCGCGGCGAGCGTGAGACCGGAGGAGGCGAACTCGCGCTTGTTGACGACCGTCACCGTGGCCCCGGCCGACCGGAGGCGCGCGAACGCGGTCGGGTGCGGCTGCCACTCGTGGGGGTCCACGCGCTTGTCCCAGTAGAGGGCGTTGAGCAGCCGGTCGGTGCCCGGCACCCGGCTAGTGAAGCCGACCAGGCCGTGGGTGCCCGGCGGGAGGGCGGTCCCGAGGGAGGCCAGGCTGGTCGCCGTCGTCGAGGGCACCCCCGAGGTGGCCAGACCCGCCTCGCCCGCCCGGGCGAGCAGAGAGCTCAGGAAGGGCGCGGCGTGGGCGTGTCGCCGGAGCAGCTCGGCGCCGAGCCCGTCGACCAGGAAGACGACGTACGACGGCGCCGGCGGCAGCCGCCACGGTCCCCCGACGCCGGGGTCGGCGTCCCAGGCCACGCCGAGAGCCCGAGCCACCGCGGGGACGAGGTCGCCCAGCGACCGGTCGCCGTAGGCGGGAGCGACGAAGGGCTCCTCCGGGGCGTCGGGCATCCGGTCAGGCGCCGTGGGTGCGCGCCGAGAGCGAGTCGGCGAAGGCCAGCAGGCCCCCGACCGCGTCGGAGCCGTCCGCCGCGCGGGAGACGCGCAGGGAGAAGTCGTCGCCGGCCACCACGCCGGTGTAGCCGTGGTCGGCGTCGCACTCCGGGTCGCTGCAGCCCGCGGGCTCGAGGTCGACCCTGCTCACTCCGCCCCAGCCGATCGTGAGGACGGCCTCGGCGGCCTCGGAGGGGCCGGCCGTGGGGTTGGTGATCATCCGGGTGACCACGACCGAGCGCACCGAGGACAGCCCGATCGCCTCCGTCGAGGTCGAGGTGTAGGGCTCGGGCAGCAGGTCGTCGCCGGCGTGCTCGTCGGTGTGGGCCAGGATCAGTCGGGTCGGGGTGAGCACCACGACCGTGAGGTGGCGCCGGACCTCCTCGCGCTCGAAGGTCGGCTCGTGGTGTACGTAGAAGGACACGACCTGCTCACCGGCGACCGCGCCCAGGACCCCGTCGGCCACCACCTCGGGGTAGTAGCCGGTGTGCTGGATCGAGTCCCGCAGCTCGAGGCTGTGGTCACGGTCGTCGGTGGTGCTACGGCGCATGGGCGCAGTCTGTCACGGGGGCCCAGGCGGGGCCGGAGAGGCCTCAGTCGGGGACCGTGTCTCCGGGCACGGTCGTCATCCGGCGCACGAACCAGCCCGAGCGCGGGTCGACCACCGGCTCCAGCCGGATGGCGGTGGTGAGCACGCTGACCCCGCCCGGACCCGCCAGCACCAGCGGCATCTCCAGGCAGCGCACCTGCGGGAGGTCGTGCTGCAGGTGGGCGACCTTGAGGATCAGCTGCTCGACGGCCTCGACGTCGACGACGTCGCTCCCCCGGTAGCCGAACAGCAGCGGCGAGGACTTGATCTCGCGCACCATGTCGGCGGCGTCCTGCGGGGCCAGCGGCGGGATGCGGTAGGCACGGTCGGCGAGGAGCTCGGTCAGCGCGCCCCCGATGCTGAACGAGACGACGGGACCGAAGAGCGGGTCCTCCAGCGAGCTGATGGCCACCGGGACGCCCGCGGGCGCGTTGCGCTGGACGACGAACGCGGCCTCCTCTGGCTCGGAGAGCGTCGACGTCAGGGTCGTCCAGGCGTCGGCCATCTCCTCGGGTGTGTCGATGTTGCGCCACACGTGGGCGAGGTCGGGTCGGTTGCGGAGTCGCTCGTGGGTGGCCTTGAGCACGACGTCCCAGGAGAGCTCCTCGGCCGCCGCCACGGCCGTCTCGAGGGAGTCGACCGGGCGCGCCTCCCAGACGTCGATGCCGTAGGCGGCCAGCAGCGCCCGCCGCTCGTCGGCGTCGAGGTCCTTGCCGTCGGGGTGGTGCATGAGCACCTCGTTGACGATGCGACGCCCGGGCGGCGCCTCGCCCAGGACTCCCGGCTCGTGCAGCTCCTCGACCGGGTGCCGCAGCCACACGGAGTACTCGACGACGCGCGCGAGCGCCCGCACGGCCGCCTCGACCGCGGGGTACGACGGCACGGACCCACGCCCGGCGGTGTGACCGGCCAGGTCGGGCACCCGGAGCAGCTCCGGGATGCCCTCGGCCCCCAGGAAGGAGGAGACCAGCGGCTTGTGGGACTGCTCGCCGACGGCCGCGAGGACGTTGGCGACGTCCTCGCCGGACACGTTGAGCGGGGGGATGTAGACCGCCACCACGGCGTCGACGTCGTCGTCGTCGATCGCCTCGTCCAGGGCGTCCTCGAAGTCCTCCGCGGTCGCGTCGGCGCCCAGCGAGACCGACCGGTTGACGACCAGCCCGACCGCGGCCGCCGCGTCGGAGGCCAGCAGCCCGAGCGCGTCGGAGTTGCCCACCACGGCGACCCGGCGACCGCGCGGCAGCGGCTGGTGGGCCAGCAGCTGCGCGGTGTCGAACATCTCGTCGAGGGTGTCGACCTGGATGACCCCGGCCTGCCGGAACATCGCGTCGACCGCCGCCGGCGGCGCCGCGATCCGGCGTACGGCGTGACCCATCGGGACGCCCTGGGTGGTCCGGCCCGAGCGCACCGCGATGACCGGCTTGCGTCGCGACACCCGGCGGGCCACCCGGGAGAACTTGCGCGGGTTGCCGATCGACTCCAGGTAGAGCAGCACGACCTCGGTGGCGTCGTCCTCGAGCCAGTACTGCAGCAGGTCGTTGCCGGACACGTCGGCCCGGTTGCCGGCGCTCACGAACGTCGACAGGCCGAGCCCACGGTTGTTGACCTTCTCGAGGATCGCCGACCCGAGCGCCCCCGACTGACAGAAGAACCCCGCGCGCCCGCGCGGTGGCATCAGCGAGGACAGCGAGGCGTTGAGCGACACCGACGGGTCGGTGTTGACCACGCCGAGGCAGTTGGGGCCGATCAGCCGGAGGCCGTAGGAGCGGGCCAGTCCGACCAGTCGACGCTGCCGCTGCCGGCCGGGCTCGCCGGTCTCGGCGAAGCCCGACGAGATGACGATGAGGCCCTGCACCCCCTTGGCGGCACAGTCGAGGACCACGTCCTGGACCGCCTCGGCGGGCACGGCCACCACGGCGACGTCGACGTCGCCGGGGATCTCGCCGACGCTGGCGTACGCCGGCAGGCCGGACACCGCGACCGCCTGGGAGTTGACCACGAACACGCGACCGGTGAAGTCGCCGGTCACCAGGTTGCGGACCAGCGCCTGCCCGATCGAGTCGGCCCGCCGGCTCGCCCCGATCACCGCGACCGACTGCGGGTTGAGGAACGCCGCGATGGACGCCGCCTCCGCGCGGTGCTCGCGGTCCTCCATCACCTCGATCGCCGTGTCGGTGGGGTCGATCGGGAACTCCAGCATCATCACGCCGTCCTCGTAGCCGCTCACGAGTCGGTAGCCGGCGTCGCGGAAGGTGTGGATCATCGCCTGGTTGTCGGGGAGCACCTCGGCCACGAACCGCTCGATCCCGCGCTCCCGCCCCGCCTGCGCGAGGTGCTCCAGCAGCAGCTGGCCGATGCCCCGCCCCTGATGAGCGTCCTCGACCAGGAAGGCGACCTCGGCCTCCCCCGGCTGGACCAGGTCGTAGCGACCGACCGCGATCATCTGCTGGCCGACGGTGAGGATGAAGGCCACGCGCTCGGTGTGGTCGACGTGGGTGAACCGGTGGAGGTCCTTGTCGGACAGCTCGGGCATCGGCGCGAAGAACCGGTAGTACTTCGACTGGGGCGAGACGCGCGCGTAGAACTCCACCATCAGGTCCGCGTCGTCGGGCCGGATCGGCCGGATGTGAGCGGTGCGGCCGTCCCGGAGCACCACGTCGGACTCCCAGTGGCGGGGCGGCGCCGCGACGGCCTGCTCGGTCTCGCTCACGTCGAGAATCTACCGCTGTCGGGCGTCCGCGGCGTTTCCACCCCGCAACCGTCAGGTGAACCCGGGAGAATCACTGGCATGGCACGACGCACCACCCTGTCTCCCCCGCCCGACGACTTCGAGGAGCACATCCTCGACACCGACATCAAGCAGGAGATGGAGTCGTCGTTCCTGGAGTACGCCTACTCCGTCATCTACTCCCGCGCCCTGCCCGACGCCCGCGACGGGCTCAAGCCCGTGCAGCGCCGGATCCTCTACACGATGGACGACATGGGTCTGCGACCCGATC
Source organism: uncultured Nocardioides sp. (assembly GCA_964591845.1). GTDB lineage: Bacteria > Actinomycetota > Actinomycetes > Propionibacteriales > Nocardioidaceae > Nocardioides. The sequence continues at coordinate 5,478 of CAZQCA010000223.1, forward strand.
GTGGGCACGTGAAGAGCGCCCGGGTCGTCGGCGAGGTCATGGGGCGGCTGCACCCCCACGGCGACGGGGCGATCTACGACGCCCTGGTGCGGATGAGC
>CAZQCA010000224.1:0-5537 GCA_964591845.1 uncultured Nocardioides sp.
CTGCTGGTGGCGTTCCTGTGCAACCACTGCCCCTACGTCAAGCACGTCGAGACCGTGCTGGGCGAGATCCTCGCGCGACAGCCCGACCTGGGCGTCGTCGGCATCTGCAGCAACGACACCGCCGACTACCCCGACGACGCTCCTCCCGGACTGGCGGAGCAGGCCGCCCGGGCCGGCTGGGTCTTCCCCTACCTCGTGGACGAGAGTCAAGAGGTGGGCCGGGCCTTCGGTGCCGCCTGCACCCCCGACTTCTTCCTCTACGACGCCGCGGGCCGGCTCGCCTACCGGGGCGCGATGGACGCGTCGACCCCCGGCAACGGAGTCCCCGTCACGGGTGAGCTGCTCGCCGACGCGATCGCTCGGGTGCTGGCCGACGAGCCCGTGCCCGAGCCGCACCGGCCGAGCATGGGCTGCTCGATCAAGTGGCGCCACTGATCCCCGGGCCACGCCGCTCCGCCGGATCCGCCGGCACGAACGTCCGGCGCGAGACGTTGACCGTGCCCCACTCGGCCTGAGGCACGCGCCGGATGCGGTCGAGGTCGTCGACCAGCTCCCACCCGTGACCGGTGAGCACCAGCCCGACCGGATGCACCTCCCGCCGGTCCTCGGACCGGTCGCGCAGGCGGACCACTCCGTGCCGTCGTACGGCGTCGGCCAGCGCCGACACCCGCGGATCGGGTGCCGGCGGCTCGTGCTCCACCCGGAAGCGGCGCCCCGCCGCAGCGGCCGTGAGCCGGACGGGGTCCGGCAGCGACTCCAGCAGCTTGCTGGACGCGCGGCGACCGGCGGCTGCGAGGCCCAGCTGGTCGAGCTCCCACGGCCGGCGGGTCAGCAGCACCCCCAGCGCCTCGGCCTCGTCGGTGGTGAGCCCGGTGAGCCGGGTGCGGTAGTTGAAGCCCAGCTCGATCCCGCCCCGGCGACCCGGCTGCACGATCATCGGGAGACCGGCCTCGCCGAGCGCCACGGCGTCGCGCAGGATCGTGCGCCGGCTCACCTCGAGCTCCCTGGCCAGGTCGACGCTGGTCATCCGTCCGCGGTTCTGGAGCAACAGCAGCATCTGCAGCAGCCGCGACGCCCGCATGCGACCTCCGGAAAAGATGACAGAAGACGTCATCGTAGGGCTGTTAGGTTCCGCCGCGGAAGACGACGTGTCGACGTGGGAGAAGCGATGGAGTTCTACGAGGTACGCCGGCGGATCGCCGCCGACCCGTCCGCGATCTGGCGGGTGCTCACCGACGGCGGGGCGCTGGTCGCCGCCGGCACCGGGGTGGCGCGGGTCGACGGGCCGATCGAGGCCGGGAGCAGGTTCACGATCTACTCCGACGCGGTGCCCGGGCGGGGCTTCAGGACGCGGGTCACGGCGTTCGGTCCCCCGCAGTCGATGGAGTGGACGGGAGGCCTGCCCGCCGGCCTGTTCCGCGGCGTGCGTCGCTTCTCCCTCTCTCCGGCCGACGGCGGGACCGACTTCCACATGCGCGAGGAGTTCACCGGACCGATGCTGGCGCTGATCTGGCGGAGCATGCCGGATCTGCAGCCGTCGTTCGAGCAGTTCGCCGACGGGGTCGCGCGAGCGGCGGAGGGCGACCGGGAGGACGCGCGATGAGCCAGGTGACCTACGGCGACGGCACGCCCGACGACCCCTGGCTGCTGGAGACGCCGCCGCGCAGCTCGACGTACTCCGCCTGGCGTGACGAGGTCGCCGACCCACCGGCGCTGGTCGTGCAGGTCGGCACCACCCGGCTCTCCTACCACCTGCGCGCCCTGGAGGACCTGCGCGCGATGCTCGCCGATCGAGCGGACTGGGTGCCGCTGGGCAACGCCGACGAGGGCAAGCCGGTCAAGGACGGCACCGTCGAGGCGTGGGCGCGCGACCCGGGCAACCCGGTCGGGGGTTACTACGGGCTCCGCAAGGGCTACCGCGGCCGGTTCGCCAACTACGTGACGCCGGTCCTGGAGCTGCTCGGCTGGGCCGAGCTCGAGCACGAGCCGCGCAACAACCGGGTGCGCGCGACCTGACGGCCACCTCCGGTCGGCGGCTACCCGCCGGCCGGGGCCGGGAGGGCGGCCACGACGTCGGCCGCGAGCTGGACGACGCGGTCGTCGTCGCGCGTCGGGGTGAAGCCGAGCCGTACGACGACCAGGTCGGCCGACGGGACGACCACGATCCACTGGCTGTCGTGTCCCTCGGCGAAGTAGGCGTCCTCGGGAAGGTCGGGATACACGAGGGAGCCGTCGGCCGTGCGGTTGACCCACCAGCCGGCTCCGTAGCCGTCGTCCTCGTCCTTCCCGAGCGTGGCCTCCACCGACGTGGTCGAGGTCGCCATCCAGTCCTCCGGCAGCAGCTGCTGGCCGTTCCACTCGCCGCCCTGCAGGGCGAACTGCCCCAGGGCCGCCCAGTCCCGCGGCGTGGCCCAGCCGTAGGAGCTGCAGACCGGGGTGCCCGACGCGTCGGGCTCGAGCACGAACGACGACAGTCCGAGCGGTTCGAAGAGCTCCTGGCGCGGCAGGTCGGCGCCGGCGTCGGTCCGCGCCAGGAGGATGTCGCAGAGGAGGGTGGTGCTGCCGCTGGAGTACTGCTGATAGGTGCCGGGGTCGTGCGCCAGCGGCTGCGAGGCGACGTAGTCGCCCATGTCGGGCTCGAGGTAGAGCATCCGCGTGATCGGCGTCCCCAGGGCGTAGGTCTCGTCCCACTCGAGGCCGGAGGTCATCCGCAGCAGGTCCTCCACCGTGATGTCGGCGCGACCGTCGGTCCACTCCGGGCGCAGGTGGTCGTCGTCGAGCGAGACCACGCCCTCCTCGACCAGCCGCCCGACCAGCAGGCTGGCGACGCTCTTGGTCATCGACCACCCGAGCTGCGGGGTCTCGGCGTCGAAGCCCTCCGCGTAGCGCTCGGCGACCAGCTCGCCCCCCTGCACGACCAGGACCGCCCTGGTGCCCAGGTCGTCGCGGTCGTCGTCGGAGAGGTCGTCGCCGAACGCCCGGGCGACCGCGGCCTCGACCGCGGCGTCCATCGCGGGCGCCGCGGCGTCGGCGAACGGGTTGCCGGTGTCGTCGACCGGAGTGGCGTCGGGGAGGTCCGGCGCCTCGTCGGCGAGCGTGCAGCCGTAGCCCTCGGTGAAGTAGGCCTGCTGGGCGGCCAGGCCCCCGACCAGCATGCCCTTGGTGGCGCGTCCGTCGTCGGTCTGCTTGACCCTCAGCACGGGGACCAGGGGGTTGGGTGGCAGGTCGTCGTCCGGGTCGTCCCGGCCCGCGACCTGCTCCACCGCGCACGCGTTGTGGGCGGCGTACCCCGTGCCGGTGAGCAGCTGGGGCCGCTCGTACCAGTAGCCGGCGACGAGGACGACGGCGATCAGCAGGACCAGGGTCACCAGGATGCGGCGGAGCAGGCGCATGGCTGGAGGCTACTGGTCGCGGGCGGCGGGGCGGGGCGACCCGGGCGGCGCGTCCGGACGCCCGTATGCCGCGGAGCGTGGACTGCCGGAAGCCAAGAGCCCGAAGGCCCACGATTGTGCACAAACGACAGCCAGGCGACCGGATTTGTTGACGTTTGAGCCCAAACGTCAACCATCGGGACCGCCCACTAGAGCCGGCCCAGCACCGCGCGCCCGCGGCTCAGGACGGCCTCCCGCCGCTCGGGATCGAGGTTGTCCAGGGAACGCACCGCCATCCGGGCGCGCGGGTTGGCCTCGAACACCTCCCGATGGTCGGTGACGAACGCCCAGTAGAGCCCGTCCCAGTCGTCGGTCCACTCACCGGCGGGTACGTCGGACATCCGGCGCAGGTAGGCGCTCCCCGACACATAGGGCTTCGTCGTGATCGCGGCTCCGGCGGCGAACTGGCTCATCGCATAGACGTTGGGCACCATGACCCAGTCGTAGGCGTCGACGAACAGCGCCATGAACCACTCGTAGACCTCGGTGGGGTCGGTGCGCAGCAGCGCCATCGCGTTGCCGAGCACCATCAGCCTCTCGATGTGGTGCGCCCACCCGCGCTGCAGCACCCGGCGGATCACCAGGTCCACCGGCTCCAGCCCCGTCGTCCCGTCCCACCAGCCGGCCGCCAGGGGGCGCGCGTGCCGGAGCGCGTTGCCCGTGCGCATCCGTCGCCCGTGCAGGTGGTAGGTGGCCCGCATGTACTCCCGCCAGCCGATCACCTGGCGCAGGAAGCCCTCCAGGGAGGCCAGCGGTACGTCGTCGCGCGCGGCGGCCGCCATCACCGCGGTCACGATCTCCCGCGGGCCCAGCAGCCCGCAGTTCAAGGCTGGGGTGAGCGCCGAGTGGAACAGGAACGGGTGCTCGGCGGAGATGGCGTCCTCGTAGGGCCCGAAGTCGTGCAGCCGGTGATCGACGAACTCCGTGAGCGCGGTCCGCGCCGCGTCGGGGGTCACCGGCCAGGAGAACCCGCGCGGGTCGCCGGGAGCGTCGGGGAACGCCGACTCCACCCAGTCCAGCGCGTCGGTCACCACGGCGTCCGGGGGCACCTCCGCGCGCGCCGGGACGGCGTACCCCTTCGGCAGCCGCTTGCGGTTCTCGGTGTCGAAGGACCAACGGCCACCCTCCGGCTCGCCCGCGTCGTCGACGAGCAGCCCGAGCCGGCGCCGCTGCCAGCTGTAGAAGGAGCTCATCCGGGCCCGGTGGCCGCCGAACCACTCCGCCAGCTCGCGCCGGCCGGTCAGGAAGCCGGGGCTCTCCAGCACGTCGTCGGCGCGGAGGCGGTAGCCGCCGTCGGCCAGGGCCCGGCGACAGTCACGGCCGAGCCAGTCGTCGACCACGTCGTAGGCCGTCACCTCGTCGGGGCGCAGCCCCTCGACCAGCGCGGCCAGCCGCGACCCGGACGACTCGGTGGGCGACGTCTCGATCACCTCGACCTCGAACCCGGCCTCGCGCAGCCGCGCCGCGAAGTGCCGCATCGACGCCCGGTGCAGGACCAGCTTCTGCGCGTGGAAGGGCAGCTGCCGGAGGAAGAGGTCGTCCTCGACGAGCACGAACCGGGTCCCGGGCGCAGCCTCGAGCTGCTCGGCGAAGAGCTGGTGCGGGTAGACGAGACGGAGCCGGCGGCTCGGCGTCACGGCAGCGCCCACCGCAGCAGGAGGAACAGCGCGACCACGCCGATCACCAGTCCGGCCACGAGCGGCAGCACGACGAGCGCCACCGCGGCCAGGACGTAGCCGACGGTGGGCGCCGCCCGCTCGGGGCGCGCGGCGAGGTCCTTCTCGAGCAGGCGGAGGTTCTTGCGGTTGGCCCGATGGGCCACGTCCAGCAGGTCGCCCCCGACCGGCACCAGGCCGAGGAACGCGTCGACCAGCAGGTTCCACCCCATCCGGGCCAGCACCGGCACCGGCACCCGCAGCCGTACGGCGTCATAGACGATGGCGCCCGACAGCGTGGACCCGACCAGGTCGCCGATCCCGGGGATCAGCCCGATCAGGGCGTCCAGCCCCAGGCCGACCCGGGTGCCGGGCACCGTCACGAGGTCGTCCATGAGGCGGGCCAGGCGGCGGCTCAGCGCCAGGTCGGCGCCGGCCGCCGCCGGGGACG
>CAZQCA010000225.1:0-5516 GCA_964591845.1 uncultured Nocardioides sp.
GGCCGGCTCGCCGTCGGTCACGGCGTCGGCGTGCATCAGGTCGAGCACCATCGCGATGACCTCGCCCTCGAAGCGGGTGGCCGAGGGGCACATGTCGCGCTGGAGGGCGTTCACGTGCGCGAACCCCGCAAAGGCCTCGGCCAGGAACGCGTAGTGCTCGTGGTCACCGCAGTACATCGTCCCGGAGATCTTGCCGGTCTCCCAGAAGGCGTCCTCCTCCCGCGACATCGCGCTCAGCTCGGCGAGGATCTCCTCCCGCGGGCGGCCCGCCTCCGGGAGCCCGCGCAGCACGGGGAAGCGGTCGGCATAGGGGTAGTCCATGACATGAATATTGTTCATGTTCGGTCTTGCCGCAAGCCCCCGGCTGTGGTCGAGTCGTCACATGACCACGCCGGGGCTACGCCGCGAGCCGGTGCAGCGGCGCAGCCGGGCCCGGGTCGCCGCGATCGTCGCGGCCGCCGAGCGGATCGTCGTCTCCGAGGGCGTCCCGGCGCTCACCATGCGCCGGCTCGCCCAGGAGGCCGGGGTGCCGATCGGCTCGGTCTACCAGTTCTTCGAGGACCGCGAGGCGGTGCTCGCCGTCATCGTCGCCCAGCACGGAATCGGTCAGCGGCGGATGCTCGAGGACGCCCGGGCGCTGCTCGGCGGCCGGCACTGGCTGGACCTGGTCGACGACGTCTTCGACCGTCAGTGCACCCGCCTGCGCGAGAGCCCGGCGTACGTCGCCATCTGGGTCGCCCGCGCGCTGAGTCCCGACGAGCAGCGCCGTGACGACGACGACGTCGAGACCCTGGCCGGCCTCCTGGCCGAGGTGGTCGCCGGCGAGGAGGGAGTGGCCGCGGACGAAGACCTGCTCACCCGCTGCCGGGTGGCGGCGCAGGCCGCCGACGCCCTCCTCCACCTGTCCTTCCGGCGGGATCCGGCGGGCGACCCGGCGACGATGGCCGAGGCCAAGACCATGCTGCGCCGCTACCTCGAGCACGCTGCCGCCGAGGCCCGGAGCCGCTGAGAGGCGACCTCTCCGCTGAGCCGGCGTACTCACCCGGGTTGAGCAGCGAAGAAGCATCGCATCGGGTCCCGCGGGGTCGAGACTGGACGCATGAGGACCTACGCCGACCCGCACCGCTGCCCCGACTGCGGAGGCGAGCTGAGAGACCTGCCCGTCGCCTGCCCCAGCTGTGGGCTCGCGCTGTCCGGGCAGACGGCCGCGCGGTTGTTCGCGACCTTGCAACAGGTCGACCTGCTGCTGGCCGAGCTCAGGCGGGCGCCGACGCCCGTGCCGGTGGGCGCGGGTGCCCCGCACAGCCCGACCGATCCGGGACTCGGGGCCTCCGGGTCGCCCCTGCCCCCACTGCCGAGTCTCGGCGTGCCAGGCCGGCCTACGCCCACGCGCTCCGGCGTCAGCGGCGCGTCGGTGCCCAGGATCCTGCTGTCGCTGGGGGCGCTTTGCCTGCTGGTGGCGGCCGTGACGTTCCTGGCAGTGGCCTGGGAGTGGCTCGGCGTCGGCGGCCGGACCCTGGTCCTGGTGCTCTTCACGGCGAGCGTCGGCGGTCTCACGACCTGGCTGGCCCGCAGGGCGCTGCGCGCGGCGGCGGAGGCGCTGAGCGTCGTGACGGCCGGCCTGGTGACGCTCGACCTGGTGGGAGCTGCCGACGCGGGCTGGCTGGACGTCCACGGGGGCGGCCTGGTGATGGCGGTCGGGCTCGTGCTCGGCGCCACGGGAATCGCCGCGACGGCGGTGACCCGCGACGGCCATCCGCTCTGGGCGCCGCAGGTGATCGGCTCCGCCGGCTTGTGGGCCGTCCCGGCCGGAGCGCTGGACCTGACCTCCCACACGGCTGCGGTGATGCTGCTCGGCACGCTGGGCCTCGGTGCCGTGGGGACCGCGCTGCACGTCGGCAGGGTCGGCAGGACGGCCTGGTTCGTGGGCGCGGCGGCCGCCATGTGGTGGGCGGGGCTGACCCTCACCGGCCTGGCGCGTCTCGCCGAGCATCCCGAGGCCCGCGAGCTGTGGGGCGGCCTGCACCCGTGGCCGGTGCTGGCGGCAGCGGGGATCCTGGCCGCGGCGGCGGTCGCGGTGCGGCGCTGGCCGGTGCCGGCGGCGCTCACCCTCGGCGGTGCCGCAGGGCTCGCGGCTCTGCCGCTGGTCTCGCCCGCCCTCGACGACTCCGCGACCTCCGCGGCGTGCGCGACGCTGGTCGCGGCCGCGGCCTTCGCGGGCGCCACCCTGGCACTACCGCGCCCGTGGCGGCTGGCCGGCGCAGCGCCGGCGGCGGTCGCCGCGCTCCTCCCGGTCTTCGTGGGCCTGGTCACTGCCATCGAGGTGGGCGCCACCAGGCTCGACGTCTGGCCCGCCTGGACCCGGCCCGCCAGCGTCCGCCCCCCGAGCGTGGAGACCTCGGCACACCCGTTGCTCGTGCCGGCAACCGTGCTGCTGGCCTGCCTGGTGGCACTGGCGTCGGCCTCGGTGGGCCGGCCGGCGGGATCCGCGGCGCGACCGCTGGCCGTGCCCGCCGGCGGCGTGGTGCTGCTCGGCGGCGTGGTCGCGCTGGCGGCGTACGCCGTGCCGCTCGCGCTGGTGGTCGCGACGCTGCTGGCGGTGGCGGCCGTGCTTCTCGTGTGGGCGACCCCGTCGACGAGCGGCCCGGCGCTCGCCGCGCACGGGTTGGCCCTCGGCACGCTGACGGGCGCCGTCGTCGTGGCTATGCCCAGCGTGGTGCTGACCCTCGTGGCCCTCCTGGCCACCCTCGCCTGCGCGGCGCTGGTGGCGACCCGCGCCGCCTCGCCCGCGGCGCGGGTGGTCGCACTGGCCACGGTGCCGCCGGCGGCGGCCGGGCTGGTGTGGTGTCTCGCGGAGCTCGCCGGTCTCGACCTGTCGTGGCGCGCCACCGCGGCGCTGCTCGTGCTGGGCGCACTGGCCCTCGCGCTCCCCCGACTGCAGGTCGAGCTCCCGGCCGCGGCGGCAGGCGTGGTCGCCGCCGCGGCCTCGGTGGTCGCCGGGTTCGACGTCAGCGAGTCCCGCGGCCTGGTCGTGCTGGCGCTGGACCTGACCGTGGCGGGCGCGATGGTCACCGCCTCCTCGCTCGCCCACCCCTCACGTCGAGTGCTGGCGGCTCCCGGCGGGCTGCTGCTCGCGATGGCGACCTGGGTGCGGCTGTGGGACCTCGGCGTGACCGCGCCCGAGGCCTACACGCTGCCCTCGGCGGTCGTGCTCCTCGGGCTCGGGCTGTGGCACCTGCGGCGTCGGGCTGAGGCGTCGACGATGCTGGCCCTCGGCCCCGGGCTGGCCCTGGCCACGGTGCCGACACTGTTGCGGGTCTTCGTCGACGAGGCCGTCTCGGCGCGCCCGCTGCTGCTCGGCGTCGCCACGCTCGGGCTCGTGCTCGCGGGCGTGCGGCTGCGCTGGAGCGCACCGCTGCTGGTGGGGGCACTGGTCGGGTCGCTGGTCGTGGTCCGCGAGCTCGGGCCGTACGCCGCCGCGCTGCCGCCCTGGCTCGTGATCGCCGTCGCGGGCACCGCCCTCACGGTCGTGGGCGTCACCTGGGAGGCGAGGATGAACGACCTGAGGCGCACCGGACGCTACCTGGATCGGCTGCGCTGACCGACGCGACGAGTAGGGGACGAGGCCCCGGTGCGGCCCCCATATACCGCACCGGACCCGAGGACGTTCCCGAGTCCGTCTGCAGGAGGCCTGTCCGCCGGCGTCGAGCGCCGGAGACCCGCTTCCGGGTTCCAAGAATCGTGACCGTTTTTACTCGGCCCCGCCACCCCCTAAAGGAGGCGTCTAGCCAGGTCAGGTCAGTCGCGCCGAGGGTCGGCGTAGTCGGACCACTCGTCGTAGAGCTCCTGCTCGGACTCCTCGACCTCGTCCGTGTCGCCGTGCAGCTCGCGTGCCAGCGCCCCGAAGTCCGTCTCGTGAGTGCGGTACTTCAGGTCGCGTGCGACCTTCGTCTGCTTCGCCTTCGCTCGGCCGCGCCCCATAGGGTCGACCCCCTCGCACTTGGCCGGGGCTCGACAGCAACGCCGCCAGCCCCAGGCGTGGCGGTGTCACGAAGGCCCCGGTCTGACTGATCGGATTCTCGTGGGGCCAACGCTACCCGCTCCGTGGCTGTTCCCGCACACCGGTGACCGATTTTCGGCACATTCGTGGCGTCAAAATCTGCCGGATCGTGCCCGCGGGGCGGCTACCAGCCGGGGTGCTGCCCGACCAGCCGGACCCGACCTCCACGGTCGGGGCTGGTCGCCGCACCCACCTCGCCGGCGATCCAGGCACGGACACCGTGGTCGGCGAGCGTCTCGACCGCGACTCCGGTGTCCCCCGGCGGGAGCAGCGCGACCATCCCGACCCCGCAGTTGAGGGTCTGCTCGAGGTCGGGCTGGGCGACCTCGCCCACGCGGCGAACGAGGTCGAAGACCGGCGCCGGGCTCCACGTCGCACGATCGATCGTCGCCGACAGCTCCACCGGCATGACGCGCTCGAGGTTGGCGGCCAGTCCGCCACCCGTGACGTGGGACATCGCATGGGTCTCGGTGGCAGAGGCGAGCGCGAGGCAGGCCTTGGCGTAGATGCGGGTCGGCTCCAGTAGCTCCTCGCCCAGCGTGCGGCCCAGCTCGTCGACGTGGCGGTCGAGGCTCCAGCCGGCCGTGGCGAGCAGCACGTGGCGGACCAGCGAGTAGCCGTTGGAGTGCAGGCCGCTGGACTCCATCGCCAGGACCACGTCGCCCGGCCGCACCCGACCCGGCCCCAGCAGGTCGTCGGCCTCGACGACGCCGGTCGTGGCGCCGGCGACGTCGTACTCGTGGGGCTCCAGGAGCCCGGGGTGCTCCGCGGTCTCGCCCCCGATCAGCGCGCACCCGGCCTCGACGCACGCCTCGGCGATGCCCTTCACGATCGCGGCGATCCGCTCGGGGACGACGCGCCCGGTGGCGATGTAGTCGGTGAGGAAGAGCGGCTCGGCACCACAGACGACGAGATCGTCCACGAGCATGCCCACCAGGTCGAAGCCGATGGTGTCGTGCTTGTCGAGCGCTTGGGCGATCGCGACCTTGGTCCCGACGCCGTCGGCGGAGGTCGCGAGCAGCGGCCGTCGGTAGGCCTTGAGCGCACTCGCGTCGAAAAGTCCCGCGAAGCCCCCGATCCCGCCGATCATCTCGGGCCGCCGGGCCTTCTCGACCCAGCCCTTCATCAGCTCCACCGCCCGGTCGCCTGCCTCGATGGAGACGCCGGCCGCGGCGTAGGCGGACTGGTGGGGGCTGTCGCTCACGGCGCTCCTCGAGCTCACGGGTTGTTGTAGACGGGCAGGGCGTCGGTGCGGAGGGAGTGCTCGAGCAGGTCCTTGCCGAGACGCGACTCGTCGGGCAGCGGGATCGGGTAGTCGCCCGTGAAGCAGGCCGTGCAGAGCGACTGCGTGGGCTGGCCGGTGGACTCGATCATCCCCTCCAGGGAGATGTAGCCGAGGGAGTCGGCCCCGATGCTGGCCCGGATCTCCTCGATGTCGAGGCCGTTGGCGATCAGC
>CAZQCA010000226.1:0-5481 GCA_964591845.1 uncultured Nocardioides sp.
GCGAGCACCGGCGACCTGGTCACCCGGGTCACCCGCGACGTCGGGACGATGAGCCGGTCGGTGCAGTTCGGGCTGCCGATGGCGATCATCTCGGTGTTGACGGTCACGCTGTCGGTGGTCGCGATGATGCTCAACTCGGTCCTGCTCGCGGTCCCGTCGCTGCTGCTGATCGGCTCCTCGCTCTTCCAGGTCCGCGGCTACCTGCGGCGGGCGCAGAAGTGCTACATCGCCGAGGGCGCGACGTACTCCCGCATCAACACCACGCTCACCGAGACCGTCGAAGGCGCCCGCACCGTCGAGGCGCTGCGGCTGGGCGAGCTGCGGGTGGCGGCGGGGGAGGACGACGTCGCGGTGTCGGCGCAGGCCGAGCGCTACGGCATGACCCTGCGCAACCTGCTCTTCATGGTGATCGACGTGGCGTTCAACGCGCCTCGGGTCGTGACCGTGCTCGTCGGCTCGTGGGGCTATGCGCGTGGCTGGGTGACCCTCGGCCAGATCACGGCCGCGGTGCTCTACGTCGAGGCGCTCTCCGGTCCCCTCGACCGGCTGGTCGGAGAGGTCGACCGCCTCCAGGTGGGCGCGGCGTCCACCTCGCGGCTCCTCGGCATCGCCCAGGTTCCGCAGGACCGGACGCCGGGCGACGCGCGTCCCGACGGCCCGGAGCTGCTGGGTGAGGACCTCCGCTTCGCCTACCGCGAGGGCCACGACGTGCTCCACGGCATCGACCTGGCCCTCCGGACGGGCGAGCGGCTGGCGATCGTGGGCCCCAGCGGCTCCGGCAAGTCCACCCTCGGGCGGCTGCTGTCGGGCATCAACGGTCCACGCACCGGCTCGGTCACCGTCGGTGGCGTCGAGCTCGTCGAGCTGCCACTGGAAGTGCTGCGCACCGAGGTCGCGCTGGTCACCCAGGAGCACCACGTCTTCGTCGGCTCGGTGCGTGACAACGTGGTGCTGGCGCGCGAGGACTCCGGCGACGAGGCGGTCTGGTCGGCGCTGGAGACCGTCGGTGCCGCCGACTGGGTGGGCCGCCTGCCCGACGGCCTGGACACCACGATCGGCTCGGGTCACCAGGCGCTCACCCCTGCCCAGGCGCAGCAGGTGGCCCTGGCCCGGCTGATCATCGCCGACCCCCACACGCTGGTGCTCGACGAGGCGACCTCGCTGATCGACCCGCGCACGGCCCGCACCCTCGAGGGCTCGATGAACGCCCTCCTCTCGGGCCGCACCGTCGTCGCCATCGCCCACCGGCTGCACACCGCCCACGACGCCGAGCGGATCGCGGTCGTGATCGACGGCCGCATCGTCGAGCTCGGCAGCCACGACGAGCTGGTCGCCCGCGACGGCGAGTACGCCGCGCTCTGGCGGGCCTGGACCTCGTGAAGGGGAGATAGTCCGCTACGTTCGGCACGGGTATGGCGGCTCCGACAGGTGCCGAACGTGGCGGACTATCCCTTCACGGTGGTGGCGCGGCGCGCCCGGCCTAGACATTCGGAATCAAGATGTGGAAACCCGCGCGCGGCGTGTGGAGCCGGGTGCTAACGTTCTTCTCGTAGCCCCGACCGGTACCCGAGAGCCGGTCGGGGCTGCTTCATTTCCCGAAAGTGGGCGTGGTCCACAATGAGGCCGTGTGGACGCGTCGTCCCGGCCTGACCGGGACCCTGCAGGCGCCGTGGCAGCGGATCCGGAGCTATCGCTCCGCCGACCTGCTGCCCGACGCCGCCGCCGGTCTGCTGGTCGCGGCGCTGGCGGTCCCCCAGGCGCTCGGGTACGCCGCCGTGGCCGGCGTACCGGTCGAGGTGGGCCTCTACACCCTCCCTCCCGCGCTGCTGGCCTATGCGCTCTTCGGGTCCTCGCGGCTGCTCTTCATGGGCCCGATCTCGACGGTCTCCGTGCTATCGGGCTCGATCGTCCGCGAGCTGTCCGCGGGTGACCCCGACCAGGCGGTCCGGCTCACCTCCGCGCTCGCGGTGATCGCCGGCCTGACCCTGGTCGGCGCCGGCCTGCTCAAGGTCGGCTGGATGGCGCGCTTCCTGAGCCAGCCCGTCGTCACCGGCTTCGTCACGGGACTGGTCGTCCTGATCGTCCTCGGCGAGCTGCCGGCCCTGCTCGGCATCGCGCCGCCGAGGGGGGCGGTCCTCGACCGGCTCGAGGCGCTGGTCCTCGACCTCGACCAGGCGCGCCTGCCCGTGCTGGCGCTGTCAGCCGTCGCCCTCGCGGTCCTCTTCGTCGGCAACCGGCTGGCGCCGCGCTTCCCGTGGGCGCTGGTCCTGCTGGTGGGCGGGATCGCGCTCTCCCGGGTGGCCGGCCTGCCCGGGCGAGGGGTACCGGTCGTCGGCGACGTGCCGACCGGCGTACCCGTCCCGAGCTGGCCGTGGTGGGGCATGTCCCACCCGTTCGACCTCGCCGGCGGGCTGATCACGGGCGGGCTGGCCGTCGCCGCGGTCGGGATCGCCGAGGGCCTCGCGGCCGCCCGCACCTTCCGGGCGGCGCAGGACCGGCTGCGCGACGACGCCGAGCTGATCGCCAACGGGATGGCCGACATCGCCTCCGGCGTCTTCGGGGGCATGGGCGTGGGAGGCAGCCTGTCCAAGACGGCCGCCAACGCGCGAGCAGGCGCGCGCTCGCAGTTCAGCGGCATCTCGGCCGCGCTCGTCGTGGTGGGGGTGCTGCTGGTCGCCGCGAGCCTGCTGGAGCCGCTGCCACGCGCCGTGCTGTCGGCCGTCGTCGTGCACGCCGTCTGGGGGCTCGTGGAGCCGTCGGAGTTCGTCCGCCTCCGGCGGGTGCGCCGCAACGACTTCGTCTCGGCGCTGGTGGCGTTCACCGGTGTGCTGCTGCTCGGGCCGCTCAACGGGCTGCTGCTCGCGGTCGCGCAGTCGCTGCTCGGGCTGGTCTACCGGTCCTCGCAGGTGCACATCGACCGGATGGGCAAGGTCCCTCACGAGAAGGCCGCGTGGGGGGCGATCTCCCACGACGAGGAGCGCGAGCCGGTGCCGGGCGTGCTGGTCCTGCGGCCGGACGGCCCGATCTTCTGGGCCAACGCCGACCCGGTCTTCCGCCGGATCCGCACCCACGTCGAGCACCACCCCGACACGGGGGTCGTGGTGCTCGACCTCGAGGCGAGCAACCAGCTCGACGCCACCACGGTCGACGCCCTCACCCGGCTCCTCGAGGAGCTGCGGGAGGAGGGCCGCGACCTCTTCCTGGTGCGCATCTTCGGCAACGTCAAGGGCGTGCTCGAGCGCTCGGGCTTCCTGGAGCAGCTCGGCGAGGGACGGACCTGGCACTCCATCTCGGCCGGCGTGAAGGCGGCGAAGAAGACCGCGGCGTACGCCGCCAAGGTCGGCGCGACGGAGGAGGAGCCCGAGGAGGCGTCCGACGAGCGCGACCACATCGTGACCCGGACCTCCGAGGCCGAGGAGGAGTAGCCCGCCGCCGGCTGCTGACCCCCGTGGGTGCGCGAGGTCCGGTCCTCCGAGGACCGTTTCCCCCACTCCCGCGCCGTTGAGGGCACTGCGTGGCCCGCCGGCGGCTCACTCAGTGGCCACAACGGCGCAGGAGTGGGGAGGGGCGGGCCGCCCCGGCCGGTGCCGGCGCCAGGCCCCGAGCCCGAGGCAGCAGGTCAGGTGAGCCGGGTGAACCGGACGGAGACGTCGAGCTCCGCGACGCCCGCGCCCGAGTAGACGCCCTTGAACGGGGGCACGTCCTCGTAGTCGCGGCCACGGGCGACCACGACGTGGTCGATGCCGACCGGCGTCTGGTTGGTCGGGTCGATCGGCAGCCAGCTGCCGTCCCAGAACTCCACCCAGGCATGGCTCTCCCCGGTCGAGGTCTCGCCGACGGCGGCATCACGCGTGGGCGACAGGTAGCCGCTGACGTAGCGCGCCGGGATGCCCAGCGTCCGCAGCG
Source organism: uncultured Nocardioides sp. (assembly GCA_964591845.1). GTDB lineage: Bacteria > Actinomycetota > Actinomycetes > Propionibacteriales > Nocardioidaceae > Nocardioides. The sequence goes on from CAZQCA010000226.1 coordinate 3,907, forward strand.
CTCCGAGCGTGACGTGCGCGAAGTCCTGGCACACGCCGCGCCGCTCCTTCCAGGCCTCCTCGCCGCTGCTGTGCACGCCGGTGACGCCGGTCTCGTAGGCCATCGCGTCGTGGATCCTCCCGCTCAGGGCGTACGCCGCGGCGCGCGGCGTCTCGAGGGAGCGGACGGCGTCGGCCAGCTCGGTCAGCTCAGGTCCCGGCTGGGTGCGCGTCGTCAGCATGAGCCACTCGTAGCTCCGGTCGCGCACGTCGTCGTCCTGGAGGGCCGACCAGGCGAGCGACTCGCCGGCGGGCTCGAGGTCGGCCCGCTCGACCGTGCTGATCGCCTCGATGTCGAGCCGGTCGTGGGCGGACAGCGACTCCATCGCGGTGACGTGGGTGCCCCAGTGGTCGCGGTAGACGTGGCTCCACGTCATCGGTCGGATCCGGATGCGGTTCTCGAGCGTGGTCTGCCCGGGCTCGTTGACCGGGGTCATCCGCAGCTCGTTGTGGGAGGCGCGGACGGGCTCCGGGTAGGCGAGCGCCGTGGTGTGGACGATGCGGTAGCGGCGCACGCTCAGACCAGCTCCTCGGTCCACGTGGGCATGGGGCCCGCCTGGAAGTAGCGCTCGGCCACCGCCTGGGAGGCCGCCATCACCGCCTCCTGGACGCGCAGCATCTGGCCCGAGAGGTCCTCGAGGATCTCCTCGGGCGGACGGAACTCCAGCGACGTGCGGACCCGCCCGAGCTGGCGGCGCGCCTCGTCGGAGACGCCCATCCGCTCGGCCGCCGGCGACAGCGAGGCGAGCCGCTGCTCGGCCTCGCGCAGGGCGAAGATGACCGACCGGGGGAACTCCCGGTCCAGCACCAGGAAGAGCGCCGCGAGCTCGTCGGTGAGCAGCCCCCGCTGACTGCGCATGAACGCCTGCTGGGCGCCGCAGCTGCTCAGCACGGTCGCCCACGGCGGCCCGCCGCGCGGCAGCCCGCCGTTGGCGACCAGCCGGGCGGTCATGTCGGCGCGCTCCAACGAGCGCCCGAGCACCAGGAACTCCCAGGCGTCGTCGTGGCTCATGGTCGAGTCGGCGATGCCGCTGACCAGCGCGGCCCGCTCGCGCACCCAGGACAGATGACGCTCGGTGACGGCCTGGCGGCCCATGCTGTTCCAGCGGTGCCAGGTCGTGTTGATGGACTCCCACAGCTCGGTGGACAGGGTCTCCCGGGCCCGCCGGGCGTTCTCGCGGGCGGCCAGCCACGAGCCGCTGATCGAGCTGAAGTTGCCACGGTCGAAGACCAGCTGCGCGCCCACGTCGGCCATGCCGACGTCTTCGGACGTCGGCATCCCCATGATCACGGACAGCACGGTGCCGGCCGCGACAGCCTCGTCGGCGCCGTGGTCCTCCAGCAGCTGGAGACGCAGGACGTCGACGATGCGGGCGGTGCCGTCGGCGCGCTCGACGTAGCGGCCGATCCAGAAGAGCGACTCCGCGATCCGGCTCAGCATCGCGTCACCACCTGCCCGGTGCCGGCGTACGGCGTGCGGTCTGCTGCTGCTGTTGCTGCTGGGAGCGGAGCGCGTCCTCGGGCGAGGCCGTCGGCG
>CAZQCA010000227.1:0-5441 GCA_964591845.1 uncultured Nocardioides sp.
CGTACTGGAAGGCGTCGAGCAGGAAGCCGAACTTCTCCTGCGCCTCCGCCTCCTCGATGCCCATCACCGCGAACACGCGCTTCTGCACGTCCTGGCGGTGGATACGGATCGACCCGCCGCCGATCTCGTTGCCGTTGCAGACGATGTCGTAGGCCCAGGCCAGGGCAGAGCCCGGGTCGGCGTCGAAGCCCTCCAGGTCCTGGGGCGAGGTGAACGCGTGGTGGACCGCCGTCCAGGCGCCGCTGCCGACGGCGACGTCGCCGGCGGCCGTGGCCTCGTCGGCCGGTTCGAACAGCGGCGCGTCGACCACCCAGAGGAACGACCAGGCGTCCTCGTCGATCAGCCCGCCGCGCCGGCCGATCTCCAGCCGGGCGGCGCCGAGCAGCGCGCGGCTCTGCTTGGGCGGCCCGGCCGCGAAGAAGACGCAGTCACCCGGGCTCGCACCGACGTGGGCCGCCAGGCCGTCGCGCTCGGCGTCGGTGAGGTTCTTGGCGACCGGACCGCCCAGCTCGTCGTCCTCGCCGATCGTGACGTAGGCGAGCCCGCGGGCGCCGCGCTGCTTGGCCCACTCCTGCCAGGCGTCGAACTGACGCCGCGGCTGCGACCCGCCGCCCGGCATCACGACCGCGCCGACGTAGGGAGCCTGGAAGACCCGGAACCCCGTGTGCGCGAAGTACGCCGTGCAGTCGACGAGCTCCTGGCCCATCCGCAGGTCGGGCTTGTCGGTGCCGAAGCGGGCCATCGCCTCGGCGTAGGTCATGCGTGGCAGCGGCGTCGGGACGTCGTACTCGACCAGTGCCCAGACGGCGCGCAGCACGTCCTCGGCCACGGAGATCACGTCGTCCTGGTCGACGAAGCTCATCTCGAGGTCGAGCTGGGTGAACTCCGGCTGCCGGTCGGCGCGGAAGTCCTCGTCGCGATAGCAGCGCGCGATCTGGAAGTAGCGCTCCATGCCGGCCACCATCAGCAGCTGCTTGAACAGCTGCGGGCTCTGCGGCAGGGCGTACCAGCTGCCCGGTTGGAGGCGCGCCGGCACCAGGAAGTCGCGGGCGCCCTCGGGGGTCGACCGGGTGAGCGTCGGGGTCTCGATCTCCACGAAGTCGTGGGCGTCGAGCACGTCGCGAGCCGCCTTGTTGACGCGGCTGCGCAACCGCAGCGCCTGGCTCGGTCCGGATCGGCGCAGGTCGAGGTAGCGGTGCCGCAGGCGCGCCTCCTCCCCCACCGAGCCCTCCTCGTGACCCGTCTCGTCGATGGGGAACGGCAGCGGCGCCGACGGGCTGAGCACGGTCACGTCGGACGCGATCACCTCGATCTCGCCGGTGGGCAGCGCGGGGTTGGCGTTGCCGGTGGGACGCAGCGACACCTCGCCGGTCACCGCGAGGCAGTACTCCGAGCGCAGGGCGTGGGCGACCTCCTCGTCGCGGACGACGACCTGGACGACGCCGCTGGCCTCCCGCAGGTCGAGGAAGGCCACGCCCCCGTGGTCGCGCCGGCGCGCCACCCAGCCCGCCAGGGTGACGGTCTGCCCGGCGTGCTCGGCGCGGAGGATGCCGGCCTCGTGCGTGCGGATCACTGCTGTTGCTCCTCGGTGTCGGGGGTGACGATCTGGGGCCGAAGGTCCGCGTCGGGCGGGGACCACGAGGCGGGATGGGCCGCCACCTGGTCACCGGAGCGGATGTCCTTGACCTCGTGGCTGCCGTCGCCCTGCGGGAACCAGACGAACGGGATGCCGCGGCGCTCGGCGTGGCGAATCTGCTTGCCGAAGCGCTGCGCAGAGGGGGCCACCTCGGTCGGGATCCCCCGCGCCCGCAGGGCGTCGGCCACGGCGTTGCTCTCCTCGCGCGACTCCTCGTCGCCGACGGCGACGAGGACCGCGCTGGGCACCCGCCGGTCGGCGGTCAGCCCGGTGCGGGCCAGGAGGGGGATCAGCAGGCGGCTCACCCCGAGGGAGATCCCGACCCCGGGATAGGTGGTGCGGCCGTCGGTCGCGAGCGCGTCGTAGCGGCCGCCGCTGCAGATCGACCCCAGTGACTCGAAGCCGTCGAGACGGGTCTCGTAGACGGTGCCGGTGTAGTAGTCGAGTCCGCGGGCGATCGACAGGTCGGCCTCGATCCGGACCCGGTCGGTCACGAGGTCGGCGCATCCTGCGAGCAGGGCGGCCAGCTCGTCGAGGCCCTCGTCGAGCAGCGGGTGAGCGACGCCGGTCTCGCGGACCCGCGCCACGAAGGACGTGTCGGTGGTGCGGATCGTCGCCAGCGACAGCACCCGGTCGGCGTCCTCCTCGGACGTGCCGGCCTCCTCGACCAGCAGTGCGCGGACCTGGGCCGGCGCGAGCTTGTCGAGCTTGTCGACCAGCCGCATCACCTCGTCGGGGTGGGCCAGGCCGAGGCCGGCGTAGAAGCCCTGGATCAGCTTGCGGTTGTTGACCTGGAGCCGGAAGCCGGGCAGGAAGTCCAGGCGTCCCAGCGCCTCGAGCATCACCCGCGTGACCTCGACGTCGTGGTGGGGCGCGAGGGTGTCGCGGCCGATGACGTCGATGTCGGCCTGGGTGAACTCGCGGAACCGGCCCTCCTGGGGACGCTCGCCCCGCCACGCGCGCTGGATCTGGTAGCGGCGGAACGGGAACTCGAGCCGGCCGGCGTTCTCGAGCACGTAGCGGGCGAACGGCACGGTGAGGTCGAAGTGCAGCCCCAGCCCGGCGTGGCCGTCGGCCGACTCCTCCTGGCGCCGGCGGAGCAGGTAGACCTCCTTGGACGTGTCGCCCTCGCGGAGGCGCTGTTCGAGCGGCTCGACGGCCAGCGTCTCGACGCCGGCGAAGCCGTGCAGCTCGAAGGTCTCCCGAAGCAGGTCGAGCACGCGCTGCTCGACCAGTCGTTGCTCGGGGAGGAGCTCGGGGAACCCGCTGAGCGGGCGGGGCTTGGCCATCGTCACAGTCCTCGTGAGACGCGCCCGACGGGACCGTCGGCGAGCAGGTCGAGCAGGAATGGGTTGGTGGCGCGCTCGCGGCCGATCGATGTCTGCTCGCCGTGACCGGGCAGCACCACCACGTCGTCGGCGAGCGGCAACACCTTGGTCGCCAGGCTGCGGAGCATGGCCGCGTGGTCGCCGCCGGGCAGGTCGGTGCGTCCGATCGACCCCGCGAAGAGCAGGTCGCCGGAGAACATCAGGTCGGAGACACCCTGGTCGTCGTACGGCGTCCGGAACGTCACCGACCCCTGCGTGTGCCCCGGCGTGTGGTCGACCACGATCCGCAGGCCCGCGAGCTCGAGCGCCTGGCCGGCGGCCAGCTCGCGCACGTCGTCGGGCTCGGCCCACGCGTGGTCGTCGCCGAGCAGGCTGGGCAGCGTCGCGGCCGTCTCGCGCGACATGCCGGCCATCGGATCGGTGAGGAGGTGCCGGTCGCGGGGGTGGATCCAGGCCGTGGCGTCATAGCTGCCGGCCACCGGCGAGACGCACCACATGTGGTCGAGGTGGCCGTGCGTGACCAGGACGGCGACCGGCTTGAGACGGTGCTCGCGGACGACGGCGGCGACACCCTCGGCGGCGTCCTTGCCCGGGTCGACCACGACGCACTCGCTGCCCGGACCGGTCGCCGCGACGTAGCAGTTGGTGCCCCACGGCCCGGCGGGGAAGCCTGCGATCAGCACCCCGGAAGACTACCCAGGCCGGTCGACCGTTCCGGCACCGCCGTCGGAGTGCAGGACCCGCGGCGGCCGTCCCGGGGACGGGCCATGACTAGCATGGGGCCTGCGCGCCTGGGGCCGGGCGCGACGCAGCGGCCTGCGACGACGAAGAGAGAACGATCGTGACGAGCCACGAATGGGGACGGGTTGCCGACGACGGCACCGTCTTCGTGCGGACCGCGGAGGGTGAGCGGTCGGTCGGTCAGTACCCCGAGGGCACCCCCGAGGAGGCGCTGAAGTTCTACACCGACCGGTTCGACGCGCTGGCGTTCGAGGTCGGCCTCCTGGAGCAGCGGATCCGGTCGGGCGTGCTCAGCCCGGAGGAGGCCACGTCGTCCGTCCGCACCGTGAAGGGGCAGGTCACCGACGCCAACGCGGTCGGCGACCTGGCCGCGCTCGGCACCCGGCTCGACGAGCTGGCCCCGGTGATCGCCGAGCAGCGCGAGGCCCGCAAGGTGGAGCGCGCCGCCAAGGCCGAGGAGTCGCGGTCCGAGAAGGAGCGGATCGTGGCCGAGGCCGAGAACCTGGCCGACAGCAGCGACTGGCGCAACGGCGCCAACCGGCTGCGTGAGCTGCTCGACGTGTGGAAGTCCCTGCCGAGGCTGGACCGAGCCTCCGACGACGCCCTGTGGCGCCGGTTCTCCAGTGCCCGCACCGCCTACACCCGCCGCCGCAAGGCGCACTTCGCCGAGCAGCAGGAGCGTCGTGAGGGCTCGCGGGTGGTCAAGGAGCGGCTGGTCGGGCGCGCCGAGGAGCTCGCCGGGTCGACCGAGTGGGGCCCGACCTCTGGTGCCTTCCGCGACCTGATGCGCGAGTGGAAGGCCGCCGGACCGGCCCCGCGCGAGGTCGACGACGAGCTCTGGAGACGCTTCCGCACGGCGCAGGACACCTTCTTCGGCGCCCGCGACGCGGCCAACGCCAAGCTCGACGAGGAGTTCTCCGCCAACGCGGCCGTCAAGGAGCAGCTGCTGGTCGAGGCCGAGGCGCTGGTCCCGGTCACCGACCTCGACGCCGCCAAGCGCACGATGCGCAGCATCGCCGAGCGCTGGGACGCGGCGGGCAAGGTGCCCCGCGACCGGATGAAGGACCTCGAGGGCAGGATCCGCAAGGTGGAGCAGGCCATCCGCTCCCTCGAGGAGGAGCAGTGGCGGCGCACCGACCCCGAGAAGTCGGCGCGCGCAGGCGGCATGGTCGCCCAGCTCGAGGCCGCGATCGCCAAGATCGAGTCGCAGCTCGACTCGGCGCGGACCGCCGGTGACCAGAAGAAGGTCGCCGAGCTCGAGGAGAACCTCGCCTCCCGCCAGTCGTTCCTCGAGATGGCCCGTCGGGCCTCCGACGAGTTCACCGGCTGAACGATCCGCCGCCGGCGGCCCCTGGGTGACTACTGGGTCACGCGGTAGGCGTCGAACACGCCGGGCACGCCACGCACGGCGCGGAGCACGTTGTCGAGGTGCTTGGCGTCGGCCATCTCGAAGGTGAACCGGCTCTTCGCCACCCGGTCGCGGGTGGTGGTGAGGTGCGCGCTGAGGATGTTCACGTGGGCGTCGGAGAGCGCCATCGTGATGTCGGAGAGCAGCCGCGCCCGGTCGAGCGCCTCCACCTGGATGTTGACCAGGTAGGTCGACTGGGAGGTGGGCGCCCACTCGACGTCGACGAGCCGCTCGTGCCGCCGCTCGAGGTCGGCGGCGTTGGTGCAGTCCTTGCGGTGGACCGACACTCCCCCGCCCTTGGTCACGAAGCCCAGGATCGGGTCGCCGG
>CAZQCA010000228.1:0-5431 GCA_964591845.1 uncultured Nocardioides sp.
TCGAGTACGGCGCCGAGATCGGCCGGGCCGTGGTCAACTTCCGCGGCCCGATCGTGTTCGTCGTGATCTCGCGCTACCACGGCGGCGCCTTCGTGGTCTTCTCCAAGCGGCTGAACGACCGGATGACGGTGCTCGCCGTCGAGGGGTCCTTCGCGTCGGTGATCGGCGGCGCGCCGGCGGCGGCGGTGGTCTTCGCCGGCGAGGTCGACAAGCGCACGGCCGCCGACGTGAGGGTCACCGAGCTGCAGGCCCGGATCGGCGCCGCGACCGGCACGGAGCGCTCGGTGCTGCAGGTCGAGCTCGCCGACGTGCGGGCCGCGGTGAGGGCGGAGAAGATCAGCGAGGTCGCCCGCGAGTTCGACGGCGTCCACGACATCCATCGGGCGGTCGACGTCGGCTCGGTCGACGAGGTGATCTCAGCGGCCGACCTGCGGCCCAAGGTGATCGCGGTGCTGGAGCGGGAGCTGGGCTGACCTGCCCGCGCCTTCGCTGGCCCAGTAGCGGAAGAGCAGATAGGCGGCGACGGCCCCCAGGACGTGCCACACCGCATGTCCCTGGAGCAGGGACCGCGGGTCGCAGAGTCCTGCGTTGGCGGCGTTCCAGATCGCGAACGCGACGAGCATGGTGAGGCCCGCCGCCACGGCCCAGCGCCCGTCCACCTGGAGCCGCCCGGTGCGCACCATCCGGAGCTCGACCGTCAGCGCCAGCACCAGCAGCAGGCCGAAGGCCACGTTGCCGGCGAACATCACCACCGGGATCTCGGTGGAGATCGTCCCGACGAGCTCGCAGCCCGCGAGCAGGGCCACGAAGAGCAGCCCGAACCCGACGGCGGGGAGCCCCAGCCGGCGCGTGACGGCGTACGCCGCCGCGAACGAGGCCACCAGATACATGCTCAGCATGTCGAGGTGCCCCCCGCGGGCCGACTGGGTCGCGTGCATGGCCGCGCTGGCCGGTCCCAGCAGCACCACCAGACAGGCGTACGCCGTGGCGAGGCCGGGCCGTCGTCCGAGCGCGGCACCGAGCAGCTCGGGGCGTCTCGCGCGCCAGGCCACCGCCAGCCCCGCGAGCACGAAGCCGAGGTTGGACCAGGTGTTGGCCGGCTGCCGGACCCACCCGTCGCGGGCCGCCTCGCAGAAGTCCGCGCCCCTGCCCACGTCGGGTCCGAGCGCGCCGGCGCCCACCGCCCAGGCGAGCAGCCCCACCGACGCGAGGACGGCCCCGCCCCTTCCGAGGTCAGGGCTGGATCGCGGTGCCGGTGTACTTGAACGGCTTGCTCTCGTCCTTCGGGATGCCGAAGCACGAGTAGGTCGCCGAGGAGACCCAGCAGCGGTAGCGGGTCGACGCGTTGCCCATCGTCACCGTCACGTTGGAGACCGCGGCGAAGTCGAAGCCGACCGTCTTGGTGCCCTTGCCGTCCTTGTCGAGCGTGATGGCGCTCCTGGCGATCGTGCCGTCCTTCTTGTGCACCAGGACGTAGGCGACCGGCGAGGAGTCCTTGCCGGGACCGTCGATCTTGATCTGCAGCTTCCACGTCGACCCGGTGAGCGAGGCGTTCGGCACGAAGCGCGCGGTCCGCGACGCCAGGTGGTTGATGCCGACGGTGGCGGTGCCGGACGTCGTGGTGGTGCTGAGGTTGTGGGTCGCACCGATCGGCGCGCTCACGCCCCACTGGTCGCCCTCGTCCCACGACCTGCTGGGATCGGTGAGGGCGGCGGAGTAGGCGGCGAAGGTGCCCTTGAAGCCGCCCTTGGTCTTCAGCACGTCGGAGGTGGCCCGGATGGAGTACTTGTCGGGCGCGCCCTTGTAGGTGGCTGCCTGCTTCCAGACGCTCTTGACCAGGCCGTTGCCCTTGCGCTCGGTGAGGTACTCCCAGAAGATCCAGTTGGCGTACTGGCTGCCGCCGCCGTTGATCCAGGTGTCGAGCGACTCGGTGGAGTCGTCGATCTGGCCGGCGGAGAAGTACTGCCGGTTGTCGTTGACGCCGTCGGCGTAGCGCTCCTCCATCCACGTCGCCGTCGACTCCATGAACCAGGGGTCCTCGGCGGCGTCGTAGGCGTACTGCACGGCGTGGAAGAACTCGTGCGCGGCGGTCACCTTGAGGCTGTTGATCGCCGGTGCGCCGCCGAACTGGTCGGGATCGAAGTCGTCGTCGAGCACGCAGTAGCCGGCGTAGGTGTACTTGTACTTCTTCTGCTCGGCGGCGCAGTAGCCGTAGAGGAACTTCGAGCCGACGTCCTTGAGGTAGATGTCGAGCTTGCTGTTGCCGCCCTTGGAGCCGTCGCCGAGGGGCTTGCGGTAGCCCAGCCCGCCGATCTCCTTCTTCCAGACCTTGTTCATCTGGTCGAGCGTGGTGTCGGGCCAGCCGGCCGGGGGCTTGTCGACCGTCTTGGTCACCCAGTGCAGGCAGACGTACTTCGAGCACTTCTTCTTGGTGGCCTTGGTGGTGTAGCCGTCGCCGAACCGGTCGGCGTTGCCGTCGGTCGGTCGGGCCAGCAGCGACTGGGCGCGCTGCCGGTCGAGCCCCGTGAGCCGCGGCAGCGCCAGACGCAGGTCGCGCAGCGCGATCGTGGCATCCGGGTCGCCCGCGACGGCCTTGCCCTCCATCACGCGCGCGGCGACGGTCAGGGCGCGCAGCGCGGCCTGGTCGGCCGCGAACGGGCGGGCCGCAGCACCGTCGTCGGGTGCGGCCGAGGTCGGCAGCGCGGGCAGGGCGGCGGTGGCCGTCGCGACGGCGAGCACCGTCGCGGCGAAGAGGCGACGCATGTGGAAATCCCCCAGTGGTCGGTGGCGGGCGGCCGAGGCGCCCAGGACGAGCCGGCGCAGCGGACCGCCGCAGCCGGCAGCGCCCACCATACGCGAACTACCTGGCCCCCGCACCGAGACCGCGGGACCGGCGGAGGTCGGGGGAGACGCTCAGGCGATGCCCGAGATCTTCTCGATGAGCGCGGTGGTCGAGATCGCCGGGGTGCGCGGCAGGTAGACCACCTCGCAGACGTCGGCGAGGTCGTCGAAGCGGCCCCTCCAGTCGTCGCCCATGACGAGCACGTCGGCGGCGTACTGCGTCAGATAGGAGCGCTTGAGCTCCAGGCTCTCCTCGAGGAAGACCTCGCTGACCGGCTTGAGTGCGGCCACGATCGCCATCCGCTCACGCTCGCTGAAGACCGGCTCGCGGCCCTTCTTGCGCAGGTTGAGAGCGTCGGCCGAGACCCCCACCACGAGGCGGTCTCCCAGCGCCGCGGCCCGCTCGATCACCCTCAGGTGGCCCACGTGGAACACGTCGAACGTGCCGAAGGTGATGACCGTGCGCGCCATGTCGCGCATTCTGGCACGACGCTGGCACGACGCTGGCGCGACGCCGGCACGACGGCCGCGGGCCGGCGGCTCGCCGCCGGCCATGCCCCGTGGGTCACAATCGGACGCGATGAGCACCACGACCGAGCTCGGGCCCCTGATCGCCTCCGACCCCACGGCCGATGCCGCGCGTCTGCGCGGCCTGCGCCGCATGCGTGCCCTCGCGGGGGGACTGCTCGCGTTCGCCGCGGTGGTCTACCTCGCGACCCGTGGGCTCGACGGGTGGTGGGGCTACGTCAACGCGGGTGCGGAGGCCTCGATGGTGGGCGCCATCGCCGACTGGTTCGCCGTGACCGCGCTGTTCCGCCACCCGCTCGGCGTGCCCGTGCCGCACACCGCGCTGGTGCCGCGGCGCAAGGACGAGCTGGGCCGCGGGCTCGAGGAGTTCGTCGGGGAGAACTTCCTGCAGGAGGGCATCATCCGCGAGCGGGTGCTGGCCGCGAGCATCAGCCTGCGGGTGGCCCACTGGCTGGCCGAGGAGCCCCATCGGTCGCGGGTGGTGGAGGAGGTCGCCGAGGTGGCGGCGCTCGGCCTGTCCCGGGTGACCGACGAGCACGTGGCCGACATCGTCACCGAGGCACTGGTGCCGCGCTTCCGGGAGGAGCCGCTGGCGCCGCTCCTGGGTGGGCTCCTCGCCGAGACCGTGCGCGACGACCTGCACCACGGCCTGGTCGACCTGGCGCTGACCGAGCTCCACCGCTGGCTGGTGCACAACCCCGAGACGTTCACCGAGGTGCTCTCCGAGCGGGCGCCGTGGTGGGCGCCGGACCGTCTCAACCACGCCGTCACCGCCCGCGTGCACACCGAGGCGGTGCGCTGGGTGGCCGAGATCGCGTCGGACCCGCAGCACCAGGCCCGGGCGGCGCTCGACTCGATGCTGGCGCAGCTCGCCGAGGACCTCCTCCACGACCCCGCCACCCAGGATCGGGCCGAGCGGCTCAAGGAGCGGGTGCTCGACCACCCGGCGATCCTGGACTCCGCCGTGTCGCTGTGGAACGCCCTGCGCAGGGCGCTGCTGTCCTCGCTGCACGACCCGGACGGCGCCGTACGCCGTCGGCTGCTGCGCGAGCTGGCCGCGTTCGCGGACCGCTTGGCCGAGGACCCGGAGCTCCGGGCCCGGCTCGACCGGGCGGCCGCCGACCTCGCCGTCTTCGCGGTCGACCGCTACGGCGCCGAGCTCACCGCGGTGATCACCCACACCATCGAGCGGTGGGACGGCAAGGAGGCCGCGCGGCGCATCGAGCTCCACGTCGGGCGCGACCTGCAGTTCATCCGCATCAACGGCACCATCGTGGGCGGCCTGGTGGGGGTTCTCATCCACGCCGTGACGCAGGTGCTGCCGTGACCGGCGCGCAGGACGAGCCCATCGACGTGCCGATCCGCGACGCTGCGATCCGCCTCGGCCAGTTCCTCAAGCTGGCCGACCTGGTGGAGTCGGGCGCGGAGGCGAAGCCGCTGGTGCAGTCGGGCGCGGTGCGGGTCAACGATGAGGTGGAGACCCGACGCGGGCGGCAGCTGCGACGGGGCGACGTCGTCGAGGTGGGAGGCAGACGCGCCCGCGTGGGATGACGGCCGGGACCCTGTCGCAGGGCCACCATCGAACCCCAGGTTCACCTGGGGGCTTCGTCGTTCAGCCCACGCCGAGCAGGTCGACCACGAAGATCAGCGTCTCGCCGGGCTGGATCACGCCGCCGGCCCCCCGGTCGCCGTAGCCGAGGTGCGGCGGGATGACCAGCTGGCGCCGACCGCCGACCTTCATGCCCTGCACGCCCTGGTCCCAGCCCGCGATGACCTGGCCGATCCCGAGGCGGAACTGCAGCGGCGTGCCGCGGTTGTAGGAGGCGTCGAACTCCTCCCCGGTCGAGTGGGCGACGCCGACGTAGTGGACCGACACGGTCGACCCTGCCGTCGCCTCGTCGCCCTCGCCCTCGACGAGGTCGGTGACGACGAGGTCGGCGGGCGGCTCCGCGCCGGGGAACTCGATCTCGGGCTTGTCCACGCGGTCTCCCTGGCTAGCTCTGGTGCACGTAGCTGTCGAGCTGGTCGCGCTCGAACTCCAGCTCGCCGATGCGGTTCTTGA
>CAZQCA010000229.1:0-5413 GCA_964591845.1 uncultured Nocardioides sp.
GGCCGAGGATCTTGGCCGCCTCCTCGACTCGCTTCTGCCGCTCGGCCGCGGGGACCTTGGCCATCTTGAGCGCGAAGGCCATGTTGTCGGCCACGCTCATGTGCGGGTAGAGGGCGTAGTTCTGGAACACCATCGCGATGTCCCGATCCTTCGGCGGCGTGTGGGTGATGTCGCGCTCGCCGATGTAGATCTTGCCGTCGTTGACCTCTTCCAGCCCCGCGAGCATCCGCAGGGTCGTGGACTTGCCACATCCCGAGGGGCCGACGAGGACCATGAACTCGCCGTCGCCGATCTCGAGGTCGATGCCGGGTACGGCGGGCTTGTCGGCCCCCGGGTACCAGCGTTGCGCCTTCTCGAAGGTCACAGTGGCCATGTCAGGTGACTCCCTTCACCGGCAGGTACGTGCCGGACGATCCGTTGTGAAGTGACGGTGTGACTCTAACCACACCCGCTCCGCGGCGTCGAGGAGTCCGTCCGCGGTCGACTGCTACCGCGCGGGCACCGGCTGGGCGACCGAACCACCCGCCGCGAGCGGCATCTCGAGCCGCGACACCTGGGGGTCTCCGGGCTGCGGCCGCAGCAGCCGGCGTACGGCGGCCGCGCCGAGCGCCTTGAAGGGCAGCGCCACCGACGTGACCTCGGGCCGCAGCCAGGTCGCCAGGTCCGAGCCGTCGAAGGAGACCACCGAGACATCGCCGGGCACCGAGAGCCGGTGCGCGGCGAGGGCCTGGTAGGCGCCCATCGCGATCCGGTCGTTGAGGCAGATCAGGGCGGCCGGCGGGTCGGTGGAGTTCAGGCGGGAGTTCACGGCCGCGTAGGCCGCCGGGACCTCCCAGTCGCAGGCGATGAGGCCCGCGACGCCGGCGCCGCGCTCGGCGAACGCCGCCTCGATGCCCTGTTGGCGCAGCGGTCCCGCGATGGCCTTGGGGGTCGGGTCGTGGCCGACCACGAAGACGCCCTGCCGGATCCCCGCGTCCAGCAGCACCCGGGCCCCGGTGCGCCCGCCCTCGAACTCGTCGGGGAGCACGGACGGCAGCACCGACTCCGGGTCGTGGCAGTTGAGGAGGACGACGCGCTGGTCGCGCAACGAGGACGGCACGGTGATCTCCGACGCGACCAGGGTGGCGTAGAGCAGGCCGTCGACCTGCCGGTCGATCATCTCCTCGACGAGCTGCCGCTCCAGTCCGGGATCACCCTCGGTCTCGCCGATGAGCAGGTAGTGGCCCAGGTCGCGCGCCGCCTCACCGGCCCCGGCCAGCATCGCGCTCGCGAACGCACCGCTCGCGACGTGGTCGGTGATCACTCCGATGGTCCTGGTGGTGGCCGTGCGCAGGTTGAGGGCGTTGCGGTTGGGCCGGTAGCCGAGCGCCTCGACCGCCTTCATCACGCGCCGCTCGGCGTCGGCCGAGATCCGCATCTGGGCTCCGCGGCCGTTGAGGATGTAGGACGCGGTGGTGGTGGACACGCCCGCGCGGGCGGCCACGTCGGTGAGCGTCACCTTGCGCCTGGCCGACACCGGTCCCTCCTCCACTTCCCGGGCCGTCGGGGTGCCGCGACCCTTCGAGGCAGGGCCCTCCCGCGCCGCCAGGCAACGGTCACGGGGTCGCGTCGTGTCCAATTCGTTGCTTGACAGCATGTCGCGTATGCCACAAGGATCTGTGCTGATTCGTTTCAGCATGTGTTCTCGACCACTATGCACCCGAATCGACCAGGTTGGAAGTGCCGGTTCTACGCGAGGAGACCAAACAGCATGCGTACCCCCGTGCGAGTTCGCACAGCATCCAAGGGCATGGCGGCCATGGCCGCAGCGGCCCTCATTCTGGCCGGCTGCGGAGGCAGTGACGGCGACAGTGGTGACTCCGGATCCGACGACAAGAAGGTCACGATCTGGAGCTCCATCGACCAAGCGGTCCAAGACGGTCTGCAGAAGAAGCTGACCGAGAAGGCCAAGGCCGAGGGCATCACGATCGACTGGCAGAAGGTCGATGACATCAACAGCCTCATCATGACCAAGATCCAGTCGGGCGAGACTCCCGACATCGCACTCATCCCGCAGCCCGGCGTGGTCAAGGACATGGTCGCGCAGGGCGCCACCCGTCCGCTCGACGACGTCCTCGACATGGGCGCGCTCGAGGAGAGCATGGTGCCCGGCACGCTCGACGCCGGCACCGTGGACGGCGAGCTCCAGGGCCTGCTCGTGAGCATGAACGTCAAGTCGCTCGTGTTCTACAACAAGCCCGCGTGGGAGGCGGCCGGCTACGAGGCCCCCGACTCGATCGCGAGCCTGGAGGCGCTGACCGACCAGATCAAGGCCGACGGCGGCACCCCGTGGTGCTTCGGCATCGAGTCCGAGGCGGCGACCGGCTGGCCGGCCACCGACTGGATCGAGGAGCTGGTCATGAAGTACGGCGGCGTGGACGGCTACAACTCGTGGGTCTCCCACGAGACGCCGTTCGACTCCGACCTGGTCCGCGAGGCCGCGGGCGAGCTCGAGAAGCTGATGCTGACCGAGGGCAACGTCGCCGGCGGCGGCGAGGCCATCGCCACGACGTCCTTCGGCGACGCCGGCAAGCCCATGTTCGACAAGGGCGGACCCGGTTGCTGGCTGCTCAAGCAGGGCTCGTTCATCATCAGCCCCGACTTCATGCCGGCCGACGCGGTCGCCGATGTCGACAAGAACTTCGGTCTCTTCGGGTTCCCGCCCGCCGAGGCCGGGGGCGACAACCCGATCCTCGGTGGTGGCGACATGGCCACCCTGCTGAGCGACAAGCAGTCCGCCAAGGACGTCATCAAGATGATGTCCGAGACCGACATCGGCGTCGACGCTGCCCCGTCGAGCTCGTTCCTGAGCCCGCACAAGGACTTCGACGTCAGCCTCTACCCGAACGAGCTGACCCGCTCGATCGCCGAGGTCGCCAACAGCTCCACGGCGTTCCTCTTCGACGGTTCCGACCAGATGCCGGGTGCCGTCGGCGCCGGCACCTTCTGGACCGACATGACCGCGTGGATCTCCGGTCAGGAGGACCTCGACACGGCTCTCGCCAACATCGACGCGAGCTGGCCAAGCTGAGTCGGGCCTAGGCCGGCTCGGGCCGGCCGCGCCCACCGACGGGGCGGGGACCCTGACACCACGCTCAGGGTTCCCGCCCCTTCCAGTCCCGACCGGCGGCACGTTCCGCCCGCCCCTGGTGGGACGCCGTACGACAGGACATAGTGTGGCGTGTGTCACATGCTGGCCGGCCCTGGTCAGGGCACCTGCCAGTGGAGTAGACACGCCACAGGTTCACCACCGCACCAGCGACAACTCGAGACACTTCGGCTTCCGTGCGGCTCCGGCCAGGAAGGATCGACCTGAATCATGCTGACGCAAATCGGCCTAGCGGTGCTCTGGGTGATTGTGGGCATCGCATCGGCGCTCGCCCTCTACTGGGTGCTCAACAAGATCGCCGAGGTGCTGCCCGGTCCCTGGGAGCAGCGGCTCAAGCCCTACCTCTACATCCTGCCGGCGTACGCCGCCATCACGATCTACCTGCTCTACCCGACCGTCCTCACGCTGGTCTACGCGTTCCAGGACCGCTTCCACGAGAACTGGGTCGGGTTCGACAACTTCACCAGCCTGCTGAAGACCGAGGCGTTCCGCGACTCCCTGCTCAACACCGTGCTGTGGATGATCTTCGTCCCGACGTTCACGGTGGGCCTGGGGCTGGCGATCGCGACGCTCGCCGACCGGCTCGGCCCGCGCGCCGAGAAGCTCAGCAAGACCCTGATCTTCCTCCCGATGGCGATCAGCCTGATCGGCTCGGCGAAGACCTGGGAGTTCATGTACGACTTCCGCAGCCCCGCCACCGGCAAGCCGCAGATCGGTCTGCTCAACGCGATCATCGTCAAGCTGGGCTTCGACCCGATCCCCTGGCTCACCAAGTTCGACCTGCACTTCAACAGCTTCGCGCTGATGGCGATCCTGCTGTGGGCGCAGATCGGCTTCTCGATGGTGCTGCTGTCGGCGGCCGTCAAGGGTGTGCCGGTCGACACCCTCGAGGCGGCGCGCATCGACGGCGCCAACGAGCGGCAGATCTTCTCGCGGGTGATCGTGCCCCAGATCTGGGGGACGATCATCACCGTCTTCATCACGGTGACCATCGGGGTGATGAAGACCTTCGACGTGGTCTACGGCACCACCGGAGGCAACTTCAAGACGGGCGTCATCGCCAGCGAGTTCTTCAAGCAGTACAAGTTCTTCGACCAGGGGAAGATGTCGGCGATCGTGGTGATGCTGCTCATCGCCGTGCTCCCGATCATGTTCTACCAAGTCCGTCACTTCCGGGCTGAGGAGGCTGCAGCATGACCGTCGTCGCCGACACCAAGGCCCTCGCGCCCGCCAAGGCCAAGACGGCTCGCGGCGAAGGAAACCCCGCCAAGGCCGGGTGGTTCACCCGGATCACCGTCGCCATCCTCTGCTTCCTGTGGATCCTGCCGGTCATCGGTCTCGTCGTGACGTCGTTCCGGCCGCTGGACGACGTCGACAACTCGGGCTGGTGGGAGGCGATCTTCAAGCCCAGCAACTGGAACCGCTTCACGGTCGAGAACTACGACACCGCCATCAACCAGGGCCACATGGGCCAGGCGCTGATCAACAGCTTCGCGATCACGCTGCCGGCGGTGTTCATCCCGATCCTGATCGCGGCCTTCGCGGCCTACGCGTTCACGTTCATGGAGTTCAGAGGGCGGGACTTCCTGTTCCTGCTGATCGTGAGCCTGCTGGTGATCCCCAACTACGTCGCCTTCGTGCCGATGCTCAACTTCTACAAGTCGATCGGCCTGACGAGCGGCGTGCCGAGGGCCTGGCTCGCTCACATCGGGTTCGGCATGTCGCTGGCCATCTACATCCTGCGCAACTACATGGCGACGCTGCCCAAGACGGTGATCGAGTCGGCCAAGATCGACGGAGCCAGCCACTTCCAGACGTTCTTCCGGCTGGTCCTCCCGATGTCCGTCCCGGCCCTCGCGTCCTTCGCCATCTTCCAGTTCCTCTGGGTCTGGAACGACCTGCTGGTCGCGCTGATCGCCCTCGGGCCGGATCGTGACGTCGCGCCCGTGACCGTGGCGCTGCAGAACAGCCTGGTGGGTCAGCAGGGAGGCGGTTGGCACCTGCTCACCGCCGGCGCGCTCATCTCGATGTTCGTGCCGGTCCTGGTGTTCCTCGCACTGCAGCGCTTCTTCGTCCGCGGGCTCACCGCGGGCGCCGTCAAGGGCTGACCGCTCCGCACGTCGTACGGCGTGGCGCCCGGGCCGACCCCGGGTGCCGCGCCGTCGTCGCGTGAGACCCCTCCCCCGATCCCACCCCCTCGAGGACCCCGTGCTCTTCCCCACCCCACAGGCCGACCGGAACGCGACCGGCTTCGAGCACGACACC
>CAZQCA010000230.1:0-5375 GCA_964591845.1 uncultured Nocardioides sp.
GCGCCTCCGCCGTCGAGTACGGCCTCCTCGTGGCCGGCATCGCCGGCATCATCGTCCTCACGGTGTTCCTCTTCGGTGCCCAGGTGCAGACGCTCTACCAGGACACCTGCGACAGCATCGAGGGGCAGCGCGGCAACGGCTCCTGCTGAGCCACCGCCCCCACAGACCCCCGTAGGGCCGGGTCCTCGGCGCTCACCGGCGCCCGAGGTCCCGGCCCGCTGTCATGTCCGGACCCCATGTCCGGGCGCGCCGATCACCCCGGCAGCCGCGCCAGCCGCTGCCGCCAGAGCGCCACCAGCTCGGCACGCGACAGGTCTGCCACCTGCCGGAGCGCCACGCCGACCGGCCGGCCCGCGGCCACCAGTCGGCGCAACCGCAGGAGACCGTCCTCTCCGGCCGCGTCGGCGATCACCTCGCACGCGAGCCAGGACCGCTCGTACGCCGCCTCCAGCGCGCGCCCCGACCGGGTGAAGTCGGCCGCGGTGGGCAGGCCCGCGGGCACGCCTCGGGTCCGAGCGAGCTCCGCGGCCACGCTCGTCACCGGTCGCACGCGGAGAGCACGGAGCGCCACGTGGTCGGCGTAGCCCTCGCTGAGCCACCGCGGCCCCGGCGTGGTCACGTCGCGCAGCGCCACGTGCACGATCTCGTGCGCGAGCACCAGCGCCAGGCCGTCGGCATCGAGCGTCGGCAGCAGGCCCGGGTTCACCACGACCCGCTGCGGCGCGCGACGGCCGACGGAGCCGTCGACGGTCGTGGTGACGGCCACCAGGGCGTCGAACTCGCCCGGGCGCGACCCCAGCGTGGCGGCGTACTCCCCCGGGTCGGCAGGCAGCTCCACGTCGATCGGGCCACCCACGGGCAGGACCCGCCCGATGCCCGCGACCGCGCTGCGCGTCGCCTGCGCGAGCTCGTCGGTCGGGCCTCCCGCATCGCGTACGACGACCCGCCAGCCCGGCCCCCTGCGCACCTGCACCGGCCCGGCGAGCCACAGCGGCAGCCGCACGGCCCCGTCGGCGACCGACGCGATGCTCGCGTGGTCGCCGACCCACTCCAGCCCGACCGGCACGTCCAGACTCGCGCGGCCCTCCCCCGGCAGCGGGCGCCACGAGACCTCCAAGACGCCGTCCCACCGGCCGCTCGCCGGTGATCCCCCGTCCGAGGCGGCCCGGTAGTCGAGCGTCAGCCCCTCGACGCCGAGTGCCTCGACGTTGGCGGCGGCGGCGCGCAGCCTGGTGTCCACGGTGGCGGCACCCGGTGCGCCCAGCGCGGCCGCTCCGGGGCCGTCGTTCGTGCGGAGAGCACGTTCGAGGGCGTCGGCGACCGTCTCACCTGCCGTCTGCCGGCTCGGCGGCGACGACGCCGCCGGAGGCCTCGGCCCGGGGTCACCCGAGCAGCCCGCCACGAGCGTCGCCGCGACGAACAGCGCGGCCAGTCGCACCTGCGGTGGTGTCAGCCGGGCCGGACCGCGCCGGCGTAGGGCATCGAGTAGAGGGCGGCCACGCGCACACCGGCGCCGGGGTGGGCGGCGTGCACGATCATGCCGTTGCCGATGTAGATCGCCACGTGGCTGATCGGGCTGTAGTAGAACACCAGGTCGCCCGGCTGCAGCGAGCCCGCCGCGACGTGGGGACCGGAGCCGAACTGGGCGCTGGAGGAGTGCGGGAGCCCCACACCGGCCTGGGCCCAGGCCATCATGGTGAGCCCGGAGCAGTCCCAGGCGCTCGGGCCCGCGGCGCCGTAGACGTAGGCGTCGCCGACCTGGGCGAGCGCGAAGCGGACCGCGGCCGCGCCCCGGCCGCTCGCCGGCACGTCGGAGGGGATGCGCAGCTCGCCGCCGCGCGACAGGATCTCCTCGCGCTCTCGCTCCTTGAGCGTGTCGAGCAGGTCCTTGGCCTCGTCGAACCGCTTCTCGACCTCGGCCTTGGCCTTGGCGGCCTCACGCTCGGCCTCGGCGATCTGGTCGGCCCGCGCCTGCGTCGCCTCCTGGCGGATCTTCAGCGCCTTGAGCTCGGTGGTGAAGTCCTCGTAGAGGCCGTTCTGGAGGGAGTTGTACTCCGACACGGTCGACAGCTGGCTCAGGAACGACGAGGGGTCCTCGGAGAGCACGACCTGACCCACGGTCGACAGCTCCTGGCCCTGGTAGGCCCGCACGATGGAGCCCTCGACCTGGCTCTGCACGAGCCCGAGACGGTCGCTCTGGCGACGCTCGTCGGCCTGGAGCGCGCGCAGGTCGCGCTGGAGGTCCTTCAGCTCGAGCTGGAGGTCGTGGTAGTGCTCCTGCGCCTGCTCGGCCTCGTGGTAGAGGCGGTCGACGCGATCCTGGACGTCGTCGATGTCGGGATCGGCGTAGGAGGGGTTGGAGCCGACGAGGCTCATCCCGAGGAGGAGGGCACCGCCACCGAGGACGGCAGCGAGTCGTTTCCGGCCGCTGAACACGAGCGGGCGTTCTCCTTGCGTGTCGGACGTCTACCAGGTGAGCTGACGGGTGCGGGCTCGACATGCCCGTCGCCTCTTCCTCGCCGGCACTGGCCGTGGCGGCGCCTGGAGGCGATTGACCCCAGGAAGGTGGTTCCCCGGCTCCGCTCCCTCGGCTCCCCCGGCCGTGTTCGCGAACTCGACGCGGCCGTCGCGCGGACCCGGTGGCCCACTTCCACGACGACCTGCGTCACGACAGTAACGGCGACCGCGACGCGCCGCCAACTCCTCGACGGTCTAGACCTGCGTTTCCCAGGGATTGGGACAGGTGAATGTCACACAGGTCACATCACTCACTCCTGTCACACCTCGCCACGCCCGCTCGGTCAGGCCGACTCGATGACCGGCGGGGGCACCGGGTGCACCATCCGCAGCGGCGGCACCAGTCCGCCGGCGGCCAGCGCGTCGAGGGCGCGGCACTGGTCGTCGTCGAGCACCAGCTCGTCGGGCGGGCCCAGCAGCACCGTGACCACGCAGTCGTGGCAGGCGGGACCCCGCTGGGTGCAGTGGTCACAGTCGATGCGTGTGGTCATGCCGGAGAGGCTGCCAGGCGCCACCGACAGTGGTCCGGCTCAGCCCTCCGCGCGGCTGACCAGCTCGATCGCGTCGTTGCGACCGCACCAGCGACAGGCCACGGACTCGACGGTCTCCTGGCGGAGCACGGACTCCTCGACGACGGCCTCGCCCGCGAGGTCGAAGTGCCAGTACTCCGTCGTACGACGGGTGCGGCTGACGTCGAAGCGGGTGAGGTTGCCGCAGCCGCCGCAGCGCCACCGGTGCGTGTCGTCGGGGAGGGCGGTCACCATGAGGCCACCCTAGTGGCGCGGCGTACCCCGAACTGTCGGCGCGCGACCTTAACGTCGAGGACATGGCCCAGGTCTCCCTGGCTGCGTCCCGCTGGGAGGAGCAGCGCAGCTTCGACGAGCTGGGCCGTCCGCTGCGCGACATCACGTTCTGCGTGGTCGACCTCGAGACGACCGGCGGCTCCGCCGAGGCCGGCTCGCGGATCACCGAGATCGGCGCGGTCAAGGTGCGCGGCGGCGAGGTGCTCGGCGAGTTCCAGACCCTGGTCAACCCGCGCACCGAGATCCCCGCGTTCATCGCCGTGCTGACCGGCATCACCAACGGCATGGTCGCCCAGGCTCCCCCTGTCGAGTCCGCGCTGCCGGCCTTCCTGGAGTTCGCCGCCGGCAGCGTGCTGGTCGCCCACAACGCGCCGTTCGACGTCGGGTTCCTGCGGCACTTCTCGCTCGACCAGGGGCGGCCGTGGCCCGACTTCGAGGTGGTCGACACCGCCAAGCTCGCGCGCCGCGTCGTCACCCGCGACGAGTCGCCCAACTGCAAGCTGTCGTCGCTGGCCCGGGTCTTCGACTCCTCGACCACCCCCAACCACCGGGCGCTGGCCGACGCGCGCGCCACCGTCGACGTGCTCCACGGGCTGCTGGCACGGCTCGGCGGGCTCGGCGTCCACACGCTCGAGGAGCTGCAGACCTACTCCTCGCGGGTCAGCCAGGAGCAGCGTCGCAAGCGCCACCTGGCCGAGGGGCTCCCCCACGCGCCGGGCGTCTACCTCTTCCGCGACGGTGACGGGCGGGTGCTCTACGTCGGCACCTCCCGCGACCTGCGCAGCCGGGTGCGCAGCTACTTCACGGCCTCGGAGACCCGGTCGCGGATGGGCGAGATGATCGGCATCGCCGAGTCCGTCACCGGCATCGAGTGCGCCACGCCGCTCGAGGGCGAGGTGCGCGAGCTACGGCTGATCGCCGAGCACAAGCCGCGCTACAACCGCCGCTCCCGCTTCCCCGAGAAGGCGCTGTTCGTCAAGCTCACCCGGGAGCCGTGGCCGCGGCTGTCGGTGGTCCGCCGGGTGCTGGTCGACGGCGCCGACTACCTCGGCCCGTTCGGGTCCCGCAAGGTCGCCGAGCGTTGCGTCGCGGCGCTCCACGAGGTGTTCCCGGTGCGCCAGTGCAGCGGCCGGCTGCCCCTCGAGCCGTCGCGGTCGCCCTGCGTGCTGGCCGAGATGGGCCGCTGCCTGTCCCCGTGCGACGGCAGCAGCGACGCACCGGCGTACGCCGACCTGGTCGACCGGCTCCGCAGCGCCCTGCTCGCCGACCCGTTCGAGGTGGTGGCCGGGCTCGACCGGCGGATGGCCGGCCTGGCCGACGACGAGCGGTTCGAGGAGGCGGGGGTCCACCGCGACCGGCTCGCGGCGTTCCTGCGTGGGGCGGCGCGCACCCAGCGACTGGGCTCGCTGGCGCGGCTGCCCGAGCTCGTCGCCGCCGGCCGCGACGACCGCGGCCGATGGGCGGTGCACGTCGTCCGCCACGGCCGCCTCGCGGCGGCCGGCCTGATCCCGCCCCGCGACGACGCCCATCGCTTCGTCACCGAGCTGAGGGCGAGCGCCGAGACGGTGGGCGACGGGCCCGGTCCGGTGCCGGCGGCCAGTGCCGAGGAGTCCGAGCGCATCCTCCGCTGGCTGGAGGCCCCCGGTGTGCGGCTGGTCCACGTCGACGGCGAGTGGAGCTGTCCGCCGCGCGGCGCCGGGCGGCACCTCGCGGTGCAGGACGCCCTGCGCCGCGCCCAGGAGCGGCTGACGCCCTTCGACGAGCCGCGCGAGGTCGGCACCGTGCATCGCCCCGTGCGCACTCATCTAGGCTCTGACCTGTGATCACCGCCATCGTCTTCGTGAAGGCCGACGTCGCGCGCATCCCCGAGGTGGCCGAGGCGATCGCCGCCCTCGAGGGCGTCAGCGAGGTCTACTCGGTGACCGGCCAGATCGACCTCATCGCCCTGGTGCGGGTGCGCGACCACGACGACGTCGCGGCGGTCGTCGCCGACCGGCTCAACAAGGTCGACGGGGTGGCCTCCACCGAGACCCACATCGCCTTCCGGGCCTACTC
>CAZQCA010000231.1:0-5362 GCA_964591845.1 uncultured Nocardioides sp.
CTTCAAGCGCTCCATGGCCACCGGCTACGCCGGCGTCCAGAACCCGCTGTTCTTCCGCGAGAACACCCAGATGCTCTTCGGCGACGCGAAGGCGCGGGTCGAGGACATCGTCCACAGCCTGCCGGCCTGAGCCTCGATCCGCCGATTGTCGGCGTCGCGAGCGGCACCAGACGGGTGTGGCGGCAAGGCGGAGTGCCGACGGCGGGCCGGTGGCCCGCCGAGGTGCGACCACGCAGCCGACGCGCCCGGATGGGGTCGCGCAGCAGCCGATGAATCGGTGGATCGAGGCTGTGCCTCCGGGGGTCTCAGCGCCCGTAGACCTCGGGGTACTGCGAGTAGATCGCGGCGGCGAGCAGGATCTGGATGCCCAGCCAGACCGCGGTCACGATCAGCTTCATCGTCGCGGGCGTGCCGGGTTTGGTCCACGTGAGGACCACGCCCGCCGGCCAGCAGCAGACGAAGAGCATCAGCCCGATGAACCACCACTGGTAGTACCACGGTGTCCCGCCCCCGGGCTGGATCAGCGGACCGCCCCGCATGGTCGGGACGTCGTTGAAGCCCACGCCGGGTTGCCCCTGCACGTGCTCGGTCCAGTTCTTGCCGTCCCACCAGCGATAGCCGACACCACCCCACGGGTCGGGATACCACCCGGGTCCCTTGGCCATCGCGCGCTCCTCCCCGACTTCCTCAGCCGAAGGATGCCCGAAAGTTGACTGCCAGAAGCACCTTTTGGCGCAGTGTCGGGGTGCTTCTTGCGGTCAACTACCGCCGGACCCGGCCCACGGCGAAGCTCTCGACGAGCTCGTAGCGAGGCCGCTTGCGCGGCCCCTCGCCCAGGTACGACGCCACGAGATCGAGCCGGTCGACGGTCCAGGCCGGGCCCCGGTAGGCGTCGAGCAGCCGCACCCAGCTGGTCACCTCCGCCGGCCGGCCCAGCCGGGCCACGGTGACATGGGCGCGGAACCGCTGCCCGTCGACGTCGACCCCGGACCTCGACGCGGCCGCCCGGGCTCCCGTGGCCATCCGGCCCAGCTCCACCCGGCCCGCCTCGTCGGTCTCCAGCCCGCACCACAACACCCGAGCCCGGGCCACGTCCGGGAACGCCCCACCGCCGGCCAGCCGCGCCTCGACGGCCTCCCGCCGGCCGGCCGCGCGCCCCAGCCGCTCGACCAGCTCGTCGAGACGGCGGTCGGGGACCTCCGCCAGGAACGCCAGCGTCACGTGGAGCTGCTCGGCGAGCGCCCACCGGAACGGCCCCGCCTCCCGGCGTACGGCGAGGAACTCGTCGAGGTCCTCCACCGCCTCGACGCTGGGCGTCACGGCCACGAACATCCGCACCCGGCCAGGCTAGTGGTGCGGTCCGCGGGTCGGATCAGTCGTCGCCCCCGCCGCCGCTGGGACTGCCGGACACCTCGCCCTTCCAGACCGAGCTCGCCCCGCTGTGGCCGGCGTTGAAGACGGCGAAGGACGCGAACGCGAAGACCCCCACCGCCAGCAGCGTCGTGAGCGCCCCCATCCGCGCGGCCGCACCGGGACGCGCGAGGAAGAAGGCGACCAGGACGGCCACGGCGAGCAGCACGTAGATGCTGACCGCTGCGAGGTCGCCCTTCTCGGCGTGCTCGAAGGCCGGGTCGCCGACGCGGTGCTCCAGCGACTCCCCGCTCGAGGTGGCCACCGCGGCCGAGACCGCGGAGATCGCGGCAAGGGCCAGCATCGGCCACCGCAGCCCCGCGCGCCAGGTCGGGCGCACGGCGTACGCGACGAGCAGCAGGGCGGCCAGCGGCCCGAGCACCACCACCGCGTGCACCACGAGGGCGTGGACGGGCAGGCCGCCGATGAGGTCGAACATCTCTCCTCCTGGGTGTCGTGACCGGCCGATGTGACCGGTTCATCACCGATGCGGCAGACGTTAGGTGCCCACCGCTGAGAGGACTCTGAGACGCTGGACGGGTCATGAGACTGCTGCTGGTGGAGGACGAGCGGCCGCTGGCCGTGACGCTCAGCCGTGGGCTGGGCACCGAGGGCTTCGTCGTCGACGTGGCGCACGACGGGGTGACCGGCTACGGCATGGCACGGCACGGCGACTACGACGTGGTCGTGCTCGACATCATGCTGCCCGGCAAGCACGGGTACGACGTCCTCCGCGACCTGCGGGCCGCCGAGGTGTGGACACCGGTCCTGATGCTGACGGCCAAGGACGGCGAGTTCGACCAGACCGACGCGTTCGACCTGGGAGTGGACGACTACCTCACCAAGCCGTTCAGCTTCCCCGTCCTGGTCGCCCGGTTGCGCGCCCTGGTGCGCCGGGGCGGTCCCGAGCGGCCGGTCGTGCTGACCTGTGGAAGCCTGCGGCTCGACCCCAACAGCCGCCAGGTCCACCGCGACGAGGTGCCCGTGGAGCTCACGCCCCGGGAGTTCCTGCTGCTGCAGTACCTCATGCGTCGCTGCGGCGATGCCGTCACCAAGGGCGAGATCCTCGCCAACGTGTGGGAGTCGGACTACCCGGGCAGCGACAACCTCGTCGAGGTCTACGTCGGCTACCTCCGGAAGAAGATCGACGTGCCCTTCGACGTGGCGAGCCTCAAGACCGTGCGCGGCGTGGGCTACCGGCTCGCTCCGGTGGATCCAGCGCCTCGAGGGGAAGCCTGAGCTCGAAGCGGCACCACCCGTCGCCGGCCGCGCCGGCCCGCAGCGCCCCGTCGTGTGCGTGGGCGATGTCGGCCGCGATCGCGAGCCCGAGCCCGGCGCCGCCGGTGTCGCGGTCGCGGGTCTCGTCGAGCCGGACGAACCGCTCGAAGATCCGCTCGCGCTCGGACTCGGGGACCGGCGGGCCGTCGTTGTCGACGGTCACCACCGCGTCCTCGCCGGCCGCCGCGACGCCGACGCGCACGCGACCCGCGGCGTGGCGGACGGCGTTGTCGAGCAGGTTGCGCAGCACCTGGCCGAGCCGGTCGGGGTCGGCCAGCACGCGCACCGGCTCGGCCGCCACGTCCACGTGGTGACCGGTCTCGGCCGCCGCGGTGCGCGCGGCCCCCACCACCAGGTCGTCGAGGTCGCACTCGCGCCGGCGCAGCGGCACCGCGCCGGCGTCGTACTTCGACAGGGTGAGCAGGTCGTCCACCAGCCGCTGCAGCCGCAGCAGCTCGGCCGTCACGACCGGCTGCGTCTCGCGCCACACCTCGCCGGTGGGGTCGGCCGCCGCCAGCTCGACGGAGGTGCGCAGTGTGGCGAGCGGACTGCGCAGCTCGTGGCTCGCGTCGGAGACGAAGCCGGACTGCGCGGCGTAGGCACCCTCGAGCCGGGCCAGCATCTGGTTCATGGTCTCGGCGAGCCGGGTCAGCTCGTCGCCGGTCCCGGGGACGTCGACCCGGTCGCCGATGGTGTGACCGTCGATCACCGCGAGCTGGCCGCGCAGGCGTTCGACGGGGCGCAGGCTGGCGCCCACCGCCCACCGCACCAGCACCGCCGCCACCGCGAGCACGGCCACCGCGGCGAGGGCGCCCCACCCGAAGACGCGCGCCTGGACCCCCTCCTCGATGTGCACGGGGCTGGCGACGACCACGGTCAGCCGCTGCCCGTCGTCGCCGACGGCGCCGCGAGCGGCGACCACGAAGCCGTCCTCG
The DNA here is from genome assembly GCA_964591845.1 of uncultured Nocardioides sp. Taxonomy (GTDB): domain Bacteria; phylum Actinomycetota; class Actinomycetes; order Propionibacteriales; family Nocardioidaceae; genus Nocardioides. Next base: position 3,624 of record CAZQCA010000231.1, read on the forward strand.
TCGATGCCGGGCAGTCGGTCGACCTCGCGCACCTCCGTCCGCCCCACCGCCGGCGCGAGCCCGGTCACGGGCTGACTCAGCGCCTCCCGCGTCGAGGCCGCGACCACCCCGCCCTCGCCGTCGAGGACCTGCACCACGACGTCTCCGCCGCCGTCCCCGTCCTGGACCGGCACCGCGCGCTCGGGATCGACCTGGGAGACCGCGGCCGCCACCTGCTGGACCTGGACCGTCGCGTGCTGGCGGGCCGCGCCGACGAACGTGGACTCGAAGAGGGCCAGCAGCAGCCACGTCCACACGGCCAGGGTCACCGCCAGGATGGTCACGGCGACGCCGAGGACGCGCCAGCGCACGCCCCACCGCTCGGGCACGGTCAGCCGATCTGGGTGCCGACGAGCGAGCCGATGAGGTGGGTGACGCCCATGGCGAGCAGACCCCCCACGACGTTGCGTACGACGGCCCGCCCGGCGGGCCCGTAGCCCAGCCGAGCGCTCGTCCAGCCGGTGAGCGCCAGCGCGGCGGCCACCGAGAGCGCCGTCACCCACAGCCGCAGCGGCTCCGGCGAGAGCGTGATCGTCAGCAGCGGCAGCAGTGCACCCACCGTGAAGGCCACCATCGACGCCCAGGCCGCCTGCCAGGGGTTGGTCAGCTCCTCGGGGTCGATGCCGAGCTCGACCTCGGCGTGCGCCGCGAGCGCGTCGTGCTCGGTGAGCTCCTCGGCGACCTGGCGGGCGAGCGGCTCGCTGAGCCCCTTCTCCATGTAGAGCAAGGTGAGCTCCGCCAGCTCCTCCTGTGGCTCCTCCTCCAGCTCCCGGCGCTCCTTGGCCAGGAGCGCCTTCTCGGAGTCGCGCTGGGTGCTGACCGACACGTACTCGCCGGCGGCCATGCTCATCGCACCCGCGAAGAGCCCGGCCACGCCGGCGACCAGGATCGCCGTCCGGTCGCTGCTCGCGCCGGCGACGCCCACGACCAGGCTCGCCGTCGAGACGATCCCGTCGTTGGCGCCGAGGACGCCGGCCCGCAACCAGTTGAGCCGCCCGCTGACGTTGGTGTCGTGGGGCTCGTCGTCGTGCTGCGCGGGCTCGAGGGCCGCGTCGGGGAGCTCCGAGGTCACCCGGTCATCCTCGCATCCGCCCTCTCACAGCCCGAGGTCGCGACCGATCAGCTCCTTCATGATCTCGTTGGAGCCGGCCCAGATCTTGGTGACGCGGGCGTCGCGCCAGGCCCGTGCCACGCGGTACTCGTTCATGAAGCCGTAGCCGCCGTGCAGCTGCACGCAGTGGTCGAGGACGTCGTTCTGCACCTGCGCCGTCCACCACTTGGCCTTCGCCGCGTCGATCGCGGTGAGCTCGCCCGCGCAGTGCGCGAGCACGCACTGGTCGACGTACGCCTGGGTCACCTCGACCCGGGTGACCAGGTCGGCGAGCAGGAACTTGTTGTGCTGAAACGCCCCGATCGACTGGCCGAACGCCGTGCGCTCCTTGGTGTAGGCGACAGTCTCGTCGAGGATCTGCCGGGCGTGGGCGAGGTTCGTGACGGCCGACCCCAGCCGCTCCTGCGGCAGCCAGGTCATCATGTGGATGAAGCCCTCGTCGAGGCTGCCGACGACGTTGTCGGAGGGCACCCGCACGTCCTCGAAGAAGAGCTCGGCGGTGTCGGACTCGTCCTGGCCGACCTTGTCGAGCTTGCGGCCCCGGGAGTAGCCCTCGCGGGTCGCCTCGACCGCGAACAGCGTGATCCCG
>CAZQCA010000232.1:0-5351 GCA_964591845.1 uncultured Nocardioides sp.
TGGTAGCCGTAGCGGTCGGCGCCGAACATGTGACCGAGGCGGCCGTAGGCGCAGATCACCTCGTCGCTGACCAGGAGGACGTCGTACTTGTCGCAGATCTCCCGCACCCGCTGGAAGTAGCCCGGCGGGGGCGGGAAGCAGCCCCCGGAGTTCTGCACGGGCTCGAGGAACACCGCCGCCACCGTCTCGGGGCCCTCGAACTCGATGGCCTCCGCGATCCGGTCGGCGGCCCAGCGGCCGAACGCCTCGAGGTCGTCACCGTGCTCGGGCGCGCGGTAGAAGTTGGTGTTGGGGACGCGGAACGTCGACGGGACCAGCGGCTCGAACATCGCCTTCATCCCGGGGATGCCGGTGATCGACAGCGCACCCTGGGGGGTGCCGTGATAGGCGATCGCGCGGCTGATCACCTTGTGCTTGGTCGGCTTGCCCGTGAGCTTGAAGTAGGCCTTGGCGAGCTTCCACGCCGACTCGACGGCCTCGCCCCCGCCGGTGGTGAAGAACACCCGGTTGAGGTCGCCGGGCGCGAGGCTCGCGATCTTCTCGGCGAGCTCGATGGCGGCGGGGTGGGCATAGGACCACAGTGGGTGGAACGCCAGTGTGGACGCCTGTCGGGCGGCCACCTCGGCGATGTCGGTGCGACCGTGACCCAGCTGGTTGACGAAGAGGCCGGCCAGCCCGTCGAGATAGCGCCGCCCCTGGTCGTCATAGATGTAGGCGCCCTCGCCCCGGACGATCACGGGCATGTCGCCACCCTCGTAGACCGCGTGGCGCGAGAAGTGCAGCCAGAGGTGGTCTCGCGCGGCCTCCTGCCGCCGCTCGTGCTCGGCCGCGTTGATCACGTGGTCGTGGTCCATGCTCACTCTCAGCTCTCGGTCCCGGGATGGTGCGCCCATGGTGCCTGGTCGACGGCGCGCCATGCAAGTGAATCCGTGGTTCGGCGAGCCTCAGGCTGCGGATTCCGTCGTCTTCACGGCCCACCGTGCCCCTGGTAGGAATCTCCCATGGTCCGTACGACGGTCTTCCGCAACGGCAGCGCCTTCGACGGCGGCGCCCACCGCCCCGGTCACGGCGTGGTCGTGGCGGACGGCCGCGTGGTCGACTGCGCACCCGACGCCGACCTCCCGCGCGGCGCCGGGGTGGCCGAGATCGACCTCGCCGGTGGCCTCGTGTCCCCGGGCTTCGTCGACGCCCACGTGCACGCCGTCCAGGGCGGCCTCGAGCGCATCCGCTGTGACCTGTCGGAGCACGACACCCGCGACGACTACCTCGCCGCCGTCCGCGCCTACGCCGACGCCCACCCCGACCTCCCGTGGATCCAGGGCGGCGGCTGGGCGATGGCGGCGTTCCCCGGAGGTACGCCGACCGCAGCCGACCTCGACACCGTCGTGCCCGACCGGCCGGTCTTCCTCCCCAACCGCGACCACCACGGTGCCTGGGTCAACTCCCGGGCCCTGGCGCTCGCCGGCATCGACGCCACCACGCCCGACCCTCCCGACGGCCGTCTGGAGCGCGATGCCGACGGTCGTCCGACGGGCACCCTCCACGAGGGTGCGATGGCCATGGTCATGAGGGTGGCGCCCGCCACCGGTCAGGACGAGTACTACCGGGCCTTCCTCGCCGGCCAGGCACACCTGCACTCCGTGGGTGTCACGGGCTGGCAGGACGCGATCCTCGGCGACTACGCCGGCATGGACGACCCGTCGGCGACCTATCTGCGGGCCGCGGTCAACGGCGACCTGACGGGGACGGTGGTCGGGGCGCTGTGGTGGGACCGCGATCGCGGCGCCGAGCAGGTTGCGGAGCTGATCCAGCGTCGGGCGACGTTCACCCACGGGCGGCTGCGCGCGACCAGCGTCAAGGTGATGCAGGACGGCGTCGCCGAGAACTTCACGGCCGCCCTGCAGACGCCGTACCTCGACCGGTGCGGGCACCCCACGTCCAACCGGGGTCACTCGTTCGTCGACGGCATGGCCCTCCAGCAGTACGTCGTGGCGCTGGCCGCCGAGGGCTTCCAGGTGCACGTGCACGCGATCGGCGACCGTGGTGTGCGCGAGGCGCTCGACGCCTTCGAGCGCGCACGCGGGATCGGGGGCGACCTCCGACACCACATCGCCCACCTCCAGGTCGTCGACCCCGACGACGTGCCCCGCTTCGCCGAGCTGGGGGTGACGGCCAACATGCAGGCGCTGTGGGCCTGCCTCGACGAGCAGATGCTGGAGCTGACCATGCCGTTCCTGGGCGAGGAGCGGGCCGGCTGGCAGTATCCCTTCGGCGCCCTCCATCGCGCCGGGGCGTCGCTCGCGGCGGGCAGCGACTGGCCCGTGAGCTCACCCGACCCGCTGGCCGCGATCCACGTCGCCGTCAACCGGACCGCCTACGGCGAGTCCGGGCCCGCAGGCTCCGAGCCGTTCCTCCCCGAGCAGGCGCTCGACCTCGCGACGGCGTACGCCGCCTACACCGCCGGTTCGGCGCGGGTCTGTCACCGCGACGACGCGGGCAGGCTGGACGCGGGTCTCGAGGCCGATCTCGTGGTGCTCGATCGCGACCCGTTCGCGGGCCCGGCCGCCGAGATCGGCGCGGCCCGGGTGGTCAGCACCTGGGTGGCCGGCCGGCCGGTGTTCGGCTGAGCCTCGGTCCACCGATTCCTCGGCTGCTGCGCGGCTCCATCCGGGCGCGTCGGCTGCGTTGTCGCACCTCGGCGGGCCACCGGCCCGCCGTCGGCACTCCGCCTTGCCGCCACACCCGTCTGCTGCCGCTCGCGACGCCGACCATCGGTGGATCGAGGCTGAGCCGCTCAGCGCACGTCCTGCTCGTCGCCGAGTCCGTCCTCAGGATGCTTCCGCAGGTAGGCCGGCACGGCCTCGTCGCGGACGGCCTCGAACAGCTCCGCCACCCGAGCGTCGTCGAGGATGTTGGCCGCACCGACGCCGTCGAGGGTCTCGTAGTGGTCCAGCGGCAGCGTGGCATAGCTGATCCGGTCGGGCTTGAGGCCCCGGAGATCGAGGACCAGCCCGCGCAGGTCTCCCGTCGTCCAGGTGTCGTCGATGGTCAGGTAGGGCACCACGGCCTTGACCGTGGCCCGCAGCCGGCTGGGGTTGCCGACCGTGCCGTCGTCGGTCATCTTCTCGAGCAGCGCGCGCAGGAAGTTCTGCTGGCGGCGTACCCGGTCGAAGTCACCCTGCTCGAGCCCGTAGCGCGTGCGCACGTAGCGCAACGCCTCCTCATCCTCGAGATGGTGCCAGCCCTGGGTCCAGGTGAAGTCGTTGTTGGTGTCGGTGAACGTCTCGGCCACATAGACGTCGACACCGCCGAGCGCCGTGGTCACGTCACGGAAGCCCTCGAAGTCGATCATCGCGAGGTGGTCGATGCGCAGGTCGGTGAGGTTCTCGACCGTGCGCAGGGTGCCGAGGGGGCCGTACGCCGAGAACGCGGCGTTGATCTTGTTGCGCTCCTGCGGAGTGCCCTGCGCGTCGTAGATGCGCACGTAGGAGTCGCGCGGGATCGACACCATGGAGGCGTGCCGACGATCCTCCGAGACGTGGAGCAGGATGATCGAGTCGCTGCGGTAGGCGCCGGGGTCCCAGGTCCCGTCGGCCAGGAGCTCTGCCACGGTGGGCTTCTCCTGGCGAGGGGTCGGGTTGTCGGACCCCAGGAGCAGGATGTTGAGCGCCTTGCCGGCGTCGGGGTCGGGTCGCGCACCCTGGTCGAGGTCCGACGTCGGGATCCGGTCGATGTCGCCGAGGGCGCCGTTGATGCTCCACCCGTAGGCCGCGCCCGCACCCACCACACCCACGACCAGCGCCAGGAACGCCGCCGCCCACCGTCGCTGATGACGCATCCACGCGAAGACCGCGAGACCCAGCGTGACCAGCAGCAAGGTGCCGCCGGCGACGACCGCCATCGAGAGGTCGTGTCGCATCAGCCACCACACGCCGGCACCCGCGAGCAGCACGCCGGCCAGCGCCGCCGGCCACCCCAGGTGCCGCCAGCGCGCAGCCATCCCCCCGGACCCTGCGGTCATCGTCGTCCCTCTCCCGTTGCTGGCTCGATTGTGACCCATCGGCGGTGAACTGCCGCACATCCCGCGCCTGCGGCGGTCGCGCGACCGCGCCGCCCGCTATGCTGACGAGTGGGGGCTTTCCACATCCACATATGAAAATCCGAGAGGGTGGGCCTCATGAGAATCCTGCTGGTGGGAGCGGGAGGCGTCGGCGCGGCCTTCGTGGCGATCGCGCAGCGACGTGACTTCTACGAGTCGGTGGTGGTGGCCGACTACGACCTCGCACGCGCCGAGCACGCGGTGGCGGGGGCGGGCGAGCGCTTCGTGGCCGCCCAGGTCGACGCGTCGTCCGCCGAGTCGGTGGCGGCGCTGTGCCGCGAGCACGCCGTCACCCACGTGATGAACGCGGTCGATCCTCGCTTCGTGATGCCGATCTTCGACGGTGCCTTCGCGGCCGGGGCGGACTACCTCGACATGGCGATGTCGCTGTCGCACCCGCACCCCGAGGCGCCGTACGCCGAGAGCGGGGTCAAGCTCGGTGACGAGCAGTTCGCGAAGGCCTCCACGTGGGAGTCGGCCGGCAGGCTGGCCCTGGTCGGCATCGGCGTCGAGCCCGGGCTCTCCGACGTCTTCGCGCGCTACGCCGCGGACCACCTCTTCAGCGAGATCGACGAGCTGGGCACCAACGACGGCGCCAACCTGACCGTGGAGGGCTACGACTTCGCACCGTCCTTCTCGATCTGGACCACGATCGAGGAGTGCCTCAACCCGCCGGTGATCTGGGAGAAGGAACGGGGATGGTTCACGACCGCGCCGTTCTCGGAGCCCGAGGTCTTCGACTTCCCGGAGGGCATCGGCCCGGTCGAGTGCGTCAACGTGGAGCACGAGGAGGTGCTCCTCATGCCTCGCTGGGTGGACTGCCGCCGGGCGACGTTCAAGTACGGCCTCGGCAACGAGTTCATCGAGGTGCTCAAGACGCTGCACAAGCTCGGCCTGGACAAGACCGACAAGGTCCGTGTCGGCGGGGCCGAGGTGTCCCCTCGGGACGTGGTCGCGGCGTGCCTGCCGAACCCGGCGGAGCTGGGGCCCCTCATGAAGGGCAAGACGTGCGCAGGACTGTGGGTGACCGGCACGGGCAAGGACGCCGACGGGACCCCCACCGGGCCGCGGTCCACCTACCTCTACCACGTCGTCGACAACGAGTGGTCGATGCGGGAGTACGGCCACCAGTGCGTCGTGTGGCAGACGGCGATCAACCCGGTCGTGGCACTCGAGCTGCTGGCGCGCGGCACCTGGTCGGGTTCCGGGGTGCTCGGGCCGGAGGCCTTCGACGCCGTGCCGTTCCTCGACC
>CAZQCA010000233.1:0-5330 GCA_964591845.1 uncultured Nocardioides sp.
CTGGGAGCCGAGCCGGAAGACCGTGATGATGAACAGCACGAACAGCAACTTGCGTCGCAGGTCCGGTGTCCGGAAAGCGTTGGCGAAGGCGCCTAGCACGACATCCTCTTTCTGGGCCTCTGGAGGGGGCTCTTGCTCTCAGTCGTCGACCGGGGCGCGCCGGGGGGTGTCCGGGCCGGTCCCGAGCCGTCGGCGGGAACGCCGGGAAGCCTAACAGGCACCCCACACGCCCCCAGATGGTGCAGGAAGGGCGCGCCCACCGGAGCCGAGGCTCCCGCGGCACGCGCCCTCACCACGCGGTTGTGCACCTGGACGGCGACGGCTCAGAGCACCGTGACGGTGCCGCCGGCGGCCTCGATCTTCTCCTTGGCCGACGTGGAGAACGCGTGGGCGCTCACCTGGACGGCGACGGACAGGTCGCCCTGGCCGAGCACCTTGACCGGCTGGTTCTTGCGGACCGCGCCGCGGGCGACCAGCTCGTCGACGGTGACCTCGCCACCGTCGGGGAAGAGCGCGGCGACCCGCTCCAGGTTGACCACCTGGAACTCGACCTTGAACGGGTTGCGGAAGCCCTTCAGCTTCGGCATCCGCATGTGGATCGGCATCTGGCCACCCTCGAAGGCGGCCGGGACCTGGTTGCGGGCCTTGGTGCCCTTGGTGCCGCGACCGGCCGTCTTGCCCTTCGAGCCCTCACCACGACCCACGCGGGTCTTGGCGGTCTTGGCTCCGGGTGCCGGACGCAGGTGATGAAGCTTGAGCGTCATGTCACTCGACCTCCTCGACCGTCACCAGGTGACGGACGGTGTGGACCATGCCCCGGATCTCGGGGCGGTCCTCCTTGACGACCACGTCGCCGATCCGCTTCAGGCCCAGGGAGCGCAGGGTCTCGCGCTGGTTGGCCTTGCAGCCGATCGAGGACTTCTTCTGCTGGACCTTGAGCTGGGTCATCAGGACGCACCCCCAGCGGCGGCCGCGGCGACCGCGGCGGCCTTGTCCTCGGCCTTGGCCTTGAGCAGCGCGGCCGGGGCCACGCTCTCGACCGGCAGCCCACGACGGGCGGCCACGGCCTCGGGCTCCTCCAGCATCCGCAGCGCCTCGACGGTCGCGTGGACGATGTTGATCTGGTTGGACGAGCCGAGCGACTTGCTCAGCACGTCGTGGATGCCGGCGCACTCCAGCACCGCACGCACCGGGCCACCGGCGATCACGCCGGTGCCGGGGGCGGCGGGGCGCAGCAGCACCACACCGGCGGCCTTCTCGCCCTGCACCGGGTGCGGGATGGTGCCCTGGACCCGGGGAACCCGGAAGAAGTGCTTCTTCGCCTCCTCGACGCCCTTGGCGATCGCGGCCGGCACCTCCTTGGCCTTGCCGTAGCCGACGCCGACCATCCCCTCGCCGTCACCGACGACGACCAGGGCGGTGAAGCTGAAGCGCCGTCCACCCTTGACCACCTTGGCGACGCGGTTGATGGCGACGACGCGCTCGATGTAGGCGCTCTTCTCGGCCTGGCCGCGACGGTCGTCGCGTCCGCGACGGTCGCCTTGGCGATCGCCACCCGAGCGCTGTCCGCGCTGGGCTCCGCTCATGAGTCTTCCTCTTCTCTCTGCTGGACCCGGGGCCGTGCCCCGTGTGTCAGAAGGTCAGTCCGCCCTCACGAGCGGCGTCGGCGAGGGCGGCGATGCGGCCGTGGTAGCGGTTGCCGGCGCGGTCGAAGACCACGCCGTCGATGCCTGCGGCCTTGGCCCGGGCGGCGACGAGCTCGCCGACCTTCTTGGCCTTGGCGGTCTTGTCGCCCTCGACCGCGCGTACGTCGGCCTCCATCGACGAGGCAGAGGCCAGCGTCTTGCCGACCACGTCGTCGACCACCTGGACGGTGATGTGGCGCGCAGAGCGGGTCACGACCAGGCGCGGCCGGTCGGCGGTGCCGGCGATCCGCTTGCGACCGCGAAGCTGGCGGCGCAGGCGGGACGCGGCACGCGGGTGGGTGTGCTTGTGGTGCTTGAGGGACACGGCCATGGGTTACTTACCAGCCTTTCCGACCTTGCGGCGGATGTGCTCGCCCGCGTAGCGCACGCCCTTGCCCTTGTAGGGCTCGGGCTTGCGCAGCTTGCGGATGTTGGCGGCGACCTCGCCCACGAGCTGCTTGTCGATGCCCTGGACGCCCAGCTTGGTGGGGCTCTCCACCGTGAAGGTGATGCCGTCCGGGGCGTCGAAGGTGATCGAGTGGGAGTAGCCGAGCTGGAACTCCAGCTGGGTCGGGCCCTTCGACAGCACGCGGTAGCCCACGCCGACGATCTCGAGCTTCTTCTCGTAGCCGTCGGTCACGCCGACGACCATGTTGTTGATCAGGGTCCGGGTCAGCCCGTGCAGCGAGCGGCTCTTCCGCTCGTCGTCGGGACGCTTGACCTCCAGGACGCCGTCCTCACCTCGCTCGACCGTGATCGGGTCGGCGACGGTGTGCATCAAGGTCCCCTTGGGACCCTTGACGGTCACGACGCTCTCGTCGATCGCGACGTCCACACCCGAGGGGACCGCGATGGGCAGCCTGCCAATGCGCGACATGCTCTGAGTCTCCTTCGCAGCTCTCGGTCACCAGACGTAGGCGAGGACTTCCCCACCCACGCCCTTCTGGTTGGCCTGACGGTCGGTGAGCAGGCCCTGGCTCGTCGAGATGATCGCGACGCCCAGGCCGCCGAGCACCTTGGGCAGGCCCGTGTGCTTGGCGTAGACCCGCAGGCCCGGCTTGCTGATGCGGCGCACCCCGGCGATGGAACGCTCGCGGTTGCGGCCGTACTTGAGGGTGATGGTCAGCGTCTTGCCCACGGCGGGAGTGCCATCGGCGGCCACGTTGTCGGCCACCTCGAAGGAGGTGATGTAGCCCTCCTGCTTGAGGATCTCGGCGACGCCCACCTTCAGCTTGCTGTAGGGCATCGACACCGAGTCGTGGTACGCCTGGTTGGCGTTGCGCAGACGCGTCAGCATGTCCGCGATCGGGTCCGTCATCGTCATGGTTGGTGCGATTCTCTTTCTGCTGCGGTTTCCACCCGCGTCAACGGCGGGAGGACCTTCAGCGGTGGGTGTGGAGGGTTCGGCTCACCAAGAGGACTTGGTGACGCCGGGAAGCTCGCCGCGGTGCGCCATCTCGCGCAGGCAGATCCGGCACAGGCCGAACTTGCGGTAGACCGCCTTGGGGCGGCCGCAGCGCTGGCAGCGGGTGTAGGCGCGCACCGCGAACTTGGGCTTGCGGGCCGCCTTCACCTTCAGAGCAGTCTTCGCCATGTCAGTCCTCCTTGAACGGGAAGCCGAGACGCTTGAGCAGCGCCCGACCCTCGTCGTCATTGGTGGCCGTGGTCACGACCGTGATGTCCATCCCGCGCTGGCGGTCGACCCGGTCCTGGTTGATCTCGTGGAACATCACCTGCTCGGTGAGCCCGAACGTGTAGTTGCCGTTGCCGTCGAACTGCCGCGAGGACAGGCCACGGAAGTCGCGGATGCGAGGCAGCGCCAGGCTGAGCAGCCGGTCGAGGAACTCCCACATCCGGTCGCCGCGCAGCGTGACGTGGGCGCCGATCGGCATGCCCTCGCGCAGCTTGAACTGCGCGATGGACTTGCGGGCCTTGGTGACCGTGGGCTTCTGGCCGGTGATCGCGGTGAGGTCGCGCACGGCGCCCTCGATCAGCTTGGAGTCCCGAGCGGCCTCGCCGACGCCCATGTTGACGACGATCTTGACCAGACCCGGGGTCTGCATCACGTTGGCGATCGCGAACTCCTCGCGGAGCGCGGATGCGACCTCCTCGCGGTAGCGCGTCTTGAGCCGGGGCACGGGACGGCTCACGGCCGCTGCACCCTCGACGGCGCTCTCGGTGGCGGTGTCGCTCATGTCAGATGTCCTTCCCGGTCTTGCGCGAGACGCGGACGCTGCGGAAGCCGGCGTACTGCGAGCCGTCGGGCCGCTTCTTGAGCACCTCGTCGCGGCGGAAGCCGACGCGGGTGACGCCCTTGCCCTCGACGAGCATTACGTTGGAGACGTGGATGGGGGCCTCGGTGGTGATGATGCCGCCGGTGGTGCCGGCGCGCCCGCCCTGGTCGACGACCTTGGTGTGCCGCTTGATGCGGTTGACGCCCTCGACGATCACCCGCTGCTCCTCACGGAGCACCTGGATGACCTTGCCCTCGGCGCCCTTGTCCTTGCCCGCGATCACCTTGACGGTGTCGCCCTTCTTGATCTTCATTCCCTTGGCCATGGCTCAGAGCACCTCCGGCGCGAGCGAGATGATCTTCATGAACTTCTTCTCCCGCAGCTCCCGGCCCACCGGCCCGAAGATGCGCGTGCCGCGAGGCTCGCCGTCGTTCTTGAGGATCACGGCGGCGTTCTCGTCGAAGCGGATGTAGGACCCGTCGGGACGGCGGCGCTCCTTGACGGTGCGCACGATGACCGCCTTGACGACGTCGCCCTTCTTGACGTTGCCGCCGGGGATCGCGTCCTTGACGGTGGCGACGATGATGTCGCCGATCCCGGCATAGCGACGACCGGAGCCGCCGAGCACGCGGATGCACAAGATCTCCTTGGCACCGGTGTTGTCGGCGACCTTCAGTCGCGACTCCTGCTGAATCATCAGTCTCTCCTGGTTGTCGTGCCGGTTCTCACTGCCTGCGGAGGGCGGTGAGCCTGGCCGAACTGGTGGTTACTTGGCTCGCTCGAGGACCTCGACGACGCGCCAGCGCTTGGTGGCCGACAGCGGTCGGGTCTCCATCACGAGCACGCGGTCGCCGACGTGGGCGTCGTTCTGCTCGTCGTGGGCCTTCAGCCGCGAGGTGCGACGCATGACCTTGCCGTACAGCGCGTGCTTGACGCGGTCCTCGACCGACACGACGACCGTCTTGTCCATCTTGTCGCTGACGACGATGCCCTCGCGCACCTTGCGGGTGTTGCGCTGCTGGGTGTCCTGCTCGCTCATGCGTCTGAGCCCTCCTCGTTGCCGCCCGGAGCCGTGCGGATCCCGAGCTCGCGCTCGCGGACCACGGTGTAGATCCGGGCGATGTCCTTCTTGACCGTGTGGAGCCGACCGTGGCTCTCCAGCTGACCCGTGGCGGCCTGGAAGCGCAGGTTGAACAGCTCCTCCTTGGCCTCGCGGAGGCGAGCCTCCAGGTCCACGCTGTTGAGCTCGTCGAGCTCGTGGGCGCGCAGCTTGCCTGCCATCAGAACTCACCTGCCTCGCGGGACACGAACCGGCACTTCATGGGGAGCTTGTGCATCGCGCGACGCATCGCCTCACGGGCGACGTCCTCGGACACACCGGACAGCTCGAACATGACGCGGCCGGGCTTGA
>CAZQCA010000234.1:0-5322 GCA_964591845.1 uncultured Nocardioides sp.
CGCGGCCGTGCCGATGACGATCATGGGCGGCCAGGCCGGCATCCTCCAGGGCGAGCGGCGCTGGTGGCCTCTGGCCGTGCTCTACGTCGCCGCGGGGGTGCCGAGGCTGGTGCTGGGCGCCGGCCTGATGGCCTTCTGGCCGACCGAGTTCGCCGCGATGCTGGGCGTCACGATCGCCGCCTGGGCCCCGGTGTTCGTCGGCTGGTGGGCACTGCGCCGGCACCGAGATGCCGGGCCGGGGTCCCTCGAGCACAGCCTGCGGTCGGTGTTCCGGGAGATCGCCCGCAACTCCCACGCCCTCTTCGCGTTCTTCGTGCTGTCCAACGCCGACGTCATCGTCGCCCGCAACGTGCTCGACGAGCACCAGGCCGGCCTCTACGCCGGCGGCCTCATCCTGGCCAAGGCCGTGCTGTTCCTGCCGCAGTTCGTGGTCGTCGTGGCGTTCCCCTCGATGTCCGGCGAGCAGTCGCCTGCCCGCGCCCTGCGGGCCAGCCTGGCGCTGGTGACGCTGCTCGGCGCGGCCTGCGTCGCCGGCGCCTGGCTCCTGCCCAGCTGGGCGCTGCTGTTCGTCGGCGGCCGGCAGTTCGACGAGGTGCAGGACCGGCTCTGGCTGTTCGCCACGCTCGGGACGGTGCTGGCGCTGCTCCAGCTGCTGGTCTACGGCGTGCTCGCGAGGCAGGGTCAGAAGACCGTGTGGGGCATCTGGGTGGCCGTCGTGGCCGTGGCGGTCGCCGGCTCGCTGGCCGACTCGGTCGACGAGCTGCTGGTGCTCGTCACGGGCCTGGACGCCGCCCTGTCGCTCGCGCTGCTCGCGCTCACGGCCTATCGCCTGCGCGGGCGCGGGGTCGCGCCGGCCACCGGCTGAGCGCGACGTCGCAGCCGGGCGGCGACCCGCGCGGGACGCCCGCGGTCAGTGGGCCGCGTCGTGCCAGCTGCGGCCGGTGCCGACCGAGACGTCGAGCGGCACGGTGAGGTCGGCCGCGCCGCCCATGGCCTCGCGGACCAGCGACTCCAGCGCGTCGCGCTCCCCCTGCGCCACCTCGAAGACGAGCTCGTCGTGCACCTGCAGCAACATCCGCGAGGCCAGGCCCTGCTCCCCGATCGCGGCGTCCACGCGCAGCATCGCGACCTTGATCAGGTCGGCGGCCGAGCCCTGGATCGGCGCGTTGAGCGCCATCCGCTCCGCCATCTCACGGCGCTGGCGGATGTCGCTGCTCAGGTCGGGGAGGTAGCGGCGCCGGCCGAGGATCGTCTCGGTGAAGCCGGAGCGGCGGGCCTCGTCGACCACTCCGGCGAGGTAGTCGCGCACGCCGCCGAACGTCTCGAAGTACTCGTCCATCAGCCCGCGCGCCTCGCCCGGGTCGATCCGCAGCTGCTGGCCCAGACCGAACGCCGACAGGCCGTAGGCGAGGCCGTAGTTCATCGCCTTGATCTTCGCCCGCTGCCCCGGCGTGACATCGTCGGCGGGCACGCCGAACACCCGGGAGGCGGTGATCGAGTGGAAGTCGCGCCCCGACCTGAATGCCGCGATCAGCTCGACGTCCTCGGAGAGGTGCGCCATGATCCGCATCTCGATCTGGCTGTAGTCGGCGGTCATCAGGCAGTCGTAGCCCTTGCCGACGACGAAGCCCTCGCGGATGCGACGGCCCTCCTCGGTGCGGATCGGGATGTTCTGGAGGTTGGGGTCGGCCGACGACAGGCGTCCGGTCGCGGCGATCGTCTGGTTGAACGTCGTGTGGATGCGGCCGTCGGACTGCACCGTCTTGAGCAGGCCCTCGATCGTCTGCCGCAGCCGGCTCACGTCGCGGTGTCGCAGCAGCGCCATCAGGAACGGGTGCTCGGTCTTCTCGTAGAGGCCCTGCAACGCGTCGGCGTCGGTCGTGTAGCCGGTCTTGGTGCGCTTGGTCTTGGGCATGCCGAGCTCGTCGAAGAGCACCACCTGCAGCTGCTTGGGCGAACCGAGGTTGATCTCCTTGCCGATCACACGGAACGCCTCGGCGGCCGCATCGCGGACCTCGGAGGCGAAGTGGCTCTCGAGCGACTCGAGGTGGTCGAGGTCGACCGCGATGCCCGTCTGCTCCATGGTCGCCAGCAGGTCGACCAGCGGCAGCTCGACCTCGGCGAGGAGCCGGGTGCCGCCGGTCTGCTCGATCTCGCCGTCGAGGGTGTCGGCCAGGTCGAGCACCGCGCGGGCGTGGAGCATCGCCGTCTCGGCGACGCCACCGCCGGCCGTCTCGTCCTCGAAGAGCAGCTCCTCCTGCCCCGGGTCGTCGGTGGTGCCCTGCTTGAGCTCGCGCTTGAGGTAGCGCAGCGTCAGGTCGGCGAGGTCGTAGGAGCGCTGGTCGGGGCGCACGAGGTAGGCCGCGAGCGCGGTGTCGCTGACCAGCCCCCGCAGCGGCCAGCCGCGGGCGGCCAGCGCCAGCATCGGGCCGTTGGCGTCGTGGAGCACCTTGTCTCGTGCGGGGTCGCCGAGCCAGCCCATGATCGCCGCGTCGTCGTCGGGCGTCACCTGGGCGGCGTCGACCCACGCCGCCTGGCCGTCGGCCGCGGCCAGCGCGATCCCCCGCACCTCGCCGGTGCCGGCTCCCCACGCGCCGTGGACGGTGATGCCGGTGCGCGTCTCCGGGCCGGCGTGCTCGGCCAGCCAGGCACCCACCTCGCCCGACCCGAGCACCACGCCGGAGAGAGCGAAGCCGGAGTCGTCGATCTCGTCGTGCTGGACGTCCCACGACTCGAGCAGTCGCTCGCGCAGCACCCGGAACTCCAGGGAGTCGAACAGCGTGTGGACGAGCTGCCGGTCCCACGACTGCGCCTCGAGGTCGGCGGGGGCCAGCTCGAGGTCGAGGTCGCGGACCAGCTCGTTGAGGCGTCGGTTGCGGATCACGTCGCCGAGGTGCTCGCGGAGGGCCTCGCCCTTCTTGCCGGTGATCAGGTCGGCGTGCGCGACGACGCCGTCGAGGCCGTCGTACTCCTTGAGCCAGCGGGCCGCGAAACCCGGACCGACCCCCGGGACACCGGGGAGGTTGTCGGAGGTCTCGCCCACGATCGCCGCCAGGTCGGGGTAGCGCTGCGGGGGCACGCCGTAGCGCTCCTCCACCGCTGCCGGCGTCATCCGGGCCAGCTCGGAGACGCCGCGCATGGGGTAGAGCACGGTCGCGTCCTCGGTGACGAGCTGGAACGCGTCGCGGTCGCCACTGAGGACCAGCACCTCGTAGCCGTCGGCGAGCGCCTGGGTGACGAGGGTCGCGATGATGTCGTCGGCCTCGTAGCCGTCCTTGGTGAGGTGTCTGATCTTGAGCGCGTCGAGGACCTCGTTGATCAGGGGCAGCTGGCTGGAGAACTCCTCGGGGGTCTTGTTGCGCTTGGCCTTGTATTCGGCGTACTGCTCGAGGCGGAAGGTCTGCCGCGACTTGTCGAAGGCCACGCCGATGTGGGTGGGCTGCTCGTCACGGAGCACGTTGATGAGCATCGAGGTGAAGCCGAAGACGGCGTTGGTGTGCTGGCCCGTCGTGGTCGAGAAGTTCTCGACCGGGAGCGCGAAGAACGCCCGGTAGGCCAGTGAGTGACCGTCCAGGAGGAGCAGGCGGGGGCGGGCGGCGGCGGGCTGGGTGGCGGGCACCCGGCGACTCTATCCGCCGCCACCCCCCGACCCGGCGGGCGCCGTGGGCGAGAATGCGGGCATGAGCGACACCCCGCCCGAGCCGTCAGCCACCCCGACCATCGCCGAGTTCCTGGCCGCCATGCCCGAGGGGATGGGCGGTCTCAACGACAAGCTCGGCGTGGAGATCGTCGAGATCGGGCCCGATCGGATCGTCGCGACCATGCCGGTGGCGGGCAACACCCAGCCCTACGGGCTGCTCCACGGCGGCGCGTCCATCGCGCTGGCCGAGACCCTCGGGTCGATCGGCTCTGCTCTGCACGCCTGGCCCGACCGCCTGGCGGTCGGGGTGGACATCAACGCGACCCATCACCGAGCCGTGCGCAGCGGCGTCGTGACCGGAGTGGCCACGCCCGCGCACCTGGGCCGCAGCAGCGCCACGTTCGAGGTCGTGGTCACCGACGAGCAGGGACGCCGGGTCTGCACATCGCGCATCACCTGCATGCTGGTCGCCACCGCTCCGGGCGGGTGATGCCCGAGCCACGGAGGATGCCGACACGTGCCCGGGTCTGCCGAGGTCTGCCCGGAGCGGCTGTGGTGGATCGAGGGATCGGCCCTCAGCTGCGCGTGACGGGAGCGGCGTCGCGGTGTCGCTGGGACCGGCGTGCGGCCAGCACCTGGGAGATCTGACGCGCCCTGCCCTGCCCCGGTCGCAGCGCCTCGAGCCGGCTGCGCAGCGTGGCGGTCGAGCCGGCCCGGAGGACGGCCTGAGGACCCAGACCCAGTCGCGCCAGGAAGCGGTTGGCGTCTCGGGAGACGCTGAGCGCCCCGGACCCGACATGACCGATCCCGCGGTCCTCGGCGAACGTGGCCGCCGCCTCCATCAGTGCTCGCCCGACCCCGCGCCGGCGGAAGGCCGGAAGTACGTGAGGTGACACCGCCTGCACGATCGGCTCGAGGTTCAGCGGCGTCGCGGTCGTGGCGCGCAGGAACACCGCGCCCGCGACCTGGCCGTCGTACTCCGCGACGAGGAGTCGCTCGAGCGCCGGGTCGACCCGCTCGATGACATGGCGCAGGTCGGAGACCTGCTCCTCCGTCTCGACGCGCCGCAGCACGTCGTGCCAGAGCTCGACCAGCGCCTCCGCATCCGCCGGGACGGCGTCGCGGAGCGTGATCGGCGAGCGGCTCACGGCGTGCCTCCGGGGAAGTGAGTACGGCGGTCTGATCGGCGCGGCTGCTCCCCCCGGCGACCACGGTGCTCCGAAGAGCCTACGCCGCCTGTCCGCGTGCTGTCAGAGGAGTCCCCGACAAGCGGCAGACCGGTGTCCGGTCAGACGTCGCCGCCGAGGTAGGCGGCCTTGACCGAGTCGTCGCCCGCGAGCTCCGCCCCGGTGCCCGAGCGCACGATCTCGCCGGTCTCGAGGATGTGGGCGGTGTGGGCGCGCTTGAGCGCCTGGGCGGCGTTCTGCTCCACCAGCAGCACGGTCGTGCCCTGCTCGTTGATCTCGTCGACGATCGAGAAGATCTGCTGGATCAGCTTGGGCGCCAGACCCATCGAGGGCTCGTCGAGCAGGATCAGGCGGGGCCGGGCCATCAGGGCGCGGCCGATCGCGAGCATCTGCTGCTCACCGCCCGACATCGTGCCGGCCGTCTGGCTGATCCGCTCGCTGAGCCGCGGGAACAGGTCGAGCACGCGGTCGAGGTCCTGCTGGTAGGCCGCGGTC
>CAZQCA010000235.1:0-5249 GCA_964591845.1 uncultured Nocardioides sp.
GAACCGCTCGGTCTGCCAGGCCAGCATCTCGTCGGTCATCCCCTTGAACGTCTTGCCGAGCATCACCAGGTCGCCGGTGTCGCCGTCGCGGGCCCCGAGATGGATGTTGGAGAGCCATCCCCGCCGCCGGCCCGAGCCCCACTCGACCGCCAGCACCACCAGGTCGAGGGTGTGCACGGGCTTGACCTTGACCCACGCCGCGCCGCGGCGGCCCGCCTCGTAGGGCGCGTCGAGACCTTTGACGACGACGCCCTCGTGACCGGCGGCCAGCGTCGCGGCGACGAACGACTCCGCCTCTGCGAGCTCGGCGGTCGTCAGGCGCGGCACCCGATGGGCCTCCGGGACCAGGTCGTCGAGGGCCGCCAGCCGCTCGCGCAGCGGCGCGTCGAGGAGGTCGCGGCCGTCGACGTGGAGCAGGTCGAAGAAGTAGGGCGTCACCGCCACCCCGGACGCCTGGGCGGTGCGGGACGCGGTCTCCTGGAAGGGGCGCGGCCGGCCCAGCTCGTCGAGCGCCAGCCCCTCGCCGTCGAGCACCAGCTCGCGGGCCGGCAGCGACCGGACGACCTCGACCACCTCGGGCAGGCGGGCGGTGATGTCGTCGAGACTCCGGGTCGCGACCAGGACCTCGTCGCCGCGACGGTGCACCTGGAGCCGGATGCCGTCGAGCTTGCGGTCGACGGCCACCACGCCGGTGGCCGTCCCGGAAGCCGCGTCGGCGGCCTTGGCGACGGCCGCCGCGACGTCGGGGGCGCTGGAGGCCAGCATCGGCAGGATCGGCCGCCCGACCTCGAGCCGCACCTCGGCCAGGGCGTCCGCGCCGCCGTCGAAGGCCGCCTCGACGACCGGGCCGGTGCCACCGGCCAGCATCGCGGCCCGGCGTACGACGGCCAGGGGCACCGCCGCGGCCACGGCCAGCGCCTCCTGCACGAGCGAGTCGAGCGCACCCTGACGCACGTTGCCGGTGAGCACGCCGCGGAGCCAGGCCTGCTCGTCGGCGGTCGCGCGGCCGAAGAGCGCGGCGACCTCGGCCGCCCGCGCGGACTGGGAGCCCGGGCCCGACAGTCCGGCGAGCCGGTCGAACGACGCGTGGACCTCCGCCACCGTCAGGCCGGGCGCCGCCGCGGAGGGAGCCTCCGCGCCCGCGACGCCGCGCCAGCCCACGCCGGTGCGGCGCTGGAGGATCGATCCGCCGAGGTAGGACGCGACCACGACCCGGTCGCCGGGCTCGGCCCGGCCGAGCGTGCTCGCCAGGGCGGAGACCTTCTCCTTGCGGGAACGGGTCGCGGCGACCCTGGCGGAGGTGTCGACGATCTCGGCGAGCAGCATGCGGTCCAGTCTGCCCGTGGCCACCCCCGCCCTCCCGAGACCCGCCCCTCCCGAGACCCGCCCTCCCGAGACCCGCCCTCCGAGACCGGTGGCGACCTGTGCCGCGTGTGCCTCCTGTGAGTAGAGTCACTGTCGATCACTGCTACGGGGGCTGACTTGCGAGTCGGAGTCGATCGTCATGCAGTGCAGCAGATGGCCCGGGCGGCCTCCCCTCAGGAGCACGAAGCACCACGGGGTGGGGAGTCCGACGGGTCCGAACCCAGAGAGGAACCTGCATGAGCTCACGCACTCGTCCACCCACGCGGCGCCGCGCACCCCACCGGGGCGCCTGGGCGCTCGCGGCGGCGCTCGCCCTCCCGGCGGGCCTGCTGGCCGCGCCGCAGGCCGGAGCGGCCCCGGTGGCTGCCGGCGCCACGGCGAGCCACGCCGCGAAGCCGATGAGCCGCGCCGCCAAGCTGGCGGCGCTCCAGCGCTCCCTGCGCGCCAAGTTCACGTCGTACGCCGGCGCCGAGCCGGCCTCGGCCAACCCCGCGCTGGCGCTGGTGCCACCCGGCACCCGCCTCGACTACCAGGGCTGGGCGGCCCAGGCGGCCCGCTTGTCCGCCGCCCGCGAGCGCAGCCGCGAGCACCGCGCCTCCGGCGCGCTCGGGCCGGTTCCCGGCCTGACCTACTCCGAGCAGGAGGGCCCCGACGAGCGCGGCTTCAACGACGACGCGGCCACCGCCGAGCTGATCTCCGGCTTCGGCACCGGCGCGGGCGACGAGCCCGCCGCCACGATCCTCGGGGTGATGAACCCCGCCTCGCCGTCCTCCTACCGCTCGGTCAAGGCCAACAAGGAGAACGACAGCGGGCCGGGCAGGGCCCGCGACCTGGGCGTGTCCAACAAGGTCAAGGCCGTCAAGGTCCCGGGCTACCGGGGCGACGCCCCTGGCAGTGGCGATCAGCGCAAGGACGACGACGACTGGTACCAGCTGCACCTGAAGGCCGGCCAGCAGCTCCAGGCCCAGGTCACCACCACGGGTGGCAACCTCAAGCCGGCCATGGCCCTCATCGACGAGGACTTCAACTTCGTCGCCGACACGTTCCCGCAGTTCGGCAAGACGGCCAAGATCAACACGTCGATCCAGGCCGACAAGGACTACTACCTGATCGTGTTCGGGTGGTGGGTGTTCGGGGCGCCGCCGAACGGGCCGACCACCGGCGACTACAGCCTCAAGGTCGGCGCCGCCAAGGGTGACCCCGACACGTTCGCGGTCGACCTCGAGGCCGGCGACGTGATCGCCGCCTCCACCAACGCCAAGGGCTGGGTCAACGTGTTCGGCCCGTCCGACAGCAACGAGTCGCACGCCTCCAACCAGGACGCGAGCTTCATCTTCCCGCTCGCCAGCCCGCTGCCCGGTGCCCACGGCCTGGGGCTCAGCGAGGTCGTCGCCCGGGAGACCGGTCGCTACTACGTGCAGTACAGCGGCGGCGACGGACCCTACGTCGGCAGGCTGGAGGTCTACCGGCACGGCTTCGACGAGTCCGGTGAGACGGCGAGGGTCTACCTCGACTTCGACGGAGCCCGGCTCAACACCGGCCCGTGGGGCGGGTGGGGTGTCTCCGACCTCTCCCCGCTGTCGAAGTTCATGCCCAAGTGGGGCCTGGACCGCAGCCAGGAGGCCGACCTGATCGCGGCGATCAAGGCCAACGTCACGGAGAACGTCGAGGCAGACCTGGCCGCCAGCGGGATCAGCGGGTCGGTCGACGTCGAGGTCACCACCAGCCTGGACGGCCCCGACATCACCGGAGAGCCGGGCGTGACGACCATCGTCGTGGGCGGCTCGATCGAGGAGAGCGGGGTTCCGACGATCGGCATCGCCGCGTCCATCGACCCGGGCAACTACGAGCGCTCCGAGACCGGCATGGTGCTGCTCGACGTGCTGAGCGACACCAGTGGTGACTACGGCAACGCCTCGCTCAACTACTTCATCAAGCCCGAGAGCGACCGGCTCGCCTTCGTGGCCCAGGGCATCGGCAACGTCACGAGCCACGAGGTCGGGCACATGCTCGGCAACTGGCACACCGACAACGGCGACAGCACCTCCAGCCTGATGGACGCCGGCGGGCAGGGCTTCGGCCGCCTGTTCGGCGTCGGTCCGGACCGGATCGGCGGCACGGCCGACGACGCGGACGTCGACTTCGTGGTGGACACCTTCATCCCGGGTGAGGGCTTCCTCGGCCGGGAGGACACCCAGACGCGGTCGACCTTCGCCATGAGCAACTAGCTCGACGACGAGCCGGGCGACCGGCTCCACGACCACGGCCCGCCGCATCCCTCGGAGCGGCGGGCCGTGGCGTGCGTGGGGCTCGTGCCCGAGCCCGGAGGGAAGCTCAGTGCCGGCGGACGACGACCACCTCGTACGACGTCACGTCGGGCACCCCGAACTTGGCGTTGGGCAGCGCGAGCGTGTGGCCGAACCGGGCGACGGTCGTCGGCACCTGGAAGAGCGGGCTGGTCACCACGTCCTCGACCCGGCCGCCGTCGAGGTGGCGGTCGAGCTTGATCACGCTGACCTGGTTGAGCTGGTTCTGGACCGCCCACAGGCGCCGCCCCTCGGCGAGGATGCCGTCGACGGCGGGCAGGTCGAGCCCGGTCGGGGCGCTGGCACCGGTGCGGGGGTCGACCGCATAGACAGTGGCGTCGGCGGAGTGGGCGACCAGCAGCACCCGTCCGCCGCAGACCGACGCGATGCCGTTGAGGTTGAACGCACCGGGCGTCCCGGCGGCGGGACCTGTCAGCGGCAGCACCTCCAGGTCGCCGAGCGTCCCGTGCCGACCGATGGGGACGAGGTAGAGCTCCCCGGCGGCCGAGTTGGTGAACCAGGCACCTCGCCGCGTGATCGTCACGTCGTTGATGAACCCCGGGGCGAGGTCGTAGGTGGCCACCGACGCGCGGGTGCGGGTGTCGTAGACGAACGCCTGCCCGGTGGCGCCCCCGGCGACGAAGAGCAGGCCGGTGCGGCCGTCGTACTTCATGCCGACGGCCATCCGGCCCGCGGGCGCGTCGATGAACGGCTCGGCGGTGCCGCGTCGCACGTCGCCACGGAAGACGTCACCCGTGGCCAGGTCGCCGGCATAGAACGTGGTGCCCCTGCCGGCGGCGATGCCCTCGGCCCCGGACGCCCCGGGCAGGGTGATCGCGACGTCGCCACGCGGTCCGTGACCGTGGTGCGCCGCGGCCGGGGCGAGCATGGCCAGCGGCGCGGCCGCGGCGACGACGAGGGCGGTGAGCAGCCGCGGCAGGCGATGGCGGATGGGCAGTGGTGTCGACATGGCGTCCTCCCGGTCGGACATCGAGGGTGGCCGGGCGACGTCCTGGACCGCCCGGGCGTGCCTCTCCAACGTAGCCAGCACCTGTGCGTCCCGAGCCCCGTGCGCGATGGGACCATCGGGCAGCCGGGGTACGACGTTCGGGCAGGACCGCCCGGGAGGCGCTCAGCCGCCGACGCGGGTGCGCACCTCGAACAGCTCGGGGAAGAAGGTGAGGTCCAGCGCGCGGCGGAGGAAGTCGACCCCGCTCGACCCGCCCGTGCCGCTCCTGTGGCCGATCGTGCGCTGCACGACCTGGAGGTGGCGGAAGCGCCACTGCTGGAAGTTGTCCTCGACGTCGACGAGCTCCTCACAGGTCTCGTAGACGCCCCAGTGCCGGGTCGGCTCGGCATAGACGGCGGCGATCGTGTCGACCAGCTTCGGGTGCATCCGGTAGGGCTGGGACCAGTCGCGGTCGAGGAGCTCGGCCGGCACGGCGTACCCCTGCCGCGAGAGGAACGCCAGGAACTCGTCGTAGAGGCTCGGCTCGTGGAGCAGGGTGGTCAGCTCGGCCTGGGCGGCCGGCTCGTGGCCGAACACCTTGACCATGTCGGCGTTCTTGTTGCCGAGCA
>CAZQCA010000236.1:0-5247 GCA_964591845.1 uncultured Nocardioides sp.
GCGCGACCTCGCCGAGGTCGACCGTGAGCGACGCGACCTGGTCGCGATGGTGTCGCACGAGCTGCGCACCCCGCTGACCGCCCTCGGGGCCCGCCTCGAGAACCTCGTCGACGGGGTCGACCCGGCCGACCCCGAGGCGCTGGCCGAGCTCCTCGAGCAGGCGCGGCTGCTCGGCGCGCTCGTGCGCGACCTGCTCGACCTGTCCCGCTCCGATGCCGGCGCCTCGCCGCTGCGCCTGGCCCAGGTGCGCGTCTCCGATCTCGTCCGCCGCGCGGCGGCCGACGTGACGCCGTCGGCGCGCGGTGTCCAGGTCGTCGTCCTGGTCGAGCCCGAGGAGCTCGCCGTGACCGGCGACCCCGAACGGCTGCGACGGCTGGTGACCAACCTCGTCGACAACGCCGCCCGGCACAGCCCGCGCGACGGACAGGTGACGGTGATGGCGACCACCCGCGGACCGCACGGGTGGGCGCTGACGGTCTCCGACCGCGGCCCCGGCGTACCACCGGAGCACCGCGAGCAGGTCTTCGAGCGCTTCGGCACCCTCGACGCCACCGGCGGCGGCACCGGCCTCGGGCTCGCCATCGCGCGCGGCGTCGCCGAGCAGCACGGCGGCACCCTCCGCTTCGTCGACCCCGCGTCCGGCGAGCCCGGCGCGTGCGCGCTGCTCGAGCTGCCCGCCACCCCCGACCGTCCCCAGGAGGTCAGCATGCCCACCGTCCCACCCGTCCCGCCGCACGTCCCGTCCGCCGTCCCGCCGTCCGGACCGCCTGCGTCTCCGGTGACGGCCGCGCCGGCGCGTCCCGTCGGTCCGGGGCCTGTGCCCGTCCTCGGGCCCCACGGTCCCGTGCAGCCGCCGATGGACGCGCTCTTCGGTGGGTTCTGGCCGGAGCAGGGCGTGCCGGGGCGGCGCGACCTGGTGCTCGGCTCGCTCGCGGTCGGCCTGCTCGCCGCCGTCGTCCTGCCCTTCCGTCCCCCGGGGCTCGGCCTGTTCCTCACCCTCGCCGGAGCGGGAGCGGTCGTGGCCGTCGCGTCGGCGTCCAGGCGTGACTGGTTCACGGTCCTGTGCGCGGGCGTGAGCGCTGTGCTCACGGCGATGGTCCTGCTCCGCGAAGCCGACTGGATCGTGGTCCTGTGCGTGCTCGCCGGTGCCTTCACGATGCTGGTCGGAGCCACCCGCAGCCGCACCGTCCTCGGCTTCGCGCTGGCGGGTCTCGCCTGGCCGCTCGCCGGGCTGCGCGGCATGCCGTGGCTGGCCCGCAGCGCGCGCGGCCTGGCCGGCAGGGGGCATGCGCCGGCGGTCGTGCGGACGGTCGCGTTCTCGCTGCTCGGGCTGGTCGTGTTCGGGCTGCTCTTCGCCTCCGCCGACGCGCTGTTCGCCCAGTGGGTCGACGCGGTGACGCCGAACTGGACGCCCGACACGTTCGTGGCGCGGGCGTTCATCGCGGTCGGCGTGGGAGGCGTCGTGCTCGCCGCGTCGTACGTCGCCCTCAACCCGCCGCGCACCGAGAGCGACGTGCCCCGGGCGCGCCGACCGGTGGCGCACCGCTTCGAGTGGCTGGCTCCCGTGCTCCTGGTCGACGCGGTGTTCGCGGTATTCCTGGTCGCCCAGGCGGCGGCGATCTTCGGCGGCCGGGCCTACTACGAGCGGACCACCGGCCTGACCTATGCCGACTACGTCCACCAGGGCTTCGGCCAGCTGGTCGTCGCGACGCTGCTCACGCTCCTCGTGGTCTGGGCTGCCGCGCGCAAGGCACCCCTGGAGACGCCGTCGGACCGGCTCTGGCTCCGCGCGGCGCTGGGCACCCTGTGCGCGATGACGCTGGTCGTCGTCGTCTCCGCGCTGCACCGGGTGCAGCTCTACCAGGACGCCTACGGCTTCACCCGGCTGCGGCTGCTCGTGGACGTGTTCGAGGGCTGGCTCGGCCTGGTCGTGGTCATGGTGATCGTCGCGGGGCTCCGGCTCTC
This sequence comes from uncultured Nocardioides sp., assembly GCA_964591845.1. Taxonomy (GTDB): domain Bacteria; phylum Actinomycetota; class Actinomycetes; order Propionibacteriales; family Nocardioidaceae; genus Nocardioides. The sequence continues at coordinate 1,966 of CAZQCA010000236.1, forward strand.
CGGCGCCTGGCTGCCGCGGGTCGCCGTCCTGACCGGCGCCGCGGCCATCGCGGGACTGGCCCTGGTCAACCCCGACGCGTGGATCGCGCGCCACAACCTGGACCGCTATGCCGAGACCGGCCGGGTCGACTGGTTCTACCTCGCCCGGCTCTCCGACGACGCGACGCCGGTCCTCGCCGGCGACAAGGACGCGCGGCTCTGCCTGGCTCCGCGGACCGTCGACAAGGGCTACGACTGGCTGTCCTGGAACCTCGGCACCCACCGCGCCGAGCCGCGCGCCGACGACTTCACCGGCGCGATCGGGCCTCGCGGCTTCGTCGACAGCGTCGACGACACCGTCTGCCCGACCCCCAGCGACTGACCCGGCGTCACCCAGGGCCGACTAACGCGGTGCTGTGGTCCTTGAGTGCACGGCGTACGCCGTACTCAAGCACCACAGCCCCGCGCTAGTTGGTCGCCCCGCGCTAGTTGGTCGCCCCGCGCTAGTTGGTCGCCCCGCGCTAGTTGGTCGCCCCGCGCCAGATGTCGCCCCGCGCCGGCTGGTCACCCCGCGCCGGTTGGCCGCCCCGGGTCGCTCACCTGGCCACGGGGTGGTGGCTGTCGCCCGATCCCCGCAGCCGATGCGCGCGCGCCGCGGCCGGAGCCTGCTGGGCCTGGTCGACCGCACGGGTGCTGCGGGCATACCGGAGGATGGCGTGGGCGACGGCGTCGGCGTTGACCGACAGCGCAGCGTCGTTGTTGTTGGCGTAGGTGTCGCACGCCTGGTGGTAGCAGGGGTCGTACGCCGTCCCCGCGGTGCCACCCCAGATCGCCGCCTCCTCGGCGGTCTTGACACCCTCGGCGCCCGTGAACAGTCCACCGGCGGGGATGCCGGCCGCGATGAAAGGCCCGTAGTCCGAGCGACCGCTGAAGTCGGTGCCCTTGAACGGGATGTCGCGGCGGGCGTAGAACCCCTCGAAGGTCCGCTCGATGACCTCCGAACCGGGCGGGCCGGCCGGGTTGCCGACCGCGTCGGAGTCGTCGCCGTCATAGATGAAGAAGACGTGGTTGGGCGAGCCGATCATGTCGAAGTTGAGATACAGCGCGATGTCGGCGAGCTGCTCGGGCGTCAGGTTCGCGACGTAGTAGTTGGAGCCGACCAGGTTGGACTCCTCGGCACCCCACAGCGCGAACCGGAACTTGTTGCGCGCCTTGGTCTTGGCGAGCTGCTGCGCGGCCTCGAGGATGGCCGCCGTACCCGAGCCGTTGTCGTTGATGCCCGGACCCTCGTCGACGGAGTCGAGGTGGGCACCGGCCATGACCACGTTGCGCGCGTTGCCGCCGCGCGACTCGGCGAAGACGTTGCTGGTCGTCCTCGTGGTGCGCAGGGTGTCCGTGGCCACCCGCAGGGACAGGCCCGCGGTGGCCACCAGCTGCTGGCCGGTCTCGAGAGAGGTTCCGACCACCGGTGCGTCGGCGGTGAAGCCGGCCCCGAGGGTGCCGCTCAGCGGGCCGGAGACGTTGTTGTAGATCACGACCCCGACGGCTCCCGCGGCCAGGGCGTTCGTGGCCTTCGTCGCGAACGTGCAGGCGCCCCGGCTGATGAGGGCGACGTTGCCGGCGGGGAAGGCCGCGAAGTCTCCGGCCACGCAGCCGGTCACCGCGTTGGGCTGGCTGACCGGGGCGGTCACGTCGCCGCTGCCGGAGTACTCCATGACCAGGTGCTCGACCGGACCACCGGGGAGGGGCGCGACCTGCTCGAGCACGGAGGGGGAGAGCTCGAAGAACTTGGGGTAGGTGAACTCCTGCACGGTGACGTCGTAGCCGGCGTCGCGGAAGACGTCGACGGCGTACGCCGCGCTGGCGTCGTAGCCGGGCGTGCCGCTGGCACGGGTGCCGCCGTGGGCGTCGGCGATGGCCTGGAGCTCGGCCTGGTGCTCGCGGACGCCCTCGAGGGTGACGCACCGCAGGAGCTTGCTCATCGTGTTGTTGGCCCAGCGCTGGCACGACTCGGGCTCGGCGAGGGCCGGTGGGGCGGCGGTGACCAGGCTCGCCGCGAGGACGGCGACGGCGGTCAGTGGAAGCGTTCTGCGCAGCACTGCGGTCTCCTTCGGTCGGTGCCGAAGCGGCTGCGAGAGGTCGTCCCGAGCCGCCCCTGATGTGACCGGGCTCACACGTGCCCGGATCAGCCGAACCTAGCACCGCCCCTCGGCCGCGCCCAGGGTGCGCTGCGGGGAAACCGAGGGGCACCCGTCGCCACGGGTGGCTAGGATGCGGTCATGCTGCAGGTGCGCCGATTTCGCGGCCCCGGACCCGTCGACGGTCCGGGAGCCGGTCGCCGCCGCGCGCACCGCTGACTCCTGACCGAGCGGGTCCGGGGAGGTCCCGACCGCTCGACCACCCAGGAGTCCCCGATGTCACCCGACGCCCACGCACACCTAGAATCCACGGGTCCCCAGCAGCCGCCACGAGAGGCCCCGCAGGCACCCATGTCCGGACCCAACTCCGACTACGACCCCGTCGAGGTCACTCCTCTGCACGCCGACGAGGTCGAGGCGATGCGCGACGCGGCGCTCGCCGCGATCGAGGCCGCCCCCGACCTGGAGCGACTGAAGGAGGTCCGGCTGGCCCATGCGGGCGACCGGTCGCCGCTGGCGCTGGCCAACCGGGAGATCGGCGCCCTTCCGCCGCAGGCCCGCAAGGAGGCCGGCCAGCGCGTCGGTCAGGCCAGGGGAGCCGTGAGCCAGGCCCTCGCCGCGCGCACCGCCGTCCTCGAAGCGGAGCACGAGGAGCGGATGCTGGTCACCGAGACCGTCGACGTCACGCTTCCGGTCGACCGGGCGCCGCGCGGCTCCCGGCACCCGATCACGCTCGGCTCCGAGATGGTCGCCGACGTCTTCGTCGCGATGGGCTGGGAGGTCGCGGAGGGGCCGGTCGTGGAGGCCGAGTGGCTCAACTTCGACGCCCTCAACCTGGGTGCCGACCATCCGGCGCGCACCATGCAGGACACGTTCTGGGCCGAGCCGCCCGACCACCACGTCGTGCTGCGCACCCACACCTCACCGGTGCAGGCGCGCACCATGCTGACGCGCACCCCTCCCATCTACGTCGTCTGTCCGGGCCGGGTCTTCCGGACCGACGAGTACGACGCCACGCACAGCCCGATGTTCCACCAGATCGAGGGGCTCGTGGTCGACGAGGGCATCACGATGGCCCACCTCAAGGGGTCTCTCGACCACTTCGCGACCGCGATGTTCGGCGAGGGCATCGTGCCGTAGGCGTTCTGGTGGTGCTCGTTCACAC
>CAZQCA010000237.1:0-5224 GCA_964591845.1 uncultured Nocardioides sp.
TAGTCGCGGTACATCGTGGTGGGGGAGTACGCCGCCTCCGACTTCTTGAGGGTGATGAAGAAGGCGTCGACGTTGTGTTCGGGGGAGTACCACACCCCCTCGCGGAAGCTGTTGGCGTGGCGCGGGAAGTCGAGAGCGGCGAGGATCTCCTCCCGCTGGTAGCGGGCATGGACTTTGAGCGGCAACTCAGCCAGCGGTCCAGCGAGGTCCAGGGTCACGTGTCGAGCCTGGTCGAATGACAGGTCTACGACGGCCGAGAGCTCGGCGCGCACGGCGCGTTCGTCCCTCAGGGCGGCTAGAGCCTGGTCCGGGGAGCTGAAGCCGCCACCGTCCGGCCACAGGCCCGACGCCAGCATCGCGGCCATCCGCCGATCGGTGACAGCGAGGGCGTTGTACGACGGCGCGTCGTCGGCCAGCAGCCGGCGATACGAGCGAGCCCGCTCGGGGTCGTCGACGTGCGCGAAGGCCCGCACCCGACGCAGCAGGTGCTGCTCAAGGTTGCCTCCTGAGGCTGTCGGAAGGCCGGCGTCGCGCCGCAGCTGGGTCCACGAACGCCGGCCTTCCCGCAGTACGTCAGCGAGCCCGAGGTCGGCTTCGCGGAGGAAGGTGCGCAGGTCCTGATCGCCGTACGAGCGCAGCTCGGCCACGATCTGCGGCCAGCGGTTGGCGACCTGATTGCGGATGTTGTCGAGCACAAGGGATTGCGCTTGCTCGTCCATAACGATCTGGCAGCCGGCGGGTAGGAACGGGAAACCACGCTCGATCTCCTGGCGAAGTCCGCGACGTGTGTGCCCGGTAAGGGCCCGCAGCTTGGTGTCGAACCGGAACTCCTTGCGGTGATGCCCGACGAAGTCGAGCACGGTGAGAACTGGCTTGTTGGGCGTCCGTCGCAGCCCACGTCCGAGCTGCTGGAGGAAGACGGTCGCGCTCTCGGTGGGCCGAAGGAACAACACGGTGTCAACCTCGGGGAGGTCGAGTCCTTCGTTGAACAGGTCTGCGGCAAAGAGCACGTTGACTCGTCGGTCCTTCAGGTCCTGTAGCGCCTGCTCTCGGGCGTGGGCGGGGGTCTCGCCACTCACGGCCAGGGCGGGGATACCCGCCTCACGGAAGATCTCCGCCATGAACTCGGCGTGCGCAACGGTCACGCAGAAGCCGAGCCCCCGCATTGCGGCGATGTCGATGACCTTGTCGCGGAGCTCTTTGAGCACGATTGCGGCTCGCGTCGTGTTGCCGGTGAAGACGTTGGATAGGGCGGCCTCGTCGTAGCGACCTCGATTCCAGCCGACGCGACGCAAGTCCGTGCCGTCGGACACGGCGAAGTAGTGGAAGGGACACAACAGATCGGCGCCGAGGGCGTCCCACAGCCGAAGCTCGGCCGCGATCCGGCCGTCGAAGAACGAGCGGACGTCGGTGCCGTCAGTGCGCTCCGGGGTTGCCGTAAGCCCGAGCAGTTCGTTTGGGGTGAGGTGCTCAATGATGCGGCGGTAGGTACGCGCCTCGGCGTGGTGGAACTCGTCGATCACTACCACCTCGTAGGCGTCCGACGGGATGCCGTCGACGCCGTACGACGTCAGCGACTGCACGCTGGCGAAGACGTGCCTCCAGCGCTCGGGGCGGGCGCCGCCGACATAGAGCTCGCCAAATCTCGGGTCGGCCAGGACTTCGCGGTAGGTGCGCAGCGACTGCTCCAGGATCTCCTTTCGATGGGCGACAAAGAGCAGAGACGGGCGCTCGTGGCCGTCCACCCCGCACAGGCCGCGGTAGTCCAATGCCGCGACCACGGTCTTGCCGGTGCCGGTGGCGGCGACCACCAGATTGCGGTGCCGACCGTGGACGCTCCGCTCGACGTCGATGGCCTCGAGCATCTGCGACTGATAGGCGTAGGGCCGAACTTCCAGACCTGAGAGTGAGATCGTGACCCTGCTGTGCTGGCGTCGCCCCGACGCCTCGGCGATCGCATCGTCCAGGCGGTCTCGATGCGCGTCGGGGTCGTAGACCTCGAAGCTGGCGTCGTTCCAGTAGGTGTCGAACGTCGCTCGGAACTTCTCCAGCAGGCTGGGAGTGCCGACGCGGGACAGCCGGACATTCCACTCCACGCCGTCGAGAAGCGCCGCTCGCGAGAGGTTCGACGAACCGACGTACGCCGTGTCGAATCGGGTCGCCCTTCGGAACATCCACGCCTTGGCGTGCAACCGAGTGCGCTGGGCGTCGTACTGGATGCGCACATCAGCGCCGAATTCCCGAACCAGCCGATCAAGTGCCGCACGCTCCGTGGCGCCCATGTAGGTGGTCGTGATGACTCGAAGCGGGCTCCGACGCTCCGTCATTCGGGCGAGCTCGGGCTCAAGCAGCCGGAGGCCGTGCCACTTCACGAACGCGCAGAGCAGATCAACTTCGTCCGCCGTGTCGATCTCTGCCCGCAGCTCGGCGCCGAGGCTCGGCTCACCCTTGGCATTGGTGAGGAGCGCGGCCTCGGAGAGAGGGGTGGCCGGCCGGACGCCGGCCAAGGGGACCAAGCCTGGCCGCGAGGGTTCTGTCAGGCGGAGCAGCTGTCGGGCAGGGTCGGCCACCTCCGTCGAGGCATCCTCCAGCATCTCCAGAATGCTGTTGACGAGTACGAGTCGTCGCGCGGGGTCCCTGGTGGCCTCAAGTTCGCGCTGCAGGACTTGATAGACGTGGCGGGCAAGGATGTGTGGCGCGTCCGCCTCATCGATGCGCTCGATTTCCGAAACGAGGTCGGTGAGCCCTGCTAGCCCTTCGGCCAGCCCTTGGGTGACGAGTGATTCGTGCAGTCCGAGGTCCACTCGCGGCAGCTTGCCAGGCGGTGTCGACAGATCCGGGCGGACACTCGGCAGTTCTTTGATTCCGCTCCGCGACCCTTCGCCTTCTTGGTTGGATCCCTCGCATGAAGCATCGCCCGCACTCGCGGCTCGTTCTCGGGGCTCGCTTCGACTCCTGGTCCGCGCGCCACCGTCGCCCCATCCTGCTTGTCGGCGCAGGTGCCGTGGTCGCCCTCGTAACCACCGCGGTGCCTTGGATCGTCCTGGGCGTGGACCGGCCGTGGTTGTGGTACGCCGTGGGAGTCCTTCACGCGGCGATCGTCGGCGGCTTCGTCTACATGATGAACATGTCCTTCCTCGCCAGCGATCCCGAGGCGATGAAGCACGTGCGCGGTTCGTGGGGCGAAGAGAACACCCGAGACGAACTCCTGAGGGCGCAACGCAAGAAGCAGATCTGGGGTTGGGTCGACAGCATCACGCTCGAGCGAGGGGACCTGGATCACTTGGTGGTGACCCGCGCTGGTGGAGTCGTGGCGATCGACTCGAAGTGGCGCAGCGACATCTGGGATCACGCTGCCATTGTCGAGGCTGCCCGCAGGGTCCAGCTGCGCTCCGAGGGTGTCGTGCGGTCGCTGCTCCAGTCCCAGCGAGGGAGCCATAGGGCTCGCGGGGGCTCTGTCCGAGTCACGCCGCTCGTCGTCATCTGGGGCGCGGCCCAGTCCGACCTCACGGACGTGGTCCGAACCAATGGTGTTGAGATCGTCAGCGGTCAGGGCCTGCAGTCTTGGCTGAAGGACCGATCGGGCGAGCCGGTTGCGCGGGACGCTGCAGCCGACCTGATCCGGAAGCTGGAGGCCTACCGCGACCAGCTGGCCACCGCCCAGGCAACCTCGGCTCGGTGATGGATGGCCGGGAACGCCAGGGGAACAACCGAGCCCTCGACTGGCACACCGGCAAGCGTCTGGCTACCGCGATTTCTTGTTCCCCGTGGGTCCCGACGAGGCCTTGGCCAGTGTGAAAAAGGCCTCTGCCTGGAAAAACGTGGTGGGCGATACTGGGTTTGAACCAGTGACCTCTTCCGTGTCAAGGAAGCGCGCTACCACTGCGCCAATCGCCCCGGGTGTTGCTGAGGATCGTCGAGGTGGGTACGGGATTTGAACCCGTGTATACGGATTTGCAGTCCGTTGCCTCGCCTCTCGGCCAACCCACCGTGGATGGGTCGAGACCCGCTCCGAGCGGACGACGAGGCTCGAACTCGCGACCTCAACCTTGGCAAGGTTGCGCTCTACCAACTGAGCTACGTCCGCCTGCGCTTCGGACGGGCCGAAGTGCGAAGAGAACACTAACCGATCCGCTCGGGGGTGCCCAAATCACCCTGTGCGTCGGCGTGGGGTGGTTTCGAGACGGCGCCTGCGGCGCCTCCTCAACCACCTGGGAAGGCGCCTCCTCAACCACCTGGTGGTGGTTTCGAGACGGCCGCTGCGCGGCCTCCTCAACCACCGGAGGGGGCGGCAATATGGTTCCCCCATGCGCGTGTGGGTGAACGGACGGGTGCTGGCGGACCCCCGGGAGCCGGTGCTGCCGGTGACCGATCACGGCTTCACCGTGGGCGACGGGGTGTTCGAGGCGATCAAGATCCTCCGCGGGCAGCCGTTCGCGCTGACCCGCCACCTCGACCGGCTGATCACCTCGGCGGAGGGCCTGGGGCTGCCGGAGCCCGACCTGGACGCCGTACGCGACGGGATCAAGGCGGTGCTGGAGGGGCAGGAGCTGCCGCTGGGGCGTCTGCGGATCACCTACACCGACGGTTCGGCGCCGATGGGGTCGGGGCGCAACCCCGACGAGCCGACGACGCTGGTGGTGGTGGCCGACGCGATGGCGCCGTGGCCCGAGACGGCGGCGGCGGTGACGGTGCCGTGGCCGCGCAACGAGCGGGGGGCGCTGGCGGGCCTCAAGACCACGTCGTACGCCGAGAACGTCGTCGCCCTGCACCACGCCCACCAGCAGGGAGCGAGCGAGGCGATCTTCGCCAACCTGGCGGGGCAGGTCTGCGAGGGCACCGGCACCAACGTGATGTACGCCGTCGACGGCGAGGTGCGCACGCCGAGCCTTGCGTCGGGCTGCCTGTCGGGGGTCACCCGGGCGCTGCTGCTCGAGTGGGCCGCCGCGGCGGGGATGCCGGTGCGGGAGGTGGACGAGGGGGTCGAGATCCTGAAGGAGGCAAATGAGGTGCTGCTGGTCTCGACGACCCGCGATGTCCAGGGCCTGCACCGGCTGGACGACCGGGAGCTGGCGGCTCCGGGGCCCGTGACCCTCGAGCTGACGCGGCTGTGGCGCGAGCGCGAGGCGGAGGGGATGGACCCCTAGGGACTCAGCAGCGGGTCACATCGAGGGGAGCAGGAAGTCGACCATCGCGTCGACGTCGATCTGCTCGGTGCCCAGCG
>CAZQCA010000238.1:0-5222 GCA_964591845.1 uncultured Nocardioides sp.
CGAGCATGTTCTTGAAGTCCATGTTGCCGCCGACGTTGAGCTGGTAGGTGCGGTCCAGCGTCACGCCGCGGTCCTCGAACAGCTTGGCCATCACCCGGTGGGTGATGGTCGCGCCGACCTGCGACTTGATGTCGTCGCCCACGATCGGCACGCCGGCGGCCTCGAACTTCGCCGCCCACTCCGGGTCGGAGGCGATGAAGACCGGCAGCGCGTTGACGAAGCCCACGCCCGCGTCGATCGCGCACTGGGCGTAGAACTTGTCGGCCTCCTCCGAGCCCACCGGCAGGTAGGACACGAGGACGTCGGCGCCGGTCTCGCGGAGCACGGACACGACGTCCACCGGCTCGTCGTCGGACTCCTCGATCGTCTCGCGGTAGTACTTGCCCAGGCCGTCGAAGGTGTGGCCGCGCTGGACGATGACGCCCGTGGGCGGCACGTCGCAGATCTTGATGGTGTTGTTCTCCGACGCGGTGGTCGCCTCGGCCAGGTCGAAGCCGACCTTCTTGGCGTCGACGTCGAACGCCGCCACGAACTCGACGTCGCTGACGTGGTAGTCGCCGAACGTGACGTGCATCAGCCCGGGCACCGTCCCGGCAGGGTCGGCGTCACGGTAGTAGTGCACGCCCTGGATGAGGGAGGTGGCGCAGTTGCCGACTCCCACGATCGCTACTCGAACCGAACCCATCGGGCTCTCCTTCTTCCTCTGGTGCTGTCGTGTGGACTGCTGGTGGTCAGGGGTGGTGGTCACGGGTGGTGGTCAGGGGTGGTGGTACGTCGGTCAGGCCGGTCCGCCGGCCTGCGGGGCGGGGCCGCCCTCGGGACGGTCGTCGCGCTCGGCCTGGATCAGCTCCGACAGCCAGCGCACCTCCCGCTCGACCGACTCGACGCCGTGCCGCTGGAGCTCGGCGGCGTAGCGGTCGACCTCGGCCTGGGTCATGGAGAGCTCGCGCTGGACCCGGTCGAGCCGCTCCTGCAGCCGCATCCGGCGTCCCTCCAGCACGCGCAGCCGGATCTCCATGTCGGTGCGGGAGAAGAACGCGAACCGGATGTCGAAGTTGTCGTCCTCCCAGGCGGTGGGCCCGGCCTCCGACATCAGCCGCTCGAACTCGGCGTGCCCGGCCTCGGTCACGCTGTAGACGATCCGGGGCCGGCCGGTGACCGCGGCCGGCTGGCCTGACGAGTCGACGATCAGCCCGGCCCGCAGGAGCTTCTTCAGCGTGGGGTAGAGGGTGCCGTAGGACAGCACCCGGCCCCACCCGAGCATGAGGTTGAGCCGCTTGCGCAGCTCGTAGCCGTGCATGGGCCCCTCGTGCAGCAGACCGAGGACCGCGAGGTCGATGGTCTCCGCCCGACGTGCCATGCGATGCATCGTAGCGATATATCCAACCGCCACCCAAATGACATGCACGCGCATTTGTCAGGTCCCGCCCGTGATCCCGGCCACGCGGTGAGCGGGAGTCGCCTGAGAAGCTCCTGAGGGCGGGCGTTCCGATTGGGAGGCCGGCCCACGAGCCCGTACTCTCGAAGGGTTGTCGGCGCCGCCCATCCCCGCGTCGACCCCCGACGTACGCCGACCCTGGAGAGCGCAGAACCGTGGCCAAGCGCCGAGCCGACGGCCCCGCCGTGACCAAGACGCGGCAGCGACCCTCCACGAAGTCGTCAGGCACGAAGTCGGCCCCCACCCAGGGCCGGTGGAAGCGCCGGATCCTCAAGACCCTGCTGTGGCTGACCGTCCTCGGCCTGGTCGGCGCGATCTTCGCGGTGGCGGCGTTCGTCTACGTCTACCGCCAGACCGAGATCCCCAAGCCCAACGAGGCCTTCCTCGCCCAGACCACCCAGGTCTACTACGCCGACGGCGAGACGGCGGTCGGCAGCTTCGCGACCCAGGACCGCGACTCGATCTCGCTCAAGAAGATGCCGCAGAGCCTCCAGGACGCCGTCATCTCGGCCGAGGACCGCACGTTCTGGACCAACAAGGGCATCGACCCCAAGGGCATCCTCCGGGCGGCGTTCAACAACGCCAAGGGCGGCTCCGTGCAGGGCGCCTCGACGATCACCCAGCAGTACGTGAAGATCCTCTACCTCACGACCGAGCGCAGCCTCCAGCGCAAGCTCAAGGAGGCGATGATCTCGCTCAAGCTGCAGCGGGAGTACTCCAAGCAGGAGATCCTCGAGCGCTACCTCAACACGATCTACTTCGGGCGCGGTGCCTACGGCGTCGAGGCCGCCTCGCACGCCTACTTCGACAAGCCCGCCAAGCAGCTCGACCTCCAGGAGAGCGCGGTCCTGGCGAGCGTCCTCAACAACCCCTCCTCGCTCGACCCGGCCAACGGCAAGGACGCCAAGCTCGAGCTCAAGGAGCGCTACCGCTACGTGCTCGACGGCATGGCCGAGATGGGCTCGGTCAGCGCCGACGAGGCCGACAAGGCCGCCAAGCACCTGCCGGACTTCCCGAAGCAGGAGATCGACAGCAAGAACGGCGGCCAGAGGGGCTTCATGCTCGCGATGGTGCGCAGCGAGCTCAAGGAGCTGGGCTACACCGACGAGCAGATCGACGGCGGCGGCCTGCGGGTGACCACGACGTTCACCGAGGACGCGATGCGCAACGCCGAGCAGGGCGTGCTCAGCCAGCGCCCGACGACGACGTACGACGGCCAGGGCAAGATCACCGACCGCAAGCTGCACGCCGCGGCGGCGACCGTCGAGGTCGGCACCGGCAAGCTCCTCGGCTTCTACGCCGGCCAGGACTTCCTCGACTCCCAGCTCAACTGGGCGGTCGCGGGCGGCATGGTCGGCTCGACCATGAAGCCGTTCACGCTGGCCGCGGCGATCGAGCAGGGCTTCTCGCTCAAGGACACCTTCCAGGGCAACTCGCCCTACGTCTTCGACGACGGCTCCGAGGTCTACAACGAGGGCGACGGCGCGGGCGACACCGGCAGCAACACCAGCGCGCTGCTGGCGCTGGAGAAGTCGGTCAACACCGCGTTCATCGACATGTCCGAGAGCATGGACGACGGCCCCGACGCGATCGTCCAGATGGCCAACGAGCTGGGTGTGCCGCCGGCCAAGGCCAGCAAGAAGTACCCCGGCATCCCCGACGAGTCGCGCGACCTCGAGGCGGACTCCCGGGTCACCCTCGGCAAGGCGCGGATCAGCCCGATCAACATGGCCAACGCCTACGCCACGATCGCCGCGGGCGGCGAGCGGTCCCGGGTGCACGTGATCAGCAAGGTCGACGCGCCCGGCAACAGCGACGACTACACGTTCAAGTCCGACGCCGACCGCGTGCTCGACGAGGACATCGCCTCCGACGTCTCCTACGCGATGCAGCAGGTCGTCCAGGTCGGCACCGGCACCGCCGCGCTCGAGCTGGGCCGCCCGGCGGCCGGCAAGACCGGCACCGCGACCAAGGAGGCACCCGACACCGCCTCCGGCGACGTGGTGTCCTCGGCCTGGTTCGTCGGCTTCACCCCGCAGATCGCCACCGCGGTGATGTATGTCCGCGGCGACGGCGACGACCAGCTCGACGAGTGGCTGCCGTCCTACTTCGGCGGGTCCTACCCCGCGCGCACGTGGACGGCGATCATGCAGCAGGACATGGAGGGGCTCCCGGTCGAGCAGTTCCCGGAGCCGGCGTACGTCGACGGCGAGGCGCCGAGCGAGGGCCACGACCCCTATGTCCCGCCGCCGCCGAAGCCCAGCAAGTCCAAGCCGCCGAAGACCGAGGAGCCCTCGCCGACGCCGTCGGAGACCCCCTCGGAGAGTCCCTCCGAGAGTCCGTCGCAGAGCCCCTCGGACTCTCCGAGCTCCTCGCCCACCGACTCCCCGACCGGCTCGCCCAGCCAGAGCGGCGGTGGCGGGGCCGGTGGTGGCGGTCGGCCCGCGAGCGCGCTGGGCTGGTTCGCCGTGCTCCCCCGGCTCTGGTAGACACCGAGCGTGACCGCGTCCCCGCCTCCACGTGCCCAGCGGCGCGTGCCGGCGGAGCCGGACCGTCGCGTCCATCCCACGGTGGACGACCCCCTGGTCGCGGCGCTCTCCGACGGGCTGGGCGGGCCGATCGGCGCTCGCGCCGGGCGGCATCGGTGGTGGACGCCGCTGCGCGTGGTGCTGGCCCTGAGCGCGCTCACCTTCGCCCTCGGGATGGTGCAGAAGCAGCCGTGCGTGGCGACGAACTGGCAGCTGCAGTACTCCCACATGTGCTACTCCGACGTGCCGCATCTCTATGCCCTGCGCGGCTTCGCGGAGCTGGAGTGGCCCTACAGCTCCGACGAGCAGGTCCGCGCCCGGTATGACGTGATGGAGTACCCCGTCGGCATCTCCTACTGGGCCTACGGCACCGGGTGGCTGACCCACCTCCTGTCCGGCTCACCCGACCTGGAGCCGCGCTACGAGATCTCGGTCAACGAGCTCAGTGGACGACCGGAGATCCTCGAGGAGCGCCGGCTCTTCGTCGCGGTCAACGCCGCGGGGCTGGCGCTGGCCACGCTGGTCGCGGCGGCGTTCCTGGTGGGGGTCAACCCCCGGCGGCCCTGGGACGCGGCCGCGTTCGCGCTCTCTCCGGCGCTGCTGCTGTCGGGACTGGTCAACTGGGACCTGCTCGCGGTCATGTTCACCGCCGGGGCGCTGTGGGCCTGGGCCCGCGGGCGACCCGCGCTCACCGGGGTGATGATCGGGCTCGGCGCGGCCACCAAGCTCTATCCGCTGTTCCTGCTCGGCGGGCTGCTGGTGATCTGTTGGCGGGAGGGTCGCTGGCGCGATCTCGGGGTGGCGACGGGCGCCGCGGCGGCGTCGTACGCACTCGTGAACGCACCCGCGTGGGTGACCGGCTGGCAGCAGTGGACCTACTTCTGGTCGTTCAACTCCGACCGGGGCGCCGACCTCGGCTCGCTGTGGCTGGTCGTCCAGCAGTCGACGGGCTGGGTGCCGGCCCCCGAGCTGATCAACCAGGTGTCGTGGGCGTTCTTCGTCCTGTGGTGCGCGGGCGTGCTGCTGCTCGGGCTCTCGGCGCCGCGCACCCCCCGGCTGGCCCAGCTCGGCTTCCTGATCGTTGCCGGGTTCCTGCTGGTCAACAAGGTCTATTCGCCGCAGTACGTGCTGTGGCTGCTCCCCCTCGCCGTGATCGCCCGGCCCCGCTGGCGCGACCTGCTGATCTGGCAGGCGGGCGAGGTGTTCTACTTCGCGATGGTCTGGCTCTATCTGGGCGGGTTCGTCGCGCCGGCCGG
>CAZQCA010000239.1:0-5220 GCA_964591845.1 uncultured Nocardioides sp.
AGGGCGGTCCCGGCATGCGCGAGATGCTGGCCATCACCGGCGCCATCAAGGGCGCCGGGCTCGGCAAGGACGTCCTGCTGATCACCGACGGGCGGTTCTCCGGCGGCACCACCGGCCTCTGCGTCGGCCACATCGCCCCCGAGGCGGTCGACGGCGGCCCGATCGCGTTCGTGCGCGACGGCGACCCGATCACCCTCGACGTGGCCAACCGGACGCTCGAGGTGGAGATGGACGACCTCGAGGCCCGCCGGGACGGCTGGCAGCCGCGGCCGCCGAAGTACACCCGGGGCGTGCTCGGCAAGTACGCCCAGGTCGTGCAGTCGGCGGCCCACGGGGCGGTCTGCGGCTGACGTTGCCCACCGCCCTGCGCCGCTTCTCGGGGCCTCTCCTGCGCCACCTCCACCGCTGGTACGCCGCGGCGAGGGCATGGCTGGCCGGCCTGGACGAGCGGGGCAGGGGGCTGCTGGCCTCGGGCAGCGCGCTCGTCGTGCTGCTGGGCCTGGTGGCGGTGGTCGGGGCGGTCTCGGGTCCGACCGGGCAGCCGACCGCCGGCCGGGTCGCCGAGCGCCCGGGTGCCTCCCAGCGCACCCCGCAGTACGACGTCCAACGGCCCGGACCGCCGCTGTTGCCGCGCCACCCGCCGACGCTTCCCGGCGGTGGCAAGCGGATCTTCGCCGACGGCAGGTTCCTGGTGGCCTACTACGGCACTGCGGGCACCGGCTCGCTCGGCGTGCTGGGGGAGACCTCGATCGACCGGGCCGACGCCCGGCTGCGACGAGCGGGCGCCCCGTTCCGGCGGGGTGGTCCGATCCAGCCCGTCTACGAGCTCATCGTCACCGTCGCCGACGCCGGGCCCGGTCGCGACGGCGACTTCAGCCACGACATCTCCCGCGAGCTGGTGGCGCACGTCATCGACGCGGCGCACCGCAACGGCGCGCTCGTGGTGCTCGACGTCCAGCCGGGGCGCAGCGGCTTCCTCAGCGTGGCGCGGCGCTGGTCCTGGGCGCTGCGCGACCCCTGGGTCGGGCTGGCGCTGGACCCGGAGTGGCGGATGGGGCCCCGCCAGGTGCCCGCGCGCACCATCGGCAGCGTCGGCGCCGACGAGGTCAACCGCACCGCGGCGTGGCTCTCGCGCCTGACCCGCACCCATCGCATCCCACAGAAGCTGCTGGTGCTGCACCAGTTCCGGACCTCGATGATCCACGACATCGGCGCGATCCGCCGGCAACCCGGGCTGGCGATGGTGCAGCACGTCGACGGCTTCGGGACGCCGCGCCAGAAGCTCGGCACCTTCCACGCCGTCATCCGTCCGCGACAGTTCACGCTCGGCTTCAAGCTGTTCTACGACGAGGACCGGCGGCTGATGTCGCCCGCCCGGGTCCGCGCGATCCGGCCGCCCGTGCGCTACGTCAGCTACCAGTGAGCCGGGCGTGGCCCCGCCGGCGGGCCTGAGGTAGACAGGACCCGTGACCGACCTCGCGCCCTCCGACCCGGACCTCTCGACCGCCGACGTCACGACGGCGGCGTACGCCGCGGCCCGGGACGCCGGCGACCCGTTGGCACACCACCGGGACCGCTTCGTCGGCGCGGCCACGCCGCTGGTCTACTTCGACGGCAACTCGCTCGGGCGCCCGCTGCGGGCCACGGCCGAGCGGCTGCCGGTCTTCGTCGAGGAGGAGTGGGGCGGCCGCCTGATCCGCGGCTGGGACGAGCAGTGGATGGACCGTCCGGTCGCGCTCGGCGACCGGATCGGAGCGGGCCTGCTGGGCGCGGCGCCCGGCCAGACGTTCGTCGGCGACTCGACCACGGTGCTGCTCTACAAGCTGGCCCGGGCCGCCGTCGACCACCAGCTGCGGCTCGACCCGGCCCGCGTCGAGATCGTCGTCGGCGACGACGACTTCCCGACCGACCGCTACCTGGCCGAGGGCATCGCCGCCGAGAGGGGCATGCGGCTGCGCTGGATCCAGACCGACCCGGCCTCGGGGGTGGGGCTCGACCAGGTGCGCGCAGCCGCGGGCCCGACGACGGCGCTGGTGATGCTCAGCCACGTCGCCTACCGCTCGGCCTACGTGGCCGACGGGGCGGCGATCACCCGTGCCGCCCACGACGCCGGCGCGATGATGCTCTGGGACCTGTCCCACTCGGCGGGCTCGGTGCCGGTCGCGCTCGACGACTGGGGCGCCGACCTGGCCGTCGGCTGCACCTACAAGTACCTCAACGGCGGCCCGGGCTCGCCCGCCTTCGGCTACGTCGCCGCGCGGCACCACGCGACCCTCACCCAGCCCGTCACGGGGTGGATCGGCCACGCGGACCCGTTCGCGATGGGGCCCGGCTACACCCCCGCCCCCGGCATCCGGCGCTTCCTCTCGGGCACGCCTCCGATCCTCGGCATGGTCGCGCTGGAGCACATGGTCGAGCTGCTCGAGGAGGTCGGGATCGAGGCGGTCCGGCGCAAGTCGCGCGACCTGACGGCGTACGCCGTCGCGCTGGCCGACGCCTGGCTGGTCCCGCTCGGGGCGGAGGTCGCGTCGCCGCGCGACCCCGACCGTCGCGGCGGCCACGTCACCGTGCGTCACCCCGCGATGCGCGAGGTGACCGCGGCCCTGTGGGAGCAGGACGTCATCCCCGACTACCGCGACCCCGACGGTCTCCGGATCGGACTGTCGCCGCTCTCGACGTCGTTCGCCGAGGTGCGGGCGGGCCTGGCCGCGGTGCGCGACGAGCTCGCGGGCGCGTGACCGCCACGCCGCCCCGGCGCAACGAGCACGGACAGCCGATCGGCGAGCCGGTGCCCGGCTGGGCCGGCGCGCACGCACCGCAGCGGGTGCGGCTCGAGGGGCGCACGGTCCGCCTGGAGCCGGTCACCGCCGACCACGCCGACGCGCTCTTCGACGCCGTCTGCGGTCCGGACGACGACCCGCTGTGGACCTACCGGCTGACCTCGCGGCCGGGCGACCGGGCCGCCCTCCGCGACGCGCTCGAGCGGACCTCGGCCGACCCGGCCCTGGTGACCTTCGCGGTGGTCCCGACCGACGTCCGGCGGGCGGCCGGCCTGGCCAGCCTGATGCGCGCCGATCCGGCGAACGGCAGCATCGAGGTCGGCGCCATCCTCTACGGCCGGACCCTCCAGCGGACGACGCCCGCGACGGAGGCGATGTGGCTGCTGATGCGGCACGTCTTCGACGACCTCGGCTACCGGCGCTACGAGTGGAAGTGCGACAGCCACAACGAGCCGTCCCGGGCGGCCGCGCGTCGGCTGGGGTTCCGCTACGAGGGGCGCTTCCGCCAGGCGGTGGTCTACCGGGGGCGCAACCGCGACACCGACTGGTTCGCGATGACCGACCGCGACTGGGCCCGCCTCGCGCCGGCGTACGACGCGTGGCTGGCGACGTCGAACCTCGACGCGGAGGGCCGTCAGCGGCGCAGCCTCTCGGCGCTCGTGGAGGAGGCGCTGGGGTAGCCCTGGTGGGTGTCGGCGCGGTCTGTCACGGTGGAGGGATGGACCAGCGCCTCAGCTTCGTGACCCTCGCCGTGCCCGATCTCGACGCGGCCCGGCGGTTCTACCTCGACGGACTCGGCTGGGAGGCGGCCCTCGACGTCCCCGATGAGGTGGTGATGATCAAGGTCGCCGACACGGTCGTGCTCTCGCTGTGGGCCGACGCCGGCTTCGAGGCCGAGGTCGGGCGCATCGGCCGCGAAGGCGGAGTGCCGCCGTTCACGCTGTCCCACAACGTGCCGACCGAGGCCGAGGTCGACCAGGCGCTGGTGGCCGCGGAGTCGGCCGGCGCCCACGACGTGCGCCCTGCGTTCCGCCGTGACTGGGGTGGCTACTCCGGCTACTTCTGCGACCCGGCCGGTGTCCAGTGGGAGGTCGCCTACAACCCGGGTCCCATCGGCCAGGAGGTGCTGTCGTGAGCGACACGAGCCCCGACCCCCGGCAGCCCGTCTCCGGTGCCGAGGTGCTGGCCGCCGGTCTCGACGACTGGCGGCTCCTCATGCGGGCTCTCCACGCCCGCTTCCTCACCCGCAGCTTCGCCGCCGGCGTCCGCTTCGCGCAGCGGGTGGGTGAGGCCGCCGATGCCGCCGACCACCACCCCGACCTCGACCTGCGCTACGGCCACGTCGAGATCCGCCTGCTCAGTCACGACGTCTTCGCGCTGACCTCCCGCGACCTGGCCCTGGCGCGCACGATCAGCGACATCGCGGCCGAGCTCGGCATCGAGGCCCAGCCCGAGGCGCTGCGTCTGCTCGACCTCGCCCTCGACACCCCCGACGCGAGCGAGGTCATCGGGTTCTGGGCGGCGGTGCTCGGCCTGGAGCCCCGGGGTGACGAGCTGGTCGATCCCGATGCGCTGCGACCCGGCATGTGGTTCCAGTCCACCGACCCCCACGACGAGCCGCGCCAGCGGTGGCACCTCGACGTGTTCGTGCCCCACGACGTCGCCGAGCAGCGGGTCTCCGACGCCCTCCAGGCCGGCGGCCGGCTGGTCGACGACAGCGAGGCCCCCAGCTTCTGGGTGCTCGCCGACGCCCAGGGCAACAAGGCGTGCGTGTGCACCTGGCAGCCCGCGGCCGGCACGAGCACGGTCACAGGTCACTGACCCGCCGGTCCCGCGTTCCGCATGACAGGACGGTCGTTCCACATGGTGGTACGACCCGTCACCCTCCTTGACGCCCCCACAGCGCTACCCTGACGCTAGGCACATGCGCAACGAGAGCCTCGTACGCACCTGGCGCGTGGGCTGAGGGTCACGACCCGTCTCCACGCGTCACCCCTCGTCGCCCACCGCGGGCCGAGGGGTTTTTTGTTGGCCACACCGAGCAACGAGGGGCACAGCTGATGAGCGAGCAGGACGCGACCGGCATCACCGGCGCGCAGAGCCTGATCAAGTCGCTGGAGCAGGCGGGCGCCGAGCACATCTTCGGCATCCCCGGCGGAGCCATCCTGCCGGCCTACGACCCGCTCATGGACTCCACTCGGATCCGCCACATCCTGGTCCGCCACGAGCAGGGCGCGGGCCACGCGGCCCAGGGCTACGCCGCCGCCACCGGCAGGGTCGGCGTCTGCATGGCGACCTCGGGCCCCGGTGCGACCAACCTCGTGACGCCCATCGCCGACGCCCACATGGACTCCGTGCCGATCGTGGCCGTGACCGGGCAGGTCGGCGCCGCGATGATCGGCACCGACGCCTTCCAGGAGGCCGACATCCGCGGCATCAC
>CAZQCA010000240.1:0-5121 GCA_964591845.1 uncultured Nocardioides sp.
TCGCTGACCCGGGTGATCGCCGTGGCCAGCGGCAAGGGCGGCGTCGGCAAGTCCTCGGTCACGGTCAACCTCGCGCTCGCGCTGGCCGCGCAGGGCCGCACGGTCGGCGTGGTCGACGCGGACATCTACGGGCACTCCGTCCCGGCCATGCTCGGCGTCGCGGACTCCCGGCCGACACAGGTCGAGGAGATGATCATGCCGGTGCCCACGGCGTCGGGCGTCTCGGTCATCTCGATCGGGATGCTCAAGCCGCGCCGAGACCAGGTGGTCGCCTGGCGCGGGCCGATGCTCGACCGGGCGCTGGTGCAGATGCTCAGCGACGTCTACTGGGGCGATCTCGACGTGCTGCTCCTCGACCTGCCTCCCGGCACCGGCGACATCGCCCTCTCGCTGGGGCAGCACCTCCCCAACGCCGAGGTCGTGGTGGTGACCACGCCTCAGGAGGCGGCCGCCGAGGTGGCCGAGCGCGCGGGGACGATGGCCTCGATGATGCACCAGCGAGTCGTCGGGGTCGTGGAGAACATGAGCTTCCTGCCCTGCCCCCACTGCGGCCCCGAGCACCGGCTGGAGCTCTTCGGCGCGGGCGGCGGAGCCCGCGTCGCAGCGACGCTCTCCGAGCGCTTCGGCTACGACGTGCCCGTGCTCGGCGAGGTGCCGCTCGACCCGTCGCTGCGCGAGGGCGGCGACGCCGGCAAGCCCATCGTCGAGTCCGACCCATCCTCGCCGGCCGCCGTCGCGCTGACCCGGATCGCCACCAGCCTCGGCGAGAAGGGACGCGGCCTGGCGGGCATGCAGCTCGGGTTGACGCCCACCGGCAAGCTCTAGACTCCGCCCATGTTCGGGGTCGGTCTGCCGGAGCTCGCGGTCATCGCGTTCGTCGCGGTGCTCGTGGTCGGCCCCGAGAAGCTGCCCGACCTGGCTCGCCAGGCGGGGCGCTTCCTGCGCCAGCTGCGCACGCTCGCCAACTCCGCGCGCGACGAGCTGCGCGAGGAGCTCGGCCCCGAGTACGCCGACCTCGAGCTGCGCGACCTCGACCCGCGCACCATCGTGCGCAAGCACGTCATCGAGGCCATGGAGGACGACGACGACGCGGGCACGCCCCGCCGGCCCCGCGAGAGGCCGTTGCGCGCCGGCGAGACGCCGCCGTACGACGTCGACGCGACCTAGGGACGCGGGCCTTCAGTCGCGGCTGGCCACGGCCGCGAGGGCGGAGTAGGCCACCAGGTGGACGACGTCGGCGCCGTCCGCCTCGGGCCGCAGCTCCACGAAGTCGCCGCCCACGCGCTCGAGCAGGCCCTCGTGGCGGGCGCCGTCGCGGCGGTGGAGGACGCAGCGGACGCCCGCGTCGGCCAGACCGCGCAGCGCTGAGCCGACCCCCAGCCGGGTGAGTGGCGACCGGGCCGCCTCGGCCACGGCGCGCCCCGAGGCACCCCGGACCGCCGCGACGGCGTCCTGTAGCACCACCCAGTCGGTCGCCGGCGAGCGCACGAGACACCAGCCGTCGCCCACGCGCTCCAGTCGGCCGGTCACCGGTCCCACACCGACGACCTCGAGCGTCAGCTCCCGACCGAGGGAGGCCGCCAGGCGACCGGCCAGCGACACCAAGGAGTACTCCGCGCGACTGCGATCGGCGAGCTCAGCGGCGCGGTCCTCGCCGTAGAGGGCCTCGGCCTGTCGCTCCAGGTCGGCGAAGAGCGCCGCCAGCTCGTGGTCCCAGGCCATGGGGCAAGGCTGCCACCGGATCGGGTGTGGCCGCCCATCCGCCCGCGGCACTCTGTGGAGAGTGCTATTGACTAACGCATGTTCACTGGCTTGAATCATCTCAAACACATGCAAACGGCACGAACGGGGCAGCCATGACACTCCTGCGAGGTGTGCTGCTGTGGTGCGCGGTCGGGCTCGCGACGGCCCTGGCGCCCGTGGCCCTGCGCCCCGAGCTCTCCGGTCTCGTCGCGACAAGGGTCGACCTCGCGGTGGCCCTGCGAGCCGGAGCCGCGATCGGGCTGCTCGTGTGCCTCGCCTGGTGGTGGGTCGCGTCCTCGCTCGTCCTGGTGGCCGTGGCGCGCGGACGACTCGCCCGACCGACCGGATGCCCCCGCTGGCTGCACCGAGCCGTCATCGGCGGCCTCGGTCTCGGGCTGACGGCCGGCCTGGCCGGGCCCGCGGCGGCCGACCCGGGACAGGCCCCTCGCCCGTTGGTGTCGGGGACCGCGCCCGTCCTGGCCGTGCAGGGGCTCCCCTACCCCGACCGGGCCACACTCCCGCTCCAGCAGCCGGCACCGACCGCCCCCGGACCGACCTCGCCCCCGTCACCCGATGACGCCCGCTGGGTGGTGCGCCCGGGCGACTCGCTGTGGGGGATCGCCGCCCGCGACCTCCCGGCCCCGTCGTCGGCGGCCCGCATCGAGGCCCGCTGGCGAGAGATCTACAGGGCCAACCGGCGGGCGATCGGCGCGGACCCCGACGTGATCGTCCCCGGCACCGTCCTGGTGCTGCCACGTCACACCCCCGACACCGAGGAGGGCCGATGACCGATCTGCTGTGCGGGCCGGAGACCGTGCCGATGGCGCACGTCCAGGGAGCCCTCGCGCTCGACCTGACTCCCCTGCTGGAGCCTCCCCCGCTGCCGGGCCGCCACCCCGGACGTCCCGGGGGTGACGTGGTGCCGATCGAGACGGGGCACCGGCGCCGGATCGAGCAGTGGGCCCACCGCTACGCGCAGGCCGCGGTCGAGATCGTCGCCGGCGACCGGCCGGTGACCCAGCTGGTCCGGTGGACCGCGCCGGGCGTCTATGCCGACCTGGCGCGGCGGGCTCAGCTGGTCGCTCGGGCGGGCGGGCACCAGGCGGGCCTCGGCCGGGCCGGCCAGGTGGTGCGCCCGCAGGTCCAGGGCGTGCGCAGCTGCTTCGTGACCGACGCCCGGGTCGAGGTGAGCATCCACGTGCGCCACGGCGCGCGGTCGCGGGCCATCGCCGCCCGCTTCGAGCTCCTCGGCGACGGCCGGTGGATGTGCACCGCCTTGGAGTTCGCCTGAGGGGGTGTCGTCGATCCTGGGTACGTTCCCGGCTGACCCGCTCAGCCGTTGACGCGCGTGGTGAGACCGGTGGGGCCCCCGGGAGCGCCGTGGCAGCGCTTGTACTTCTTGCCCGAGCCGCAGGGGCAGAGCTGGTTGCGCCCGGTGCCGGCGTACTCGTCGTCGGCGTGGGTGACCGTGCCCCCGCCCGAGGCCTCGGCCTCGCCGGTCTCGGAGGGTGCCGAGTAGGAGAGGTTCTGCGGCTGTCGCGGCGCGTCGAGCCCCTTGGCCTGGATGTGCGGCGGCTTGACCAGCGGAGACGCAGGCTCCGGCGCCGGCGTGGCCGTTGCGGCCTCGCGGGCGGCGCCCATCGCCTCCGGTGCGGAGACGACGTCGAACATGCCGGCGTCCTCGAGCTCGACGGGCTCGGGCTCGTCCTCGACCTGGACGTCGAGGTTGAACAGGAACCCGACCGACTCCTCCTCGATGCCGTCCATCATCGCGGCGAACATGTCGAAGCCCTCGCGCTGGTACTCCACCAGGGGGTCGCGCTGGCTGTAGGCGCGCAGATAGATGCCCTCGCGGAGGTAGTCCATCTCGTAGAGGTGCTCGCGCCACTTGCGGTCGAGCACCGACAGCACCACGCGCCGCTCCAGCTCGCGCATCACCTCGGCGCCGACCTCCTCCTCGCGCCGGGCGTAGGCCGCGTGCGCGTCGGCCTGGAGCGCGTCGACCAGCTCGTCGCGGTCCATGCCCTCACGACCGCCGGACTCCTCCTCGAGCTGCTCGTGGTCGAGAGACACCGGCCACAGCTGCTTGAGCGCCACCCACAGCGCCTCGAGGTCCCACTGCTCGGGGTAGTCCTCGGTGGCCGCGGTGACGTAGCCCTTGACCACGTCGTCGATGAAGCCGCCGATCTGGTCCTGGAGGTCGGCGCCCTCGAGCACCCGCCGGCGCTCGGCGTAGATGACCTCGCGCTGCTGGTTCATCACGTCGTCGTACTTGAGGACGTTCTTGCGGGACTCGAAGTTCTGCGACTCGACCTGGCCCTGGGCGCTGGCGATCGCGTTGGTCACCCGCTTGTTCTCGATCGGGACGTCGTCGGGGACCTTGAGCACCTGGAGCACCCGGTCGACCCAGTCGGACTTGAAGAGCCGCATCAGCTCGTCCTGGAGCGAGAGGTAGAAGCGGGACTCCCCCGGGTCGCCCTGACGGCCGGACCGGCCGCGGAGCTGGTTGTCGATGCGACGCGACTCGTGGCGCTCGGTGCCGATGACGTAGAGGCCGCCCAGCTCGCGGACGTCGTCGTGCTCGGCGGCGACCCGCTCCTTGATCGTCTCGACCATGGCCGGCCAGGCCGCCTCGTAGTCCTCGGGGGTCTCCTGGGGATCCATCCCCTGCTTGCGCAGCTCCTGGTCGGCGAGGAAGTCGACCGACCCTCCCAGCATGATGTCGGTGCCTCGGCCGGCCATGTTGGTGGCGACCGTGACCGCGCCCCGGTGGCCCGCGACCGCCACCACCTTGGCCTCGTCGGCGTGCTGCTTGGCGTTGAGGACCGTGTGGGCGATGCCGCGCTTCTTGAGCAGCCCCGACAGGTGCTCGGACTTCTCCACCGACACGGTGCCGACCAGGATCGGCTGGCCCTTGCGGCTGCGCTCCTCGATGTCCTCGACGACCGCGGTGTACTTGGCCTCCTCGGTGCGGTAGACGAGGTCGGCCTGGTCCTTGCGCAGCATCGGCTTGTTGGTCGGGATCGGGACCACGCCCAGCCGGTAGATCTTGTCGAACTCGCTGGCCTCGGTCATCGCCGTGCCGGTCATGCCGGCGAGCTTCTCGTAGAGGCGGAAGTAGTTCTGGAGGGTGACCGTCGCGAGCGTCTGGTACTCCTCGCGGATCTGGACGCCCTCCTTGGCCTCGATCGCCTGGTGCAGGCCGTCGTTGTAGCGGCGCCCCTGCAGCATCCGGCCGGTGTGCTCGTCGACGATCAGGACCTCGCCGTCCATGACGACGTACTCCTTGTCGTTGCGGAAGAGCTCCTTGGCCTTGATCGAGTTGTTGAGGAAGGAGATCAGCGGGGTGTTGACCGAGTCGTAGAGGTTGTCGATGCC
>CAZQCA010000241.1:0-5041 GCA_964591845.1 uncultured Nocardioides sp.
ATCGTCTATGCCGGCATGGTCGGCATCGGGTTCGCCTTCGTCGAGAACATCCTCTACCTGGCGGCGGCCTACGACGGCACCGACGGCACGGGCCCGGGTGGCACCGAGGCGCTCACCTGGACGTTCGTGGTCCGCTGCCTCGCGAGCCCCTTCGCCCACCCGCTGTTCACGTCGTTCACCGGCATCGGCGTCGGCATCGCGGTCGCCACCCGCAGCTCCGGCGTACGCCTGCTGGCGCCGGTGGCGGGCTACGCCACGGCGGTGCTCGCCCACGCGCTCTGGAACGGCTCGACGCTCTATGGCAGCGAAGGGTTCCTCGGCGTCTATCTCGTGGTGATGGCACCGGTCTTCCTGGGCCTCGCGGGCTTCGCGGTGTGGAGCCGCAGCGCCGAGCGGCGGATGCTGACCGCCGCCCTGTCCGACGCGGCCGCCCGAGGGCTGATCCCGGCGACCGACATCGGCTGGGTCGTCGACCTCCAGGCGCGCCGTCGGGCCCGGGCGTGGGCGCGGCAGCAGGGGGGTCCCGAGGCCGAGCGCGCGATGCGCGCCTACCAGCAGGCGGCGGTCGAGCTCGGTTTCCTGCATCATCGATACCTACGGGGCACGCCCCCGCCCGACTTCGCGGCCCGCGGCCAGCACTACGTCGCCAGGATCGCGGCCGCGCGACCCTCGATCTCCTTCCCCGGACAGGTGGTACCCACTCGATGAGCGACACCCACGGCTCCCACGAGGCCGCCCCGGACTCGTCGCTGGAGGCCACGCAGATGCTGACCGCGCTGGTCAGGCTGCGCGGCGCGCTCCAGCACGCCCGGCTGCCGCTGGAGATCCCGGGGGCCGACGAGCAGCGCCGCGCTCAGTCGGAGATGGTCGACCAGCTCGAGGACTACGTCATCCCGCGCCTGATGACCAGCGACGCCCCCATGCTGACGGTCGTGGGAGGGTCCACCGGGGCCGGCAAGTCCACGCTGGTCAACTCGCTGGTCGGGCACCGCGTCACCGAGCCCGGCGTACTCCGGCCGACGACCCGGTCGCCGGTCCTCGTGCACCACCCCGACGACGCGCGCTGGTTCGGGCAGGACCGGCTGCTGCCCGACCTCGAGCGGGTCTCGCACTCCACCAACGACCCCGAGGCGCTCCAGCTCGTGGCCTCGGAGACCGTGCCGCCGGGGCTGGCCATCCTCGACGCGCCCGACGTCGACTCGGTCGAGGAGCGCAACCGCACGCTGGCCGCCCAGCTGCTCGCCGCGGCCGACCTGTGGCTCTTCGTGACGTCGGCGGCGCGCTACGCCGACCAGGTGCCGTGGGACTACCTCCGGCAGGCCGCCGACCGCAGCGCCGCGGTCGCCATCGTGCTCGACCGCACGCCCGACGAGGCCGTCGAGACGGTCTCGTCGCACCTGGCGCGGATGCTGGCCAGCCGCGGGCTCAAGGACTCCCCGATGTTCATCGTCCGCGAGGGGCAGGTCAGCGACGACGGCCTGCTGCCGGCCGACCACGTCAAGGACATCCGCGGCTGGCTGGAGTCCCTGGCCGCCGACTCCACGGCGCGGGCCGCGGTGGTCAAGCAGACCCTCGACGGTGCGATCCGCGCCCTGGCCTGGCGCACCCACAGCGTCGCCGACGCCGCCGCCGAGCAGTCCGAGGCCGCCGCGAGGCTGCGCGAGGACGCCGACAAGGCCTACGACCAGGCGGTGAGCGGCGTCGCCACGGCCTCGGCCGACGGCACCCTCCTCCGAGGCGAGGTGCTGGCCCGCTGGCAGGAGTTCGTCGGCACCGGCGAGCTGCTCCGGTCGCTCGAGACGCGCATCGGCGCCTTCCGCGACCGCATCGTCAACTCCATCAAGGGCCGTCCCCCGCAGGTCGAGCGGGTCACCGTCGCCGTCGAGTCGGGACTCGAGACGCTCATCCTCGAGCACGCCGAGGCCGCCGCCGAGCGCGCCGAGGCCTCCTGGCAGTCGCTGGCCTCCGGGCAGGCGCTGCTCGCGGACGCGGGGGAGGACCTCGGCCGGGCCTCCCGCGACTTCCGCCGCCGCGCCGAGCGGGCGGTGCGCGAGTGGCAGCAGGACGTCCTCGACATGGTCCGCACCGAGGGCGCCGACAAGCGCAGCAGCGCCCGCTTCATGGCCTACGGCGTCAACGGGCTGTCCGTGGCCCTGATGATCGTGGTGTTCGCCCACACCGGCGGCCTCACCGGCGCCGAGGCGGGGATCGCCGGCGGCGGCGCCGTGGTGGGGCAGAAGCTGCTCGAGGCGGTCTTCGGCGACCAGGCCGTGCGCGACCTGGCCGAGCGCGCCAAGCGCGACCTGGAGCGCCGGGTGACCGACCTGCTCGACGCCGAGCGGGCCCGCTACCTCGACCTCCTCGACAGTCTGCAGATCGCCGACGACGCGGCCGAGCAGCTGCGCGAGTCCGCCCGGCGGGTCGACGACCTCCGCTTCGCAGCCCAGGTGGCCCTCGAGGACGCCGCCGAGAGCGGCGGCGCGGGCCATCCGCGGCATTCTGGCCACGACCCCCTAGGGTGATCCCTGGAGCATCCGACGGTCGGGTGTGGGTGGCGCTAGGGAGACAATGACGTCCCTGCTCGAGGGAGCGAAGAAGCTGGTGACTCGGGGCACCGACCTCGGCGCCCGCGTCGCCGCGCTCGAGGCAGTGGCCGCGGCCTCCCGAGGACGGCTCGACGACTCGCTCGTCGACGAGGCGGCCGTGATCGTCGACCGCGCCGCCACCCGGCTCCGGCTCTCCGCCGAGCACACGGTCGTGGCCATCGCCGGCGCGACGGGCTCGGGCAAGTCCTCGACGTTCAACTCGCTCACCGGCCTCGACCTCTCCTCGGTCGGCGTACGCCGCCCGACGACGTCGTGGGCCACCGCCTGCGTCTGGGGCAGCGAGGGGGCCGACGAGCTCCTGGAGTGGCTCGGCATCCCTGCCCGCCACCAGACCATGCGCGACTCGATGCTCGACACCGGTCGCCAGGACCAGGCGCTCCAGGGAGTCGTGCTCCTCGACCTCCCCGACCACGACTCCACCGAGGTGTCGCACCACCTCGAGGTCGACCGGCTGGTCGTGCTCGCCGACCTGCTGGTGTGGGTGCTCGACCCTCAGAAGTACGCCGACGCGGCCATCCACGACCGCTACTTCGCGCCGCTCGCCGAGCACCGCGACGTGATGATCGTCCTGCTCAACCACATCGACACCGTGCCGCCCGAGAAGCGCGACGCGATGGTGGCCGACGTACGCCGCCTGCTGGCCGCCGACGGCCTCGACGGCGTCCCCGTGCTGCCGATCTCGGCCAGGCAGGGCGAGGGCGTCGACGAGCTCCGCAGCATGATCGCCGAGCGGGTGGCGACCAAGAAGGCCAACCGGGCCCGCACCGAGGCCGACATCCGGGCCGTCGCCCACCGCCTCGGCGAGGCCACCGGCTCGGCCAAGACGCGGTCGCTGTCCGCCGAGCGGGTCGCGGCCCTCGACGACGCGCTCGCCGACGCCGCGGGCGTGCCGACCGTCGTCCACGCCGTGGAGACGTCGACGCGCCTGCGCGCCAACCGCGCGACCGGCTGGCCGATCGTCTCCTGGGTCACCAGGCTCAAGCCCGACCCGCTCAAGCGCCTCCACCTCGACCTCGGCGCCGTCGGCAAGCAGCTGACCGGCACCGCCCGCACGTCGGTGCCGCAGCCCACCCAGATCCAGCGGGCGCGTGTGGACACCGAGGTGCGCGCGCTGGCCGAGGACGTCTCGAGGGGGATGGCGCATCCGTGGGCAGCCGCCATCCGCCACGCCTCGACCTCGCGGCTCGAGGACCTGGGCGACCGCCTCGACCTCGCGCTCGCGGGCACCGACCTGGGTGCCGCCCGGATCCCCGTGTGGGCGGGGCTGGTCCGGGTGCTCCAGTGGCTGCTGATCCTCGCGGCCCTCGCGGGCGCCGGGTGGTACGCCCTGCTGGCCGCCTCCCACTACGTCGACGTGCCCGACCCCGGCACCCCCTCCTACCTGGGCGTCGCTGCGCCGCTCCTTCTCCTGGTCGGCGGCGTCGCCGCGGGTCTGCTGCTCGCGCTGGTGTGC
Source organism: uncultured Nocardioides sp. (assembly GCA_964591845.1). Lineage (GTDB taxonomy): Bacteria > Actinomycetota > Actinomycetes > Propionibacteriales > Nocardioidaceae > Nocardioides. The sequence goes on from CAZQCA010000241.1 coordinate 4,060, forward strand.
CGCGTGCTCGTCTCGGTCACCGCGCGCTCACGGGCCCGCACCGCCGACGCCCGCCTCCGCGGAGCCATCAACGAGGTCTCCGAGGAGCTCGTGGTGGCCCCCATCAAGGCCGAGCTGGCGGCCTATCAGCAGGTCCGCGACAACCTCGCCGTCGCCCTGCGCTGACCGGGCGCAGCGCGACCGGGCCATCAACCGTCCACAGCCGAGTCGCGGTGGGGACCGTCCACAGGCGGTCTCGCACGCTGCCGAGCCGCGGGGGCGGCGACGCCCACTCTGGGTCCCGGCGGCCGGAGCCGTCCGCCGCGACATCCAGTGCACGTCCAGAGGAGAGCGAGATGAACGACACCCAGATCACCTTCTGCGGGTGGGTCGGCAGCGACGTCACCCTGGCCGAGGTGGCTCCCGGGCTGCCGGTGGCCACCTTCCGCGTCGGGAGCACCCCACGCCGCTACCGCGCAGGCAGCTGGGAGGACGGGCCGACGTCGTGGTTCACGGTCAAGGCGTGGCGCAGGCTGGCCGAGCACGTGCACGCCTCGGTCGGCAGTGGCGACCCGGTCGTGGTGCAGGGCCGGCTGGTGGCCGACGTCTGGAAGCGGGAGGACGGCACCACCTCGACGCGATACGTCGTGGTGGCCCAGTCGGTCGGCCACGACCTCAACCTCGGCACCACCGCGTTCGCCAGGTCCGCCAAGCGGGCCGCGACGGCCGTCGACGAGTCGCAGGTGCGCGAGGTCATCCACTCCTACGACGAGACCGGTCCCGATCTCGACGCGGAGGGCGAGGTCGTCCGGCCGGCCGACCCGGCCCCGATGGAGCCGGCCGCCTGACCGACCCAATCGGGGGCCCGGCCGAGGCGCACCTCGATGACCTCGCCGGGCGGTGGTCGCGGATCTGACGTCCGGGCCCACCGCCCGTAGGCTGGTCGCCATCATGGCTGACTACATCTTCACCCTGCGCAACGTGCGCAAGGCCCACGGCGACA
>CAZQCA010000242.1:0-5018 GCA_964591845.1 uncultured Nocardioides sp.
GTTCATCCTGATCGACGAGGCCACCGGGGTCACCGTCGGCGCCGGGATGATCAACTCCGGCGCCTGATCAGCCCCTCGATCCGCAGCGGGTCGACCGGGTCGCCGCCGACGCGTAGTGGCGGCGACCCGGGGCTCCGGGCGGGCTCGTGGCTACCGAGCCTCGCCGTCCTCCTCCGGCAGCGGCTCCAGCGGGTCGGGCTCGGCCGGCGCATCGCCGCCTGGGTCCTCCGCGGGCGCGCCGCTGGGGACGACGTCTGGGTTCTCGTCGGGTTCGTAGGGCGTCGTGGACATGAGTCAGGCCTTCCGTGAGTGGGTGATCGCGTGGCCGCACCCCGCGGGAGGCGCGGCGCGGCCCGAGGCCTCGGAACCGGGCCCGCAGAGGTGGAAACGACCACCGCATGCAGACCCCTCGACCCTAGGCCGCGACGCCGGCCGGGTCTTCACCCCGACAGGTGGATCCCCGCCCGCGGGCTCAGCGCAGCTGGGCGCGGACGTGGAGGCCGACCTCCGGGTCGACGACGACCTCCTGGGAGGCGGCGATGCCGCCGACCACCAGGGCCGCCTCGACCGGGGTGTTGCGCTTGAGCAGCGCGAGGGCGATCGGGCCGAGCTCGTGGTGACGTGCCGACGAGCCCACGAAGCCCACCGTGCGCCCGTCTGCGGTGACGTCGGCGCCCTGCTCGGGCAGGGCGTTCTCGCTGCCGTCGAGGTGCAGCAGCGTCAGCCGCCGCGGCGGCCGGCCGAGATTGTGGACCCTCGCCACGGTCTCCTGGCCGCGGTAGCAGCCCTTGTCGAGGTGGACCGCCGAGCCGAGCAAGCCGACCTCGTTGGGGATGGTGCGGTGGTCGGTGTCCAGGCCCAGCCGTGGCTCGCCCCGGGCGATCCGCAGCGCCTCGAAGGCCCAGATCCCGGCCGCCGGGCCGTGCGCCTCGGCGTACGACGTCAGGTCGGCGCGGCCGACGAGTGCGAAGCCCGCGCCGGGAAGGCCCACCACGGACAGCTCCTGCGTCACGAGCGTGACCTCGACGCGCATCATGAAGCGCATCCGGTCGAGGAACCCGACCAGGGCGGGACCCGCTCCCGGCTCGGTGTGAGCCGTGAACGCCTGACCGTCGTCGACGCCGGCGAAGGCGTGCTCGACGTGGCCCTGCGGGCTGAGGACCAGCGCCTGCGTCCACACGCCCGGCGGCAGACCCTCGAATGCCTGCGTCGTCAGCGAGTGCAGCCAGCCGAGCCGGTCGGGCCCGCTCACCCGCACGACGTCGCGGTGCGACAGGTCGACGAATCCCTCGGCGGCCTCGAGCGCGCGCTGCTCGAGGTGGAACGACCCGTAGTGCGCGGCCACCCCGGCGTCGACGCCGTCTGCCTCGACGGCCCCGGGCAGGCCCAGCAGCGGGCTCCTCGTCACTCCTGCTCCTCACAGCTCAGGCAACGACCGAACACGGTGAGGTGTCCCACGTCGACCACGAACGACTGCTCCTCGCGCAGCCTCGCCGACAGCTCCGTTAGCACGTCAGGGTCAACGGAGACGACGCGGTGACAATTCCGGCACACCAGGTGGAAGTGCTCGTGCTCGGCCACGGAGTGGTAGGTCGGGGCCCGGTCGCTCAGGTGGGCGTGCCGCAGCAGGCCGAGCTCCTCGAGGGTCTCGAGCGTGCGGTAGACCGTGGAGATGTTGATCGCCTCCGACTGGGTGCGCACCTCGGCGAGCACCTCGTCGGGCGTGGCGTGGCCGAGCCGGTCGATCGCGGCGAGCACCATCTCGCGCTGCGGCGTGCGGCGGAGTCCGCGTGCCCGGAGCCGCTCGGACAGGTCGTCCATCGTCGCCCGCCGTCAGCCCTGCCGCTTCAGCTGGGCGTGGGTGTGGGGCTGCAGCGGCTGCCCCATCGCGGCCATGTCGAAGGCATAGAGCAGGTCGCCGTCGACGTAGCCGTAGAGTCGCCGGCCGCCGGCGTACTCCTTGGCGGTCGCGGTGCGCGCCACGGCGTCGGTGGCGATCTCGAAGCGCGGCTGCTCGGGATGGATCTCTCCGTGCCAGATCTCGACGAAGCCGAGGTTGTGGGTCATCACGACCTCGAGCGTGCCGTCGTCCTGGGGGCGGAGGAAGCCTGTCTCCTGCGCGGCCTGACGCACGATCGCTCCCGACTCGTCGACGATCCAGGCGCGGCTGAAGTAGTGGAGGAAGGGCCGGCCGTCCTGCTGGAAGATCAGCTCCTGGCCGAACTGGAACGGCTCGATCGTGGGGTACTCCCCGTGGCCGTTGCCCGCCCAGGTGCCGAGCAGCCACGCGAGGCGCGCGCAGCTCGGGTGGATGTTGTCCGGGATCTCGAACGGCATGCAGGCAGTCTAGGTGGCCGGGCGGCCGTCGTACGACGGCTCAGGCGGCGCCGCGGACGCCGAGGAAGACGCGGGCCTCGGCGGGCGACATGGGGGTTCGCTGGGCGATCCTGGCCAGGTCGGCGACCCGCTCGACGAGCTGCCGGTTGGACTCGACCGGCTGCCCCTTGGCGATCGTGAGCACGTCCTCCATGCCGACGCGCAGGTGGCCGCCCTTGCTCAGCGAGGCGAGCGCGACGGCCAGGGTCGAGCGGCCGATCCCGGTGGCCGACCACGACGTGGTCTCGGCCGGGAGAGCCGCGACCGAGGCGACGAGAGCGTCCGCGGTGCCGTCCATCCCCCCGGGCACCCCCATCACCAGGTCGCAGTGGACGCGACCGCCGAACGGCAGTCCGTAGCGCGCGAGCAGCCGGCGTACGGCGTGCACCTGGCCGAGGTCGAACAGCTCGAACTCGGGCACCACCTGCCGCTCCTGGCTGAGCTGGTAGAGCTCGCACACGAAGGGCCAGGGGTTGAGGAAGACGTCGTCGCCGAAGTTGGTCGTGCCCATCGTGAGCGAGCAGGAGTCGGGCTCGGCGTCGAGCACCTTGAGCCGGGCGTCGAGCGGGTCGTGCACCGACCCGCCTGTGGAGAGCTGGACGACCAGGTCGGTCGACTCCCGGACGGCGGCCACCCACTCCCTCAGCAGCGGGAGGTCGAGGGTCGGCCGGTGGTCGCGGTCGCGCACGTGGATGTGGATCATCGCGGCACCCGCGGCCTGGCACTCCACCGCCGTCGTGGCCAGCTCCTCGGGCGTCGTCGGCAGCTGCGGGCAGTCGTCCTTGGCCGTCTCGGCCCCGGTCGGCGCGACCGTGATCAGCAGGCGATCGGCGGGCAGCGCGTCGGCGGACGGGACGGGACTGGCGACGGCGTCGGGCATGGTGTCATCGTGGCACGCGGCGGAGGCCGCCGTCGAACCCGGAGACAGGAAGACGTCCTGATGAGAGCCGTTGTCCAAAGAGTTCTTCGCGCATCCGTCGTGGTCGACGGGACGGTTGTCGGTGAGCTCCCACGACCTGGTCTGCTGGTCTACCTCGGGGTGACCCATTCCGACGGCACCGACGAGACCGCCTGGATGGCTCGCAAGATCTGGGACCTGCGCATCCTGCGCGACGAGCGGTCGGCCTCCGAGGTGGATGCCCCGATCCTGGTGGTCAGCCAGTTCACGCTCTATGGCGAGGCCCGCAAGGGCCGCCGTCCGACCTGGCAGGACGCCGCTCCGGGTGCGCTGTCCGAGCCCGTCTACGACGCGTTCTGCGCCGAGCTGGAGCGCCTGGGCGCCACGGTGGCCCGCGGGGTCTTCGGCGCCGACATGGCCGTCGACTACGTCAACGACGGCCCCGTCACGCTCATCCTCGAGCGCTGAAGCGTCGCCAATCTCGCGGCGAAGCGTCGCCAATCTCGCGGCGAAGCGTCGCCAATCTCGCGGCGAGGCGTCGCCAATCTCGCAGACGACGTACGCCGTCCGGGTCAGACCGCGACAACGACCTCCGTGACGTCGCCGACCGTGGCGGAGACGGCCGTGTCGACCGTGTCCGCCCCGGGAGCGAGCGTGCGCAGCGTCCACTCGCCGGTGCCGGCGAAGAACCTGAAGTGCCCCTCCGGCGAGGTGCGCACCTCGGCGGTGAACTCACCCGTGCGGTCGAGCAGCCGCACGTAGGCACCGTCGACCGGCGACTCGTCGGCATGCACCACGCGGCCCTGGACGACCGCCTCGATCGCCGTGTTGACGCCGTCGAGGGGCAGCCCTCCGACGGGTGCGCCGCATCCCTGGATGACCGTGCCTCTGCCGGCCTGCAGCGCGGCGCTCATGCCTCTCCCCGCTCGTCGCCGAGCGCCACGGGGACGCCGACCAGCGAGCCGTACTCGGTCCACGAGCCGTCGTAGTTCTTCACGTTCTCCTGGCCGAGCAGCTCCCGCAGGACGAACCACGTGTGCGACGAGCGCTCGCCGATGCGGCAGTAGGCGATGGTGTCCTTGCTCCAGTCGATGCCGGCCTCGTCATAGAGGGCGCGGAGCTCGTCGTCGGAGCGGAACGTGCCGTCGTCGTTGGCGGCCTTGCTCCACGGGACGTTGAGCGCGGTGGGGATGTGCCCGGCGCGCTGCGCCTGCTCCTGCGGGAGGTGGGCCGGCGCGAGCAGGCGGCCGGCGTACTCGTCGGGGCTGCGGACGTCCACGAGGTTCTGCACGCCGATCGCGGCGACGACCTCGTCGCGGAAGGCTCGCAGCGAGACGTCCTGGTCCTGGGGGTCGTACGACGTGCGCGCGCGGTCGGTGACCTCGTCGGTCAGCGGCCGGCTCTCCAGCTCCCACTTCTTGCGGCCGCCGTCGAGCAGGCGCACGTCGGCGTGGCCGTAGAGGCTGAAGTACCAGTAGGCGTAGGCCGCGAACCAGTTGTTGTTGCCGCCGTAGAGGACGACCGTGTGGTCGTTGCCGATGCCCCGCTCGGAGAGGAGCTCGGCGAACCTGTCCTTCGAGACGAAGTCGCGACGGACCTGGTCCTGGAGGTCGGTCGTCCAGTCGAGCTTGACGGCCCCGGCGATGTGTCCCTTGTCGTAGGCGGTGGTGTCCTCGTCGACCTCGACGAGGACGACGGTCGGGTCGGCGAGATGCTCCTCGACCCAGTCGGCGGTGACGAGAGC
>CAZQCA010000243.1:0-5006 GCA_964591845.1 uncultured Nocardioides sp.
CAGGCCGGCTGGTTCCAGAAGACCTTCGACAAGCTGACCGACAACATGGAGCTCGCCGTCCTCGGCAAGCGTCACGTCGTGCGGCTGACGCTGACCTGCCTGCTGTCCGAGGGTCACGTCCTGCTCGAGGACTTCCCGGGGACCGGCAAGACGATGCTCGCCCGGGCGCTGGCCAACACGGTCCAGGGCAGCCACGCCCGCATCCAGTTCACTCCCGACCTGCTGCCCTCGGACGTGACGGGTGTGACCGTCTATGACCAGCACAAGGCGGCCTTCGAGTTCCACCCCGGCCCGATCTTCCACTCGATCGTGCTCGCCGACGAGATCAACCGTGCCTCGCCCAAGACCCAGTCGGCCCTGCTCGAGGTCATGGAGGAGGGCCGGGTCACGGTCGACGGCGAGCCGCACGCGGTCGGACGGCCGTTCATGGTGATCGCGACCCAGAACCCCATCGAGCAGGCGGGCACCTACCGACTGCCGGAGGCGCAGCTCGACCGCTTCCTGATGAAGACGTCGCTGGGCTACCCCGACCGCACGTCGACCGTCGAGCTCCTCATGGAGGCCAAGGTCCGCGACCGGGCGGCCCTGGTGCAGCCGGTCATCACCGCCGAGACCATCGCGCAGATGAGCCGGCTGGCCGACGACGTCTACGTCGACCCGGCCATCGTGGGCTACGTCGCCGAGCTGGCCGAGGAGTCCCGCCGGCTCCCGCACGTGAAGCTCGGGATCAGTGCCCGTGGCTGCCTGGCGTTCATCCGCGTCGCCAAGACGTGGGCCGCGGCCGACGGCCGCGACCACGTCGTCCCCGACGACATCAAGGAGCTGGCGGAGCCCGTGCTCTGCCACCGCATCCTGCTCGACGCCGAGGCGCAGTTCACCGGGGTGTCCGTCGAGGCGATGGTCAACCGCCTGCTCGACTCGGTGTCGCCTCCCACCGACCGGGTGGCCTGAGGCCCGCACGTGCTCCGCAGGTGGTGGCGCCGCTTCCGCCGAGGGATCAGGATGGTCCGTCCCCTCGGGTGGACCGTGCTCGCCCTGGGCACGCTGGCCGTCGTCGCGACCAGCGTGACCGGCTGGCGTGAGCTGGCCGTCCTCGCTGCGGCGTGCCTGCTCCTGCTGGCGATGGCGATGCCGTTCCTGGCGGGCCGGACGCGCGTCGACGTGAGGCTGCGGCTGGAGCCGCTGCGCGTGATCGCCGGCGACTCGGTGGCCGGCGACATCCTCGTGACCAACGTCGCCTCCGGGCGGCTGCTGCCGACGATGCTCCTGCTGCCCGTCGGCCAGGGCCAGCACCGCTACGGCGTACCGCTGCTGGCGCCGGGTGCCTCCCACGAGGAGAGCTTCACGATCCGCACCGAGCGCCGCGGGGTGATCCGGGTGGGACCCGTGCGCACCCGCCGAGGCGACCCCCTGGGGCTCTTCTCCCGTGACTTCGCGTGGACCAAGGCTCAGGAGGTGCTGGTCCGTCCGCAGATGCTTCCCCTGAACTCCCTCGGCGCCGGCCTGCTCCGCGACCTCGAGGGCGTGTCGATCGACGCCGTCTCGCAGAGCGACCTCGCCTTCCACGCCCTGCGCGAGTACGTGCCGGGAGACGAGCTGCGGCACGTCCACTGGCGCTCCTCTGCCAAGGCGATGGCCGCGGCCGGTCAGACGCAGCTGCTGGTCCGGGAGTACCTCGACACGCGGCGCAGCCACGCCACCGTGGTCGTCGACGACGAGCTCGCCGCCTGGAACGACCCCGAGGACTTCGAGACGGCGATGTCGGTGGCCGCCTCGCTGGCGGTGCGGGCCATCCTCGACGACTTCGAGACGTCGTTCATGTGCGGCGAGCAGGCGGCGTCCGGCACCGACGGTCACCTGGCGCTCGACGCGGTCTGTCGCGCGTCGCTGGGGCGCACCGGGCTCATCGCCGGCGCCCGTCGGGCACAGTCGATCGCGCCCGACACCAGCCTGCTGTTCCTGGTCACCGGTGCCCCCGCGGGCTTCGAGGGGATCGCCCGGGCCGCGGCGGCCTTCGGGCCCGAGGTACGCCGGATCGCGCTGATCATCGACTCCTCGGCGCCGAGCCGGGCGACCGAGGCCGACGGCATGCCGGTGCTGCACATGTCCCACAAGCAGGACCTCCCCGCCCTGTTGCGCTGGAGCGTCCGATGAGCGACGCCGTGGCCTCGCCGGCGCCGGGCCTCCTCCGCGACCGCGCCGCCCTGGTGGACGGCGCGTTCGTGCTCGTGCTCGGCACCGTGGCCCTCGCGGGCCTGGCGCCGACCTACACCGGCTGGGAGTTCCTGGCGGTGGGAGTCCTCGGGCTCGTGCTCGGCATCGCCGCGGCCTGGGGAGCCCGGCGCCTCGGTCTCCCCCTGGTGGCACCCGTCCTGCTCGCGGTCGCGCTCTTCTACCTGCTGGGCGGGGCAGTGGCGCTCCGCTCCGTCGGCCTCGCCCTGCCGCGGCCTGCGACCTGGCGCGAGCTCACCGACCAGGTGCTCTTCGGCTGGAAGGACCTGCTGACGACGCTGCCGCCGGTCGACGGCGACGGCCCCCTGCTCGTGCTCCCCTGGGCGCTCGGCCTGATGCTGGGCGTGCTCGGCGTGATGCTGTCCGGCGTGCGGCTGCGCCCGCTGTGGCTGCGGGCACCGCTGCCCCTGGTGCCCGCCCTGGGCCTGCTGGGGCTGGTGATCCTGCTCGGCGCCCGCTACCCCCAGTCCCTATGGCTCCAGGGCGTGGCGTTCGCCGTCACGTCGCTGGCCTGGCTGTCGGCCCGCAACGTCGCCGAGGAGGGTGCCGCCCAGGGCCATGCCGGCCGGGGCTCGCGGGCCGCCGCCGGCGCGGCCCTGATCGCTGTCGCCGGCCTGCTCGCCCTGCCGGTCGCGACGTTCGCCACCGGTGGCGACGACTCGAGGCTGATCCTGCGCGACCACGTGGTCCCGCCGTTCGACATCGGCAAGTACCCCTCGCCCCTGGCCTCGTTCCGGCGCTACGTCGACATGCGGGACAAGCCCGACCCCGAGAACCTCTACACCCACGACCTGTTCACGATCGAGGGCGTCCCCGTCGGCACCCGGGTCCGGTTCGCCACGCTGGACAGCTACGACGGCGTCGTCTGGGGGGCGTCCAACGGCGCGATCCCCGGCGCCGCCGACGACACCTACCAGCGGGTGTCGTCGACGATCGACAACCCGCTGGACGGGCCCACCGTCCGCGCGACCGTGACCGTGGCCGACGGCTACGACGGCGTCTGGCTCCCGGTGGCCGGCGGCCTGCAGCAGCTGGAGTTCACCACGGGCGACACCCGGGCCAAGGCCGACAGCTTCCGCTACAACCTGGCGACCTCGACCGCGGTCGTGCCCTCGGGGCTGCGACCCGGTGACCGCTACTCGTTCACGGCCGTGCTGCCCGACGACGAGCTCACGATCGACACGGTGCCCTCGACCAACGTGGGCGCGGCCGCCGACGCGGCCGCGTTCCTCGACACCCAGTCCCGTGAGTGGACCGAGGGTGAGGACTCGCCCATGAAGGCGGTCTACGCGCTGGCCCATCGCCTCCGCGACGAGGGGAAGTACACCGACGGCGTCGCGGAGGCGGAGAAGATCTACCCCGCGGGCCACTACCTGGGCCGGTTGCTGGACGGCTTCGTGAACGCGCGGATCATGGCCGGCAACGACGAGCAGTACGCCGCGACCATGGCGCTGCTCGCCAACCGGATCGGAGTCCCGGCCCGGGTGGTGATGGGGGCCGTGGTCCCCGACGGAGGGACCGTCCGGGGCAGCGACGTCGCGGCCTGGGTCGAGATCGAGGCTGCCGACGGCAGCTGGCGGACGCTCCCCACCGAGGAGTTCATGGGCGAGGAGCACCCGGCCAAGCTGCCACCCGAGTCCGACCGCAACCGCACGGGGGCCAGCGTGCCGCCCGCGGCACCCATCCCGCCCCCGTCGGTCATCCAGGACCAGACCGACACCGATCTGAAGGCCCGCAAGGGCGACGAGTCCGCCGACGACGACGCCACCGCCACCGGGCTGCCGCGCTGGGTGGTGCGCCTCCTGGTCCTGGGCGGGCTTCCGCTCGGCCTGGTCGGTGCGGTCGTCGTCGCGATCCTTCTGGTCAAGACCGTACGCCGGTCGCGCCGGCGCACCTCCGGGCCGATGTCGCGCCGGATCGTCGGCGCCTGGCGCGAGCTCGTCGACCACGCCCGCGACCTGGGCCAGACCGTCCCCGTGTCGGCGGCCGCCACCCGCCGGGAGCAGTCGGCCGCGATCACCTCTCCCGACGCGTCCGGGCTGGCGCGACGTGCCGACGCCCACGTCTTCGGGCCCGGCGGCCCCGAGCCCAGCGACGCCGAGGAGTTCTGGAGCGCCGTCGACCGGGAGCGCCGTGCGATGTCGGCCTCGGTGAGCCGCCCACGGCGGTGGCGGGCGCGGGTGAGCCTGGCGTCCTTCCGCGGTGGTGACCCGACCGTCACCTGACCGGGCGGATTAGGGTTTTGCCTCCCCGCCCCCCTAGACTGGCGTGTCGGCCCAACGTGGGTTGCGTTTCGTGGTGCCTCGCGGCTGCCCGGATCACCTCGTGCCCGTCCCGTCAGGGAGGGTTCGTCGTGCGCCCGGGATGAGGCTCGCGCAACCGCCCGACGAGGTCCACTCACCGGCTCCGGCCGGGGAGAGGTTCCCGGGTCGTCCGATAGACAAGCCAGTGCAGAGAATGTGGAGGACATGCCGAAGAAAGAAGGCGTGATCGAGATCGAGGGCACCGTCGTGGAGGCCCTCCCCAATGCGATGTTCCGGGTGGAGCTGACCAACGGGCACAAGGTTCTCGCGCACATCAGCGGCAAGATGCGTCAGCACTACATCCGGATCCTCCCGGAGGACCGCGTGGTGGTGGAGCTCTCGCCCTACGACCTCACCCGGGGTCGCATCGTCTATCGCTACAAGTAGCCGGCCGCTCGCAACGAAAGGACCCTCCTCGTGAAGGTCAACCCCAGCGTCAAGCCGATCTGTGACAAGTGCAAGGTGATCCGT
>CAZQCA010000244.1:0-4956 GCA_964591845.1 uncultured Nocardioides sp.
GAACTGGCGCGGATGGGGTACACCGAGATCACGCTGCTGGGGCAGAACGTCAACTCCTACGGCGTCGAGTTCGGCGACCGACAGGCCTTCTCGCGGCTGCTGCGGGCGTGTGGGGAGATCGTGGGGCTCGAGCGGGTGCGCTTCACCTCACCGCATCCTGCGGAGTTCACCGACGACGTGATCGAGGCGATGGCCCAGACCCCCAACGTCATGCACTCGCTGCACATGCCGCTGCAGTCCGGGTCCGACCGGGTGCTCCGGGCGATGCGGCGCTCCTACCGGCAGGCGCGCTACCTCGGGATCCTCGACCGCGTGCGCACGGCCATGCCCGACGCCGCGATCACCACCGACATCATCGTCGGCTTCCCCGGAGAGACCGAGGAGGACTTCCAGGCGACCCTCGACGTGGTGCGGCAGGCGCGGTTCGCGGGCGCCTTCACGTTCCAGTACTCCAAGCGGCCGGGCACGCCCGCCGCCGAGCTGCCCGACCAGGTGCCGGGCGAGGTCGTCCAGGAGCGCTACGAGCGGCTGGTGGCGCTGGTCAACGAGATCACCTGGGCGGAGAACCAGCGGCTGCTCGGCGCGCGGCTGGAGCTCATGGTCGCCGAGGGCGAAGGTCGCAAGGACGGCGCCACCCACCGGCTGTCCGGGCGCGCGCCCGACAACCGGCTGGTGCACTTCTCGCCCGCCGGCGCGGACGCCGTACGGCCCGGTGACATGGTCACCGTCGAGGTCACCTACGCCGCGCCGCACCACCTGGTCGCCGACGGGCCGGTGCTGGCGGTCCGGCGTACGCGGGCCGGCGACGCCTGGCAGGCCCGCACCGCCCGAGGGCCGGCGGCCGTCGGCCTCGGCATGCCGGGCCTGGGCGCCCCCGCTCCGCTGTCGGACGCGCCCGCCTGCGGCTAGCCCGGCGGCGCGTCGTAGGGCTTGTCGTCGTGGCGCGGGTCGAGCCGGGGATAGCCGGCGACCGGCTCGATGCCCTCGGGGTTCTCCTCGATCGCGCCGGGCCGCTGCTCGGGCGGCACGTCTCCCTCCGGCTCGGTCGCCGAGGTGTCCTTGAGCCCGTCCGTGCGCTCCTGGCCGGGGCCCGCGTGCCCGACGCGCTCGCTGCTGATGCCCATGCCGCCGGCGGCGCCCTCCGGCCCGCTCGAGTGGGGGGTCGACTCGCGCTGGTCCTGGGTGGGGTCGAACTGCTCGCTCATGCTGAGGAGGTACCCGCGGGGCCCGCCGCCATGAGGCCCGTCACGAGCGGCTCGAGAAGGCGCCGGCCGGTCCGCCGCCGTGCCTCAGAACCCGAAGGTCGTGTAGGCGGGCAGCGACCCGCCGCGGCCCAGCGCCTCCAGCACCACCAGCTCGTGAGGGACCACCGGTGCGGGGAGCGCGTCGAGCGGGCACCAGCGGAGCTCGGCGCACTTCAGCGGCTCCACGATGCGCGGCTCGCCCGACCACGAGCGGGCGGTGAAGAAGAAGTCGATGCGCTCGTCGATCGGGTCGGCGCGGCGGGTGCGCTGCATCGACGTGACGAACTCCAGGGTGACCTCGGTGACGGCGATCTCCTCGGCCGCCTCACGCGCCGCGGCGTCCCAGGCGGTCTCGCCGCGCTCGACGTGACCCGCGGCCGCGGCCGCCCAGTGGTCGTCCATGAACCCGGTGTTCTGGCGCAGCTGCAGCAACACCTCGGTCCCGGCCGCCCCCTCCCTCAGCAGGAAGACGTAGGCGGCCGGGACGACGACGAAGCGGTCGTGGCTCAGAGGTCGTCGTTCTTGCCGTCGAGCGCGTCGAGCGCGTCCTTGGCCTTGTCGGCGCCCATGTCGATCTTGTCGTCGAACTTGCCACCGGTCTTGTCGTCGACCACGTCGGCGGCCTTGTCGATGCCGTCGCTCACCTTGTCGCCGTGCTGGTCGACCAGGTCACCGAGCTTGTCCTTCGCGTCGTCCAGGAAACCCATCTGTCTCTCCTTCGTGGGGGCCGCCGCGACCGGCGGGCCGATCTCCGGAAGACTAACCCGCATGGCCCTCCCGATCGTCGCCGTGGTCGGCGCGACCGCCTCGGGGAAGAGCGACCTGGCCCTGGCGCTGGCCGAGCGGCTCGGTGGGGAGATCGTCAACACCGACGCGATGGCGGTCTACCGGGGCATGGACATCGGGACGGCCAAGACCCCCGTCGCCGAGCGACGCGGCATCCCTCACCACCTCCTCGACCTGCTGGACGTCGACCGGCCCCTGTCGGTGGCGGAGTTCCAGAGCCTGGCGCGGGCGACGATCGAGGACCTGCGCGGCCGGGGGGTGACGCCCGTGCTCGTGGGGGGCTCGGCGCTCTACACGCGGGCGGTCCTCGACGAGTTCGACTTCCCGGGCACCGACCCCGGCGTGCGGGCGCGCTGGGAGGCCGAGCTCGCCGAGGTCGGCGCCCGCGCCCTCCACGAGCGCCTCCGCGCGTCCGACCCCGAGGCCGCCGACCGGATCCTGCCGGACAACGGCCGGCGGATCGTGCGAGCCCTGGAGGTCATCGAGCTCACCGGTCGGCCGTTCACGGCCAGCCTGCCTCGCCTCCGGTACGCCGACCCCGCGTCGGTGCAGGTGGGCCTCGAGATAGACCGGACCACGCTCGACGAGCGCATCGGGTCGCGAGTGGCGCGGATGTTCGAGGACGGGCTGGTGGACGAGGTGCGCCAGCTCCTGGAGCGCGGACTGGAGCAGGGACGCACGGCGCGCGAGGCCATCGGCTACCGCCAGGTGGCCGCCCACCTCCGCGGCGAGCTCGGTCTCGAGGAGGCCCGGGAGGAGACGGTGCGCGCGACCAGGCGGTTCGCACGTCGCCAGGACTCGTGGTTCGGCAAGGACCCCCGGATCCACTGGGTCCGCTGCGACGATCCCGACCGCCTGGAGCGAGCCGTCGCCGCCGTCCGCGGGTGAAGGGGCGCGCCATACTCGGCGGATGGCCACCACCTACTACACCGCGATGACGCTCGACGGCTTCCTGGCCACGCCCGACCACTCGTTGGAGTGGTTGTTCACCCGCGACCAGGACCCGGGGTCCCCCTTCGGCTGGAACGCCTTCGAGCCGAGGGTCGGCGCCTCGGTGATGGGCGCCAACACCTACCAGTGGCTGCTCGACCACGTGCCTGCCGAGCAGCGAGGCGGGGTGCCGAGCTGGGTCGTCACGCATCGTGACTTCCCCCAGGCGGAGGGCGTCACGATCTCGGCGGCACCACTCGAGGAGGTGTGGGCGCAGGCTCGGGAGGCGGCCGGGGATCGGGACGTGTGGCTGGTCGGCGGCGGCGGGCTCGCCGCCGCGGCGGCGGCCGCGGGGCTGTTGGACGAGGTCGTGGTCAGCATCGCCCCGGTCACGCTGGGGGCCGGCACGCCGCTGATGCCGGGGCACGTCGAGCTCCGGCTCGAGGAGACCGGCCGCAACCGCGACTTCGTGTGCGCGCGCTACTCGGTCGTGCGGTGAGTCGACCGCCGGCTGGCACACTGGACGGGTGAGCTACGCCTTCCTCAAGGGCCACGGCACGGAGAACGACTTCGTGCTGCTGCCCGATCCCGACGGCACCCTCCACGGCGACCTGTCGCCGGCCAGGGTGCAGGCGCTGTGCGACCGGCGCGCCGGCCTGGGTGCCGACGGCGTACTCCGGGTGGTGCGGTCCGGAGCCGTCGGCTGGCCGCGGGAGGCGGAGTGGTTCATGGACTACCGCAACGCCGACGGCTCGCTCGCGGAGATGTGCGGCAACGGGATGCGGGTCTTCGCGCGCTACCTCGTCGACCAGGGCTGGGTGGCGAGCAAGGACTTCACGGTGGCGACCCGCGACGGACTCAAGGAGGTCGTGGTCGAGGGCGAGCTGGTGACCGTCGACATGGGGGAGCCCGTCCTCGGACGGGCGACCTCGGTGCGCGCGGCCGGCCGGCCGTTCCCCGCTCGACAGGTGACCACGGGCAACCCCCACGCGGTGGCGTGGGTCGACGACCTGGCCCAGGCCGGGCCTCTGCGCGAGGCGCCCGAGGTCGACGAGACGCTCTTCCCCGACGGGGTCAACGTCGAGTTCGTCGTACGCCGCGGCGCGCGGCACCTCGCGATGCGCGTCCACGAGCGCGGCTCGGGAGAGACCCGGTCCTGCGGGACCGGCGCCTGCGCCGCCATGGTCGCCACCGCCGCGGCCGACGGCGACGGCCCCGGCAGCACCTACCGGGTCGACGTCCCGGGCGGCGAGCTGTCGGTGGCCTGGACCGAGTCCGGTCGGATGCTGCTCACGGGGCCGGCCGTGATCGTGGCCCACGGCACCACCGACCTCTGAGGAGCGAGCGCCGCCTCCTATGCTCGCGGGCATGGAGCTCAGAGACACCGCTGCCCTCGTCACCGGAGCCGCCTCGGGGATCGGCGCCGCCGTGGCCCGCACCCTCGCCGAGCGCGGCGCGCGCGTGGTGGTCGCCGACCTCCAGGTCGACCGGGGCGAGGCGCTGGCGGCCGAGATCGGGGGCCGCTTCGCCCGGGTGGACGTCACGGACACCGCGCAGATCCAGGAGGCCGTCGAGCTGGCCGCCGGGCTGGCGCCCCTCCGCGCACTGGTCTGCTCGGCGGGCATCGGCTGGGCGCAGCGCACCATCGGCAAGGACGGCGAGTTCGCCTCCGCCCATGACCTCGAGGCCTTCCGCAAGGTGGTGGGCATCAACCTGATCGGCACCTTCGACACCATCCGGCTCGCCGCCACCGCGATGAGCAGGCTCGACCCGGTCGCGTCGGGCGAGCGGGGGGCCATCGTCAGCATCGCCAGCGTGGCGGCGTACGACGGCCAGATCGGGCAGGCGGCCTACGCCGCCTCGAAGGGCGGCATGGTCGGTCTCACGCTGCCCGTCGCGCGCGACCTCGCGGCGTCGGGTATCCGCTTCACCACGGTGGCGCCCGGCCTCGTCGACACCCCGATCTACGACTTCGCAGAGGACGCCGAGGCGTTCA